>CAYUAP010000130.1:0-13281 GCA_964442735.1 uncultured Planctomycetaceae bacterium | reverse complement strand
TTCTATCGTTGAATTTAAGTTAATGCGTATGGACGAGACGTCCGCGTTCCAGTCATGTTTTTTTGTGATAAAGATGGTGTAAAACTTTACGTTTTTTGGAATAGAGGAAAAAAAGGCGAGACGCCTGTTTTGAGGATGCGGACGAGACGTCCGCGCTCCCAGGTCATGTTTTTTTGTGATAAAGATGGTGTAAAACTTTACGTTTTTTGGAATAGAGGAAAAAAAGGCGAGACGCCTGTTTTGAGGATGCGGACGAGACGTCCGCGTTCCAGTTCGGTCTGTGTAACCATTCGCAAATGATTTTGGAACCATGAATATCACGGATAAACAGAGATAGTCTGCCGTAAAATACAATATTTACAAAAACAAACTAAACATTATTATCTGCTGTAAAAAATTTTTATCATAAAAAAGTTTGTTTGCCAAAAAACTATCCGTGAAAATCAGTGTTATCTGTGATTTCACTTTATATCCGTAGTTTCACTTTATATCCATTGTTTTACTTTATATCCAGGTTTCACTTTATATCTGCCGTTTCACTTTATATCTGTGGTTTTACTTTATATCTGTGGTTTTACTTTATATCTGCCGTTTCACTTTATATCTGTGGTTTTACTTTATATCTGTGATTTCAATTTATATCCGTAGTTTCACTTTATATCCGTGAATGGTTACCAGTTTGTCAAAACAACAGATTTTATCACACCACCCAGTGAACAGCAGGAAAAATATTTAGAATCTTTTCTTCTTGTGCTTGTGTTTTCGTTTTATAAAGATTATATTATATCACATGTTCGATATTTGAAAATAAAAGGGTGAAATCCCATTTTCAGAGATTTAGGAAACGAGAAGCCATGTAAATATAATGGACAGGTGATTAAACAAGAAAGGCGTTCGATGAAAAAAAAGATAAAAATAGCGGTAATCCCGGGAGATGGTATCGGTCCGGAAGTTATCGCCGAAGGAATAAAGGTTCTCAAAAAAGCGGCCGAAACGGATGGGAGCTTCGAATTTCAATTTACGGAATTTCCCTGGAGTTGTCAATATTACCTTGAGACAGGTAAAATGATGCCCGAGAACGGTATTGAACAGCTCTCTCTTTTCGATGCCATTTATCTTGGCGCAATAGGGAGTCCAAGTGTTCCGGATCATATTTCATTACGCGGTCTTCTTCTCGAAATTCGACATTCGTTCGATCAATATGTAAATTTACGACCGATTCGACTGCTTCACGGAGCGCCCTGTCCATTAAAAGATGTGCGGCAAGAGGATATCGATATGGTTGTTGTTCGAGAAAACAGCGAAGGGGAATACAGTGGCGTCGGAGCCTGGCTCTATCGCGATCAACCGAATGAAGTTGTAATTCAACATGATGTTTTTTCCCGAAAAGGAACGGAACGAATCGTTCGCTATGCGTTTGAACTCGCGCGCAAGAGCGGGAAAAAGTTGACGAGTGTCACAAAAGGAAATGCACTGAACTATTCCATGGTGTTTTGGGATTCTATCGTCGCCGAAGTTGCGAAGGAATATCCGGAGGTGACTTGGGATTCTGTTTTGGCCGATGCAGCCTGTATGTTCTTCGTAAAAAATCCGCAACGTTTCGGAGTCATTGTCGCGTCAAATCTGTTCGGAGATATAATCACCGACCTCGGAGCCGCTATTTCCGGAGGAATGGGACTGGCCGCGGGCGCTAATATCAATCCGGAACGGATCCACCCCTCCATGTTTGAACCGATTCATGGTTCCGCTCCGGATATTGCAGGTCAGGGTATCGCCAATCCAATGGCCGCTCTATGGTCGGCAAGTCAAATACTCGATTTTTTTGGCTACGAAGAATTGGGAAAACACATTCTCAATACCATGGAAACAATTCTGACAGATAAAAAATGCCTGACGCCCGATTTGGGGGGAACAGCCTCGACCAGTCAGGTCGGAGACGAATTTGTCGCACGTTGGTAATATGCAGGTTGGTAATATGCAGGTTGGTAATATGCCATCCTTAAGGTTGTTATACTCAAGGTCGTTATAAAAGTCTGTTTTTCAAACGGGTGGGACCCTGTTTTGGAGTAGGTGTACGAGACATTGACACTTCCGGAAAAGGCAATATTATTTCGGGCAGGTGTATAAATCAAAAACAAATAAAAGAGAAAAAAAATGGAAATACTGTTTAAAGATAAAGTTGTTGGTATAACCGGAGCAGTAGGAGCGTTGGGAGGGTCCATGGCCTATCGTTTTGCGGAGGCAGGGGCAAAAGTTGCTGTCTGCTATAATCGCAAAGGGGCAGATGAAACACTGACGGCGATCGAGAAAGTTGGAGGGACGGCTAAAGCCTACCAATTGAATGTATCCGATATTGAGATGGCAAAAGTGGTATGTGGTCAGATTTCGGCCGATTTTGGTGGGATAGATGTCTGGATTAATAATGCGGGAGTTAATGTCCCTTCAGAAAAAAGATTTCCGATTCACGAGTTTGATGATGATTGGTGGAAACGTATTATCGAAGTGGATTTGAACGGGGTCTATAACTGTTCCAAGGCGGTTGTTCCCTTTATGAAAGGTCGGGAAGGGGCCAATATTATAAATATCAGTTCGGTCGTTGGTATGGTACCATTCCGGAAGCAGTGTGCGTTTACGGCAGCAAAGGCGGGAGTTATCAATCTGTCGAAGGCCATGGCACTGGAACTCGCGGAAGAAGGTATTCGGGTTAATGTTCTATCGCCGGGAACGATTGCCATGGAGGGAACGGCTAAATTATGGTCTAATAATTCGGCTATGGAAGCTCTTCTATCACACATACCACAACATCGCCAGGGAGGACCGGACGATATTGCCTGGACGGCCATGTTCATGGCTTCGGACAAAGCGGGATATATGACCGGATCCGTTATAAACGTCGATGGTGGTTGGTTGTGCGGATATGCCCGCGATTTCTGATTGTTGTAATCTGTTATATTATATATGCAAAAGGAGAAAAAATGGACAAGTTAAAACCGTTGGTTGTTTCCGTTGATCAAGTCAAGCCACTTTCATTTGGAAAAGAATATGATTCACGAATGATTCTCGACCATGTTATTACCGGTCGAGATGGTGTTATTCAGATTAATCATGGTACGGTCAAGGCCGGTTGCGCATTGGGAGGAGCCACCCATGAACAGGACGAGATCTATTATATATTGAGTGGACATGGCAAACTCAAATTGGACGAGGAAATAGTCGAAGTAGTTCCCAATCAGGTTATTTTCATACCGGCAGGATGTTTTCATGCGCTGGATAACAGCAGTTCCGATGTTGATCTGACGATTTTAACCTTTTGGAAAGACTATCGTTATAATGATGCCTACGAGGAACGAATCCGACAATGGGGAAAATCGTTTAAAACCATAGATGAAGAATAACAGAGAGAAGCGAGGAGATTGAATATGGATAAATCACTTTCGAAATATATAGATCATACGATATTGAAAACGTTTGCCCGGGAAGAAGATATCAGAAAATTAGGAGAAGATGCGATTAAATATGATTTTGCGTCAGTCTGTATCAATCCCTATAATATTAAGTACGCGAAAGAGTTTTTGAAGGGGAGCGACGTCAAGGTATGTACCGTAATTGGTTTTCCATTAGGAGCGAATACGACGGAGATAAAGAGACAGGAATTGATAGACGCCAAAGAAAAAGGCTGTGACGAGTTTGATATGGTCATAAACGTAGGAGCCCTGAAAGACGGATTGGATAAATATGTAGTCGAGGAAATAGGAGCGCTGGTCGAGGCGGCGGAAGGACGGATAGTCAAGGTAATAATAGAAACCTTTTTTTTAACGGACGAAGAGAAAGTACGCGCGGTTAAACTGTCCTGTGAAGCGGGGGCGTCTTTTGTCAAAACCTGTACCGGTTTTAATGAAGGGAAGGCGACAGTCGCAGACGTGAAACTGATGAAGGAGACAGCGTTTAATGGCGTTAAAGTGAAGGCATCGTCCGGAATTCGGACTTGGGCGGACGCAAAAGCGTTGATAGAAGCGGGGGCGGAACGACTTGGGACTTCTTCCGGCGCGAAAATACTTCAGGAATATAACGAATTACACTAGAAGCAGAGAGAGAAAAGATATATGAAGAAGATTATAAATGTCGGAAGTTTTATTATCGACTTTGCCTGTTTTGCGAATTCCCTGCCTGTTGCCGGAGAAACGACGTTAGGAGCCCGATCCAAATTGGGAGCGGGCGGAAAGGGGAGTAATCAGGCAACCGCATCCCATCGGTCAGGGGGCGATGTTCGTATGATAGGCAAAATCGGGACCGATTTTCTCGCAAAAATTATTACAGACCATTATACCCGGGAAGGTATGAATCAGGAGTATATCAAGGTCAGTGAAAAGGCGGATACCGGAGTTGCGCTCATCGAAATCGATAATAGCTGTGGTCAGAATCGTATTATTGTCGTTAAAGGGGCTAATGACGATTTAACCGCCCAGGATGTACAGAGTGCCGAAAAAGATTTTCAGGATTGCGAAGTTGTCATGACGCAACTGGAAACAAGTCTTGCATCCATTTTGGAATGTAAACGTTTGGCACAAAAACACCATCGTCTATTTTTAATGAATCCGGCCCCGTTCCAGGATATTCCGACCGGACTCTTCGATGGTATTGATTATTTGACTCCGAACGAAACAGAGACGGAGTTTTTTACCGGAGTTCCGGTTACCGATAAAGGGAGCGCGCGAGTCGCCTCGGAAAAGCTGCTTGCGATGGGTGTTAAAAAAGTTGTTTTGACCTTGGGGGAAAATGGGGTCTATTATTTCGACGGACAGGAAGAACTAATGGTACCGCCTCCGAAGGTTGCAGCCATTGATACGACGGGAGCCGGCGATGCGTTAAACGGAGGTTTGGCTGTTGCATTGGCCGAGCAGATGCCGATCGAAACGGCACTTCAGTTTGCCAATTGTGTAGGAGCCTTGTCCGTTACTCGTGCAGGAAGTTCTCCTTCCATGCCGCAACGGGAAGAGACTGAAAAAATACTTAAAGAGTTCTATGGAGTCACCTTGTAATACAATAGGAACAAAGGAAGAAAATGGAAACGAAAGAGATGATAGCCGCGTTAGTCGCGAATGCCCGTCAGGCCCAGGCGGAATTGGATAATTATAGTCAGGAACAGGTGGATGCCATGGTGCGTGCAATCGCAAAAGTGGTATTTGACCATGCGGAAGAATATGCCCGACTGGCCGTCGACGAAACACGAATGGGCGTTTACGAAGATAAAGTGACCAAATGCCGAGGCAAGGCCCGAATTATTTGGAACAGTTTAAAAGGGAAAAAGTCGGTAGGGATAATCGAACGGAACGAGGAAACAGGAATAACACTTGTAGCACGTCCGGTCGGAGTGGTGGGGGCAATTGCTCCATGTACAAATCCAGTGGTCACCCCCATGAGCAATGCGATGTTTGCGATTAAAGGACGTAATACGATTATCATAGCCCCACATCCGCGTGCGAAAAAATGTAATAGAATAGTCGTCGAGGCCATGATTGACGCAATTACCAAATTAGGAGCTCCGAAAAATACAATTCAATACATAGAAGAATCCTCGTCGGAGATTTCCGGCGAACTAATGCATGCGGTCGATGTCGTAGTAGCGACAGGCGGAATGGGAATGGTTCGTGCCGCGTACAGCAGTGGCAAACCGGCCTTTGGTGTAGGAGCAGGCAATGTCCAATGTATTATCGACGAAAGTGTTGATATAGCGGAAGCGGCCAGAAAAATCGTAACAGGACGAAAATTTGATAATGGCATTATTTGTTCGGCGGAACAGACGGTCATCGCGCCGCGGCAGGATTACAAACGAGTTATAGAGGAATTGGTTAAAAACGGGAGTGTGTTTTTTAACGACGTAACGAGCAAACAGAAACTTCGCGATGCGCTGTTTCCGGGCGGTGTTATGAATAAAAATCTGGTAGGGCAGAGTGCGGTAAAAGTAGCGGAGGCCGCAGGAGTCTTCGTTCCGGAAGGGACAAAAGTCATTTTAATCGAGGCGGATGGGCCCGGTAAAGCGGATCTTTTTTCCAAGGAAAAAATGTGTCCTGTTATTTCCACCTACAGTTACGATAGTTGGGAGGAGGCCCTTGATATTGCGCAGGCGAATCTGAATGTCGAGGGACGCGGACATTCTGTCAGTATTCACACGAATAGTCAGGCACATGCGGAACGAGCATCGGAACGTTTGACCGTTTCACGAGTTTTAATCAATCAAATCTGTTCGACACAAAACGGCGGATCTTTTACGAACAACCTGACCCCAACGACAACGTTGGGGTGCGGTTCCTGGGGTAATAATAGTATTTCCGAAAATTTCTATTATAAACATCTACTCAATATTATCCGGATCGGTTATGAAATAAAAGGTTACAATCCGACCGACGAAGAAATATGGGGATAGTGTGCGATTATGGATTTAATGGAATTTGAAGCGCGAACGCTTTTTACAGACGGAGGTCTTTCCGTTCCGAAGGGATTGGTTGTAAACGAGTTGAGTCAGTTGGAGGCGAAGCACGAATTCATCTATCCGGTCGTGGTCAAGGCCCAGGTCATGACCGGCGGGCGCGGTAAAGCGGGAGGTGTTCGAGAAGTCTCCAACATGAACGAATTAAAGACGACCGTAGCGAACATGATCGGTATGAAAATTCGCGATCAAACAGTCGAAAAAGTAATGATAGTCGAGAAGGTTGAAATTGACCGGGAGATGTATCTCTCCATAATACTTGACAGAAATACCAAAAAGCATCGAATCATATTTTCTCCACGAGGAGGAGTCGATATTGAGCAGACGGCGAAAACGAATCCGGAATTGATTTTTTATTTGGATATCGATCCGTTACTTGGTTATATGGTTCCGGATGGGATCTACCTTGGTACCAAGGCGGGTCTGGACGCGGCACGATCGAAGGAATTAGCGGCATTAACAGGAAAACTCTATTCGATAGTCTGTAATAACGACTGTCTGTTAGCGGAGATCAATCCGCTTGTTTTGACGAAATCAGATCAACTAATAGCGTTGGATGCTAAAATATCCGTCGATGACTGTGCTATTTTCCGTCATGCTCCATTAGTAAAATTTAAAGAGGCGCATATAACGGAACCATTGGTACGGGAGGCGGCGCAATATAAATTTCTTTATATTCCGTGTGATCCGGAAGGTAATATAGTCATTATGAGCAATGGTTCCGGAATGTTAATGTCCTGTATTGATCATATAACGCGGCATGGTAATAAAGTATCCGCCGTTCTTGATTTGGGTGGAGGATCAACGGCAGACCGTATTGAGCAGGGAATACGTATTCTATTCGAGACGAAGGGCGCGAAACTGATGTTCATTAATATTTTTGGCGGAATAACCCGTTGCGATGAAGTGGCCAACGGAATAAAAAACGCCATTATGAATCAGAATATAACAAATCCGGTTGTTGTCTGTTTCGAAGGTACGAACAAGGATACAGGTCTTGAAATAATTAAGGATCTTTCCCGGGTAACATACGCGGACGGTTTGATACGAGGCGAAGAGGCGGTCAGGAGGCTGATAGGATGAGTATATTAGTAGACGAATCGACCCGATTAATAGTCCAGGGTATTACAGGACGGGAAGGGACCTTTCATACGGAGCAAATGCTGGAATACGGGACGAAGGTAGTAGGGGGCGTAACCCCGGGTAAAGGGGGCCAGTCCGTGTTCGGAGTTCCTGTCTTTAATACGGTACGGGAGGCTATGGAGGAGACGGGGGGTAATGCGTCGATCCTGTTTGTTCCCGCCGCGTATACGAAGTCGGGAGCAATGGAAGCCATTAACGCTGGAGTTCCGTTAATTGTAACGATTGCGGAACATGTTCCCGTTCAGGATATGCTGAATGTCTATCATGCCGCGAAGTATAAAGGACTTCGTGTTGTCGGTCCCAATTCGTTTGGTATCATCTCGCCGGGCAAGTGTAAAGTTGGTTTTATGGCCCATCGTATGTTTATGCCGGGACGAGTATCACTTCTGTCGCGCAGTGCGACGAACTGTTACGAGACCGTCTTGATGATGACACGAGCGGGAATTGGCCAGAGTACCTGTATTGGAGTAGGCGGCGATATGATCCCGGGGAGTACATTTGTAGAACTTCTTCCCCTGTTGCAGAAGGATGAACAGACCGCCGTAATCGTTTTAATAGGGGAGATAGGAGGGGACGAGGAAGAGAAGGCGGCGGCCTATATTAAGGAGAATGTAACGAAACCAGTCATAGCCTGTATTGCGGGGAAAAATGCCCCCCGAGGGCGCAGTATGGGTCATGCGGGCGCAATAGTCGGAGCCGACGGAACCGGAAGTGCGCAGAATAAAGAAAAAGTACTACAGGAAGTCGGTGTTCGAATTGCCGAAACAACCGACGATATTGTTCGACAGTTGGAGAAGATGAATATTTAAAGGCTGATATAATGACCAAGGAAAAAGAGACAAGGGAAAAAGTGAAAAAAGGTGTTCTAACAACCGGGGAGTTATTGGACATCTATGAAATGATGAATTTAATACGTGATTTCGAGGAGCAGGCGGTCTCGTTTTTCGAGTCAAACGTACTTCGCGGATCCGTTCATTTATGTATAGGGCAAGAGGCGCCTCCATCGACAGTCTGTAAACTTCTTCGTCCGGACGACTATATTGCCAGTACGCATCGTGGTCATGGTCACTGTCTCGCCAAGGGGGCGGATCCCGGTAAAGCAATGGCGGAATTGATGGGACGAGATACCGGATACTGTCACGGACGAGGCGGGTCCATGCACATAGCAGATGTTGATGCGGGTAATTTGGGAGCGAACGCGATAGTTGGAGGAGGAATTGCAATTACCGTAGGTGCGGCCCTTGCGTCGAAAATGCAAAAGAACGGTCGTGTCGCCGTTTCCTTCTTCGGAGAAGGGGCGACGAATGAAGGTATTTTTCATGAATCACTCAATCTGGCCTCCGTATGGAAATTGCCGGTTATTTTTGTTTGTGAAAACAACGGTTATGGAATCAGTGTTCCGGCCTGGCAGAGTACCTCCGTAACAGATATATCCGAGCGGGCCAAGGCGTATAACATGGAAGGATTTACGGTAGATGGCAACGACGTATTGTCAATAGCGCCGGTAGTCAAATATGCAATCGATAAAGCGCGTCAAGGAGACGGACCGACTCTAATAGAGTGCAAAACCTATCGCTGGCTTGGTCATTGGACAGGCGATCCGCAGCCCTATCGAACACGGGAAGAGATCGAGGAATGGAAGAAGAAATGTCCGATTAAGCGATTACGAAAAACACTCTTGAATTCCGGCATATCGGAAAAGAGTCTTGAGGAACGGGAAACGAAGTCGCTTGCCCGTATTAAGGAGGCGGCCGAATTCGCCCTGAACAGTCCGGAGCCGGATCCTGCCCATGTCCTTGACAATGTATTTTATAACGAGGAGGTGGACTCATGACGATTAAAAGTTATGTTCAGTCGATTAAAGATGTCATTTGCGAGGAAATGCGTCGTGATGAAAAAGTTTTTATCATGGGTGAAGATATAGAAGTTCTCGGAGGGATATTCGGAGTAACCCGTGATCTTGTAAAAGAGTTTGGCGCGGACAGGATTCGTAATACCCCTATTTCCGAGGCAGCCTTTATTAGTGCGGGCCTTGGAGCTGCCTGTGCCGGAATGCGTCCCATCGTGGAACTGATGTACATGGATTTTGCACTTGTAGGAGCCGACTCCCTGATTAATCAGGTGGCGAAGACACGTTACATTTTTGGAGGAAAAGCGCGCGTTCCGTTGGTAATTCGCGGTCAGCAGGGAGTAGGGCGCGGAAATGCCGCGACCCACTCCCAGAGTATCGAGGCCCTGTTCATGCATTTTCCGGGTTTTAAACTAGCGATGCCCTCCTGTCCGGAAGACGCGGCAGGTCTGCTCCGAACGGCAATTCGTGACGATAATCCGGTCGTTTTTATTGAGCATAAAGCGCTTTATATCGAAAAGGGAGAAGTTCCGGAAGATCCGGAATTCATGATTCCGTTTGGAAAAGCCCGTATTGTTCGACCGGGTAAAGACGTAACGGTTATAGCAACGCATACCTATGTCAAGAAGTCAGTTGCCGCCGCCGAACGACTATCGAAGGAAGGTATCGATGTTGAGGTAATCGATCCGCGTACACTTGTACCACTTGATATTGCAACCATAATTGAGTCTGTACGCAAAACGGGCCGTGCTGTTGTCGTTCACGAGGCCCATCGCACCTGTGGAATAGGAGCGGAACTGGCGGCACAGATATACGAATTGGCGTTTCCGTATCTGGATGCGCCCATCGAACGACTGGGAGCGAAGGCCTGTCCACTCCCCTTTAATTTGGGTTTGGAAAACGCGGTTGTTCCACAGCCGGAGGATATTGATCGGGCCATTAAACGTACTTTACATTTAAAGGAGGTGTGATTTTATGGCCCATCAAGTGATTATGCCCAAACAGGGACTGCAAATGACAGAAGGAACGATTACAAAATGGATCGTTCCGGAAGGTGGTACTGTCAAAAAAGGGGAACCATTGTTCTCCATGGAGACAGATAAACTTGCGATCACCATCGATAGTCAATTCGACGGTGTTCTTCTCAAAATCGTTCGGAAGGAATGGGAAACCGTACCGATTACAGAGTTAATTGCCATTATCGGTCGAGAAGGTGAAGATATTTCTTCTCTATTGAAATCTGTTGATACTCCGAACGAGAAGGATACAAATGAAACGACAGCTTCAGTTATTGCAGCACCAGTTATTGCAGCGAAGTTATTGCCAGTTGCTAATGCTACAGAGCGTGCATCTTCCGGTCGAATCTTTATTTCTCCCCGAGCCAAAAAACTGACACAGGATCATGGAATTGATTATTCTGTTATTGTTGGTAGTGGAAAAGACGGAATGATAGTCGAGCGCGATGTTCTTCCCTATTTGACAGTTAAGGCCACAGCCATGGCGCGGCAAATGGCGGGAAAAGAATTGTACCATGGAATCGCGGGCATCGGAGATCAAGGGCGCATTTATCGATCCGACCTTGGTACAGAGACTGAAAAAATGATACCAGTGGAAGAAGATACAATCGTTCCTATTGCGGGAATGCGTCGCGCCGTCTGCGAGAATATGATGGCTAGCGTTCATCAACTGGCACAGGCCAATCATAAAATCCGAATTGATATGAGCGAGGCGGTGAAGATCCGGAGTGCCTTCAAGAAACGGAATAAAACGGTTTCCTATAACGATATCGTAATAATGGCCGTTTCCCGGGGGCTAAAAGAAATGCCCTTTATGAATGCCGTTTCAGACGAGAAATTCATCTATCAGAAACATCAAGTGCATCTTGGCGTAGCCGTTGCGGTGGAAAATGGACTAATCGTTCCGACACTTCGGAACGCCGATCTTTTAAGCCTATCGCAAATTCACGAGCAGACAGGAATACTTGCGCAAAAGGCCAAAAATGGTATTCTGACAAAGGAGGAATACAGTGGTGGAACCTTTACGATCACGAATTTGGGCATGTTCGGACTGGACGAATTTGTAGCGATTATCAATCCACCTCAAGCAGGAATTCTCGCGGTAGGGGCGATAGTTGAAACGCCCGTTGTCGTGGATGGAACGATTGTTATTCGACCGATAATGACGACATGTTTAACATACGATCATCGCGTTGTCGATGGAGCGCCTGCTGCGAAGTTTCTATGTCGGATTAAAGAACTGTTGGAGAATCCGTATCTGTTTTTAGTAGATTGAGAAGGAGAGGTTACCAATTTATGGACTATGATTTAATCGTATTGGGGGGAGGGCCCGGGGGCTATGTTGCGGCTATTTCCGGAGCGGAACAGGGACTAAAAACACTATTGGTCGAATCTGATCAATTGGGGGGTACCTGTCTGAATCGAGGATGTATTCCGACCAAGGCACTTCTGTTCTGTTCGGAACAATATGAAGTTGCGAAAAACAGTAAAAAATATGGCGTTTCGGCGGAGGTTGCCCCATTCGATTATAGTGTTGCGTTTGCGCATAAAGAGCAGACGGTTAAACGATTGCGGAGTGGAGTCGAATTTTTGGTTAAACGGTCGGGCGGAACTCTGATTCACGGAAAAGGTGTTATCAATGATCCGAATACGATTCAGGCAGGCGACGAAGTTTTCGGTTTCGGTCATTTGATATTGGCGACAGGATCGCGTCCGGCCCCATTTCCGTTTAAGATTGAGGGGGAAGGCCGTATTGTCGATAGTAATGGTTTTCTGGCCATGAAAGAGATTCCAGACGAATGTTTGGTTATCGGAGGTGGGGTTATCGGTCTGGAATTTGCGACGATTTTGGTTCGAATAGGACGAAAGGTGGTCGTTGTTGAAGCAATGGACCATATTCTACCGACAATGGACGCCGAATTAGGACAGATCATTCGTAAAGAACTAGAGAACAAGGGTGTTAAATTCCATACGGAGACATTTGTCAAACAGATCACTGAAGTTAAAGGGCGTACCGTTTGTGAATTGGAATGTAATGGGCGGAAGGAATTTTTAGAGTCAGACCTTGTTATTTGCGCCGTTGGACGAATTGCCAATACGTCAGACCTTCATCCGGAACGGGCCAACCTTGTTATGCGAAAAAGTTTTATTCAGGTGGACGACCGCTGTGCGACGAGCGCCCCGCATATTTATGCAATTGGCGATGTTAATGGACAGTGTATGTTGGCCCATGCCGCATCCTGGCAAGGGAAGCAGGTCGTTAAAAATATAGTTTATGGAACGAATCGAACGATTCTATCCGCCGCAGTGCCAGGTTGTGTCTATACCGATCCGGAACTAGCCACCGTTGGTCTGACGGAAATGGAAGCGAAGAAGAAGGGATATTCGGTTAAGGTCGAACGTACCGATGCCCTTGCTAATGGTAAAATGCTGACGATGGGCCGTAAAACCGGTTTCGTTAAAGTCATTTCGGACGAAGCAACGGGCGAAATACTGGGGGCACAGATGGCACTGCCCCATGCGACAGATATGATTGCGGAATTAACCTTCGCCTTGCACTTGGAAGCCACTGTTCATGAATTGGGCGATACCATTCATCCACATCCGACCATTTCCGAAATGATTATGGATGCAGTTAATCGGTGATGATATTCTGAAAATCAGTACCGTATAAACATACTCAAGGTCGTTATAAAAGTCTATTTTTCAAAACAGGCGAGACGCCTGTTTTGAGGATGCGGACGAGACGTCCATACGCATTAACTTAAATTCAACGATAGAATAGG
>CAYUAP010000129.1:0-13654 GCA_964442735.1 uncultured Planctomycetaceae bacterium | reverse complement strand
ACAATAACAAACGAAACATTTTTATCTATGATCATAAATAATTTTATCATAAAAAGTTTGTTTGCCAAAAAACTATCCGTGGTTTCACTTTATATCCATGAACGGTTACCAATGCGGTAATATCCTGGCGGTATGATCACGAAAAAAAGTATCGTTATTTTCTTTATTTTGAACCCTGTACAATGGTTGGTTATACAATTTACATTTATTATATGACACTCGATCAAGCGAACGATGTATGGCGTAAACTGGAATTGTCGAGGATAGAAGGCACTATTACATTATGAATTGCGCATTACCTAATCACCGTTCCAGAACGGTTTAGTTTAGTTCCATCGTATATCAGTAAAAGAGAATTTTTCTGTTTTCGATTCTATATCGGATATTCAATTGCGTAGCGAGTTGTGTTGCGACTTTTTCCACCGATGCCTTCTTAAAATTACAGACAACACGAGTCTCCAGTGTAATATTTCGGTCGGCTAATGATGGATCGAGAACGAATTGAACGTTTAATTCATTTTCAAGAAAAAGAAAAAGCGTACCTAGCGTATTATTGACAGCTCCGGAAACAACCTTTTTTTCACTGGTATTCGATTTTTTTTCCTTGACGGTCGTTTTTAGTACCTGTTTATAGGAGTTTTGAATGGAGTTCGTTTCGACAGCGGCCTGTTCTGCGAGATCGTTTTCGATGGGGACAATCCGCAACACGATTCCCGTTTCTGCCGGTTCGTATCGAAGGCCAAATCCAAATAAAATCATCGTTAAACAATCGCATAAAGCGATATCATTTAGTGAATTTTCATTCCAGCAATCGACAGGAAGCAACTTCGGATTACTCCATGTAAAAGGTACTCTATCGGCAATTCTTCGGAGAAGTATTTCCGGCGATTCCGCAAACGCATTGGAGATCGTCGTTTTTTCCTTTAAAGCCGTCGATAGTCGTCGTTCTCCATTTTGTAAATGATTCCGATTCATCTTGAGAAGGTACTGAAGTTCCGCCGCACTGCCTGATGGACCAATATACAATACAGTATCCAGCAGATAGAAGTCCAGGCTGGCATCAGTCGTCATCTGCCGTATACCGTCGAGTAGAATGGTCGATTGAAATTCACAGGAGATGGGCATCTCCGGATCAATTCGTCGATCAATAAAAAAAGAAAATCCCCAATTGGGAGCGGCTAGCTTTAAAAACGAACGAAGTGGTACCTCCCGATTGACGGACGATACCTTCTGGAGCCAAACGGAACTAATACTATTAATTTGATCTTCTGAAAATACATTACAGGGAAATAGACTCAAGCCGATCATAACGAGCAGGACGATATAATATTGTACGATATAATACTGTAATATATAATACTTCATGATATCATCCTCCCAAAACGCGCAAAACTTCCAGTGGTGATGTTTGACCGGTTTGTATCAGGCCGATCGCCGCCTTGGCCAGAGAAATCATTCCCGTTCGTGCTGCTATTTCCTGAATAATGGAAGCCTCTTTTCTGTCCAGGATCGCATTTGACATTTCCGCCGAATCCAGTGGAAGGGATTCCGCCAGGAGGAAACGACCGGTATAACCGGTTCCATAACATTTTGGACATCCGACAGGTTCATACCAGGTATTGAATTCATATGTTTGCCCTTGGAGCCGTAATTGTTGAGGACTATTCATTTTTCGGGCACAGGGGCAGAGACGGCGGACCAGTCGCTGGCAGAGAATAGTCGTTACACTACTGCGGATTGTAAAGGGTTCGATACCCAATTCGAGCAGACGGCAGAGTGCACTGGCCGTATCGCTCGCATGAAATGTCGATAGAATTAAATGACCGGACAAGGCGGCTTGAAGTGCGGCCTCCGCAGTCGGTCGATCCCGAATTTCACCAATCATAATCACGTCGGGGTCCTGACGCATTAGATATCGAATCTGTTTATCGAGTGTCGTTTCGCCCCCCTTGGTAATCTCCATTTGTGCAACGCCGTCAATGGCGTATTCGATAGGGTCTTCCAGGGAGACAATACTTTTAACGACATTATTTCCCCTTCCCTCCATACCGACCAAGGCTCGAAGCAGGGCACAGGTCGTCGTCGTTTTACCGTTTCCGGCAGGCCCTGTTATTAATATCGCACCACTTGTCTTCTGAACCGCAAAACTCAATTCACGAAGTATTTCCGGTGAAAAACCGAGTTCCAAGGGCATTAGAAAACGATTTCCTTCGGAGAAGAAACGCGCGACTATTCGTTCCCCGTATAGGGACGGCATTGTACTGATTCGGATATCCCGATCAACATAGGGTATTGTTCCTTTACGTATTCGTCCTTCCTGCGGCTCGTCCGTTTTATAGGTGGTCAGATTGGATAAAACCTTAATACGGGATGATATTTGTGCGCTCCGTTCCAGGGGGAGTTCACCAATTTTATACAAAACTCCGTCCAGACGAAAACGTATTTCCACTCCTTGACGTGCCGGCTGAATATGAACGTCACTGGCATGACGGGCAGACGCCTCCTGAATGATTCGCTGCAACATAATAACGATGGGATCTTCACCCGACGCCTTCGCCTGTTGCATCCATTGGGAAAATGCCTCTTGTAAATTACGTTGTGATTCCGCCATTATTATCCTTTTTTATCCTTTATTCTGATATATCTCTAATGCCAACTTTTTTATATTACAGAGATCGAGTTTTCCTGTACGGAGGGTCGGTATTTTCTTGACCTTTTGGAAGTTCACGGGCTGGGGGACCCATAATTGCGGCATACCATTTTTTAGTAACTGATGACAGATATCTTCTGGAATTATTGGCAATTCAGTATAGAGAACGACGATTTTTTCACCTTTTTTATCATCGGGAACTGCGGTTACTGCCCAGCGAATTCCGTCATTTTCTTCCTGGAGATCGGACTTCGTTTCGTTATTTGACTCTAATGCGGCGACAACATCTCCGATTTTTTCTTCGATTAGGACATGCGGTACCATTTCGCCACCAATCTTCGACATACGTGTTTGGCGTCCGGTAATAAAAATGAAGCCATCATTGTCAATTTTGGCAATATCACCACTGACAAACCATCCATCATGAAAACTTTTGGCTGTTGTTTCTGGCTCGCCATAATATCCCATCATAACGGAAGGGCCTTTAATTTCCATCATTCCTTCCGTATTGACCGGGAGAACTTCGCCCGTATCCGGATGGACAATTCGAACCGCAAATCCGGCACAAGGACGACCGATAGACCCTTGTTTCCGATAGATATTATGCTGGTCCGGCAACATATTTTCCGGAATATTAGCCGCTAAAACCGGAGACAGTTCCGTCATACCGAATCCTTCTGTCGGCTTTTGTCCGAATTTATCGAACCAGGCATTGGCGAGTTCAATCGGCAGTTTTTCTGCGCCGGGAATAACCGAGGTCATTCGTGCAAAATTTTCCCTGGTACATCGGCGAAGATAATTCCGCATAAAGGTTGGTGTTGTCGTCATAATTGTAATATTCTCCTTGTCCGCCAATTCACCAATCTGTCTCGAATCCAAGGGGGAATAATGATAAAAACAGGAGACACCATGGGTCATAATTGCCCAAATACCCGTCGTATAACCGAAGGAATGGAACATCGGAAGGACTCCGAATAATCGATCCTTCGTGGTATAATGGAGTAACTGCATAAAGGTCTGTACATTGGACGCGACATTATCCTGTGATAACATAACACCCTTGGGTAGTCCGGTCGAGCCCGAGGTAAAAACAATCGTATTGAGATCGCCCGGCTTGATCTTCGTTAAACCAAGAAGACGTTCCAGAATAAAAGTCGGTAACAGGGACTGTAGAAGTCCCATGATTTTATCTGTCCTGGTTACCTGGGTTTCCAGGAGATCTTCAATGATAATCGTTTCTGCTTCCAGATGGAGTTCCGGTAATTTTTGCAGAAGTCGTTTGGAGGTTAAGACTTTTTTAATTCCCACTTTATGAATACAATAATTGGTCGTTTCGTTATTAAACGTATAATTCAGATTAATAGGAATACGGCGGTCAAAAACAGTAGCGACATTAGCTAGAACGCCCCCGACCGTGGTCGGAAGGAGAAGACCGATAAATTGTTCATCTTTAGACATAATCCGATGCAAAACACGACGAAATATCAGGGTCCGCAAAAGGGTTTGTTTTCCATTCAGGCGCATTCCGGTCGAGTCGGCGATACGCATTAAATTGGGGAAACGACGGCAATTACGAATAACCTGGCGCGGGAGCGCCAATAACTGTCTATCCTTCGGGTATCGGGCCGGATCCATTGCATCCACGCCCAACTCCTGTAATTTCTGATGAACCTCCCAGGCACCGTGTGGTTGATAGATCGGTTTACCAAACGCCAATGTAACACGACGTAATAATCGAGACGGCCACCAACGCCAGCTTCCTTCTTGACGAATAGGGGTAAAAAGACTGCCCCAGAGACCTCCAATAAAGACTGGTATAACAGGAATATTCTTCTGCCCCTTGAGAAGAGAGAGAAAACTATCACTTAACGACTTTATTTGACCGGTCCTACTGACATCACCTTCCGCAAATACACAGACAATTTCTCCATTACGGAGTGCTTCACGACCCTTTTTAAGCATATCCATAACCGAACGGCAGTCTCCAGGATGTATGGAAATCGCTCCGGCACGAGATGTTACATAATCTGGAAACCCCTTCGGAACAACATCTGACTGCGCTATAAAACGAACCGGTCGGCGACATTGCGTATAGATCAAAAAAGAATCCAACGCACTGACATGATTACAGACCAGAAGAACGCCCCCTTCCCGGGGAACATTATTCAGGCCTATTATTCGTGGCCGATAAATCATTGCTATTAAAAAACGTGATGTCTGCGAAACACATATTACAATATATCGTCTAACTAAAAGCGCTATAATCGGAATCACAATGACCGCACCTAACAGCCAACACTGCAATACCGTTAACTTCGGAATCGATTGATCCAAAATTTGTGGATTTAATCCAACTATAACAAGTAACAGTACGACTAATCCGATCATACCCTTCGTCCAGGACGAAGCTTTTTTGAGTTCCAATAATTTATCCATTGTTCTATTGCTCTACTGCTCGAATTTGGGGTTCTCTTTTGCGTCTTTATCTTAAACCTGATAAACTTCCCTGTTTATCACTGTTCACATACTCAAACAGATTTCCGGGTGTTAAACTTTAATGGGAACGTTTAAAACCTGATTTTATCTTTATAAAAGATTATATCGCACTTTTCCCCTTTTTACTAGAGACGATCTCTTTAGAATTTGACAAATTTTTAAAAAATGTCATTTTCAATTTTTAGTTCTTCATTCATAACTTGATTCTGTATACTTGCTTGAAGAGAAAAACGTAACTTTTCAACGTCAGTTACTGTTACTGGGGACCGGAATTTCAATAATTATCTGCATACACAACCTGATGATGAATCGTTGGTCAAGTATGATTAAACATCAAGTATGATTAAGCAGGCATTATTTACATTCCGGCCTGTCATTCAGTGATATCACAGTATTAGTTTATATTACAGTATTAGTTTATATTGTAATATTAGTTATATTATAATATTAAGGCGTATTGCAATATTAAGGTTGAACGATTTTATTATCGATCAGTCGGGTTTTCCCAACGTAAACGGCTAGCAGGATAGCAACGTTTCCAGCAACATTATCCATTTCTATTAAAGAATCAGGATCAATAATAGTAACGTAATCGATTTTTGTATTTGGAACCGATTCGATCATATTCCGCAGTTCGGCGCAAATAGCCTTGGCGTCCCGATTACCGGAACGAATCATGGATTCGCCACGTTGGAGCGCTTTTGACAGTATTAATGCATTTTTCCGTTCCTCGTCAGAGAGATATCGATTACGACTGCTCTTGGCCAATCCGTCTTTTTCCCGAATGATGGGGCACCTAACGACTTGGACTGGCATATTCAGGTCGCGAACCATTTTTTTAACAACAAGGCATTGCTGGAAATCTTTTTGTCCGAAATAGACTTTATCGGCCATACTGGCATTGATTAACTTTTGGACAACGGTTGTTACGCCATCGAAATGGGTTGGCCGAAAAAGACCTTCCAGGACCGAGGTTACTCCACCAATATGGATTTTTGCGGCGAATCCTGTCGGATACATATCGGACGACGAAGGGACAAACGCGTAATCGACACCTATTTGTGCCAGCAGGTCCAAATCGTCTTCCAGCATACGGGGATATTTATCGAAATCCTCGTTGGGGGCGAACTGAATCGGATTCACAAAAATTGAGACGATGGTAACGTCATTTTCCTCCTTGGACTTAATAGCCAGACTTAAATGGCCATCGTGAAGTGCGCCCATCGTTGGAACGAGTCCTATTTGTTTACCGCTTTTACGCAATTCCTGCATACGCTGTTGTAAAATTTGAGGGGAATGAATAACTTCCGGTTTTTTAGTCTCCATGAAAAAATTTCCTTTAAAAAAAACAAATTAACGGGATCCTGTAATGGTAAAACTAAAGACCTGCGTACGGTCGTTGTCACTCTTCGAGACCGGGAATGCGAAATCGAGAGCCAACGGAGCTGGTCCCAACATGGGAATCGAGATTCGGAATCCGAAGCCGGGCGCTACTCGATAGGAGTCCCAATTTTTTATATTTTCACTAACGGTTCCTGTATCCAGGAAGAAGGCGAGCATAAATTCGTCTCCTCCAGAGACGGGAACGAGAAGTTCCGTCGAAGTATAAAATTCGAAGTTACCGCCGACTCCGAAGGTTGTACCGGGGAAACGCGGTGTTACTTCTCGATATTCGAATCCACGCAGGTTCGTGGAACCTCCACCATAATATCGCTCGTAAATAGGGGTGTTGTCGCCGGACCAGCCAGCCTTGGCCGATAGACCAAGTATCCATTGGCCCGTTCTGTCGAATCGTTCATGCAGTTTGAAATACTTCCGTGCGTCTATAGAGAATCGTGGATAGTTATAATCACCCGTAACATATTCGGCATTACCTTTAAGAACACCTCCTTCCGATGGTAAAAAGGGATGGTTCCTTCTATCGTAGCTGGCTCCGAGTCCGATCGTGTACATGGAATTATTACCCAATACATTATTAAGGTCCGGAACGAAGGTCACATACGGATCTGATATTTTAACATTATATCCCGATCCTGTCAGGGTGGTGGAAAATCTTGGTGTCCACTGTTTTCCCAACCGGACTTCGCCTCCGATTCGCGTTTCGAACCATTCGGTATAACTTCGGTCCCCGTACATTCCGGTTAATCCGAAGGTGTAATTGGTATTCAGAACATAGGGAACATCCCAGGAGGCCGTATATCTCTGAATTGAGGTACCGGGTGAAGCCTGAATATTAAAGATCTGGCCTCCACCGCGGAATGCGTCTGTCCAGCCGTCCGCCCGCCATAACGATTTCGGCCAACGTGCTATATCGAAGTTTCGTTCCGTTAAGCCGACATTACCGATTAGACCATAGTCGGAATTAACGCCGATAGACGCCTGAATCACTCCGGTTCGACCTTCCATAATATCGGCAACAACAGTAGCGTTACCGATCGAATCGGTTGGTTCTGTTTGCAATGTACCCGATAACTGATTATTCAAATACTGCTGTTGTGGTGTTCCACTAAAGGCCGGATCGACTCCCGCCGCTCCCATTGCGTTAAAACCGGGCGTCATTGAATTATAGGATGGAATTCCGTTTGAATAGGATGTTCCGGTCCCCGTTTGTGTTGACGCGGTCTTTACTTGTTGTTGAGAGACATTATTTCCTCCGTTTTGTGTATAGGGAGAAGCGTTTAACGACGTTGTGTTTCCTTGACGATTGGTTGTCGATTGTCCTACTGTTTGATTGTTGAGTACCATATCTGTAATGGTTCCCGGAAGTTCATTGGCGGAACCTGTATAGGATATATAGGGCGAGGTCGTTGTATTGTTAAAACCGGTCGGCATCTGACGCGTCTGGCCTCTAAAAATACCCGACTTCTTTTTGGCCGTTCGTTCTGGAGCCATCTCCATCTTCTTCTCAATCTGAAGTGGTTTATCTGAATCCGGAATGATCTTGATCGTGGGAAGTACACCATCGGTCGGTTTATCGTTGAAGTAACCACTGCGACGAAGGGTCGTCTCGCTCATCTTGATCTTGTCTCCATAAAGAAGTTCGCCCGGACTGATATCCAACATATTCAAAATGACTGTCGATTTGGTTCGCGCTTCCGTCCCATTGTAATTAATAACGATATCCTTGACTCGATAACGCTTCTTCTCGTCTATTTTGAATCGAATATCCAAATAGCCCGGTTCGTCCGTAATGATCTGTGTCGCTTGAATATCGGCTAAAACATATCCCATCTGATGATATTGGTTCTTCATAACAACTCGATCTTCTTCAATACAGAGCTGATTATAATAGTCGTTCTTCTTTAGTTTACTCTTCGCTTCAAGTTGCCATTTCTGAAGTATTTTATTACCATCGTAATACACATTGCGGATTTTATATCGCGGGCCTTCGTTGATTAAATAATTAATTTTTACCCAGCCATTTTTTTTACCGAGTCCGGTATATCCTTTACACTCCTCGAATTCGCGGTCAACCTGCGCATCGAAAAATCCTAATTTACGATAATATTCCAGGAGTTTTCCGACATCTTCATCCAAAACAGCCCTATTGAAATCGCCGCCAATCAGATAGAATATTCCCGGCTTCGACGTTATCAGGGTCTTTAAATGGCCACTGCTGGTAATTGTATTACCGGTAAAGGATGTCTTTAGTATTCTTTGTTTGACACCATCGTCCACAAAATAGACAACACCGATATCTTCAGGACGTGATCCTTTAAGGACCTCGACATATGGTTCACTATATCCCTTGTTTTTATACAATTCAATAATACGGATCCGTCCATTTTCTACATCATAGGGATCAAGTCGGGATTCACCCCGCTTCATTCCGAGTTCTTCCAGAATTACCGACTTGGATATCTTCTTGTTACCAATAATCAGGATATACTGCATTAAACGACGTGGCGTTAAATCGAAGTTGACAACAACCTTGTTCGGCTGATCCTGTAATAATGTCGTTGATACGGTAACGTCAATAAACTGCTTCGTTTGGAGTAACGCTCTTTTATCTTCTTCCAAAAGCTGTTGACTGAATTTATTACCAATCTTCGTCTTTATCAGTTTATTGAATTTCGTAATGGACATCTCCAGTCCTGATACGCGAATATCGTTGATTATATGCTCGGAGAGGTCTTCCAGTATTCCTTCTTTTTCCGATTGTACAACGTCCATTGGTCTTCCCTTTTGTCCCGGCTTGGAAAACGGGGCTTCCCAATTAGCGTTATTTTGTGGTAGGGGAGACGACTGGACATTCCTTGAAATGTTCGTATTATTAACCTGATTATTAACCTGATTGGATTTATTAATCGTGTTAATTACAGATGTTTGTGGCATTACAGGAACCTGGGGAACCTGCGGTATTTGTGAAATTGGGACATTAACCTGGGACATTCCACCATTAGTCATTCCACCATTAGTCATTATCTGTTGATTCATAACAGGCTGATTGTTCTGTACATTATTATTTACTGCATTATTATTCACTGCATTAACAGTTGGTATGGAGGAATAATTTTGTGAATTGGAAAAGGCAAAACCTTCATGACTCGTATTGTTTGCCCCTGTAGTATTGGTGACATTTGGTGGTAGAGGGAGAGTATAGGGTGTTAATGCACCAGGATTTGTGGAAATGGGCATTGTTGTGGTCGTAGGGGTTTGATATCCGTTTCCGTTCTGTAATGTTTGTGTTAGGAGTTGATTCTGTTGTGTTTCTGGTGGATTTGGTGGTATTAAGGTCTCTTTTTTACTTGTACCCACTTGAAAACCTGGATTAAAACCTGCTGCGGCCGCTACTTTTACCGGGGTCGTATCGGGCTTGGGAACGGATGTTGTGACAGAGCCAATACTTGTTGGGACCGTATTGGGGGTGCCAGACGTGGTTTGGGGGGCCGTTTTTATACTTGTTCCTTCTGCTTTTATTGGAGTGGCTGCCGTTTTTTTTCTGGAATCATTGGTTAATGACATATTGGGAAGCCAGAGGTCATCCTCGCTTGCAGGCAATGCTTGACCATCGGGACTCCTGGTATAATCTTTATTCATTAACCGAAGACTGTTTAGATCTTTCATTGACCCGGATATGTCTTCCGGTGTTTGTGATATTCCCTGCCCGAAAAGAGAAGTCTCTTGAAATAAACCGTTGGAAAAAGAATCGAAAAATGATATCAATACCAGGCATAAAGCGACAGGCAGACTCTTCTTCCACAGAAATTCTCCCGTGAAGTTACGGCTTTTCAAGCACATCAATTTAGAACGATGATTATTTTGTTGTGTCATGGGAATACTTGTCATATTAATTTTGACCGGCATACTCTTGGTTTATATATAAAGGACGATTCCAAAACATCCTGAATTCACAGGCAGGATACCCATGTCTCCTTTAAATAGTATTCGTATTTATCAAAAAACAGGTTTTTAGAACCAAACTCCTTAAAGTGGAATCTGTACTCTTTACAGGCTTCAAGACGGAATCTGTCATACCTGTAAATGGGCATTGGAGTCCATTTCAAGTGAACAATACAAAATATCCGGAAATTTTACAAGACCGATTTTTGAAAAAGACCAAAATTTCTTCATTTTTTATTCACTCGCCATCGAAATTCGGCGTGAATATCTTGTTATGAGAAGGGGTTTTCTATAAAAAAGATGAAAAATCGGAGTTAATGTTATGTTTATGAAATATGTGTGTAAAAACAAATACGAAAACAGGATACCCCATAATATTAACGTTTAAAACTATTTTATTGAGTACGGTATCTCTCTCTATGATTTATTTATAGTAAAGATTTATTTTATATAATTTGATTATGTTATACTTGTTTCATTTGAAAATTCCGGTTCTTGTTTGCGCAAGCCCGGCAACGACGGGCAGATTATTAAGGCCGAAAGGCAACCGCCCATACCGGTTCCGGTATACCATTCTATAATGGATAATCGACTTTTTTCATTTTGCACGGTATAGGAGGAGTCCGATATTAACTCCAGGACGTTACATACGGACTTTTCGGGGAGACGTCTCGTCCACTTCTTCTAAAACAGGGGGTCCCTCTGTTTTGGATGAAGGAATTTAAAACGGCCTTAAATATATATTGTGCGACGTTATAAATTCGGTATTTCCTGGGAGCGCGGACGTCTCGTCCGCATCCTTCAAAACAGGCGTCTCGCCTGTTTTGGAAAATAGACTTTTATAACGGCGTTGAGTATAGCCTTCACACACGGGATGATGATAGGAAGGCGCAACGGCAACAATTTAACATTGGTGGAATTCTGGCAGATTGGGGCAGATTGGGACCGTAGGATCAACTGCCAAATGACAGGGCGAGTTGAACGGCGGAATAGGCGCTATCGCTATAGCCATCGGCATTAATTTCTTTAGCATATTCTTCGGTCACGGGAGCTCCGCCAATCATCACGCGAACACGATCTCGAAGCCCTTCCGCTTGAAGACGATCGATAACGTTTTTCATTTGTGGCATGGTTGTGGTCAAGAGGGCAGACATACCCAGAATAATAGTACCTTCGTGCTTCTTGATTTCCGTGATAAATTTATCAGCCGTTGTACTAACGCCCAAATCGATAACATCGAATCCATTTCCTTCCAACATGGATGCTACAAGATTTTTACCGATATCATGATTATCATCCTGAACGGTTCCGATAATAACAGTTCCGCGTTTTTCGGTTCCACTGCTCTTGAGTGCCGATTCCATAATACACATAACCTGTTTCATGGCGGAACTGGACATTAGTAGATCTGGTACAAAATACTCGCCTTCATCATAAAGACGACCGACTTCTGCCATAGCAGGAAACAAATGATCTTCCAAAATGGAACGGGGATCAACTCCTTCGGCCAAGTATTTTTGTACTTGTTCTATTGCCGTATCCGGTTCTCCTTCAACGATTGCTTGAAATAAATCCGACATGATTCTCCATTTATTGTTACTAATTTTAAAGTTATTAAATTTTCCGATTCATTAATTCGGTTCGATTACATTCCTCTTTGGGTTCGCGGATTATAGAAACCCTGATTTTGGTTATACATATTCAACATATAGGGACTGATTGAATAGTTCGATGCATTTGTGGAACGCAGATTTGTAATATACTTTTGCAGAACGGTGGAATTAATATCCTTTAATTCAATAACGTAGATTTTACGAATGGGATCCTTCGTAATTTCTTCGTCCATTTCTTTAACATATTCTTCTATTTCTTTTGCCAGGGCCTCGGGCGCATAAATCTCCAGCATACCAGAAGTCGGATTAGGAGAAATACGCGGAACCTGATTACCCGGCAGACGGGTCATCATTAATTTACGTTGGAAGGCAACCAGAACCTGTTGGGCCATTTTACTGACCGAAGTGTTTCGAACGCGTACTTTATACGGCTTCGTAATTGGTTGGGGAAACAATTCCGTTTTATCCAAAAGAACAATCATTGCTCCGGCTTCTTCCCGATCGACTTTACTTCCCTTGACCATAATGGAGTTCATTGACAGGTCAGGGGTGAAGACAATTCGGGGACCATGACTAATTGTTCCGAAATTAATACCACGACTCCGGCTGTAGGCGGAATTCCCCAAACTGGAACGTTGGGGGTTGATTCGATCTGCCATATAGGTCATTAGTCGAGGCTGCAAAATACTGACACTGACATTTTCCACTTTATAAACGGTGAAATCACGTCCTTCCATAACAACCTTTTTTTTAGCGGCTTCCCGTGATTGTTCCAGCATGGAAACCAGATGAATCTGGGATTCATCGACAGGTTCCATTTCTGTCTCGGAACGGGCCGGACCAGGTGTTATCACTTGATTACCCGAATTGGCTGTATCAACGAAGGACTCCGGATTTTTGTCAAGGGCCGAATTTGTCGCTTCGATTTTTTTCTGAAGATCGTCCAGGGCTTCTTTATCACTGGAGGTTAAGGTCAAGGTTCCATCCGGATTGACGACAACGTAAACACCGGGAAGGGCTTTTCCCATGGGAGTCGATGGTTCCGTATGCTGGAGCGCAGGCTGATTTTGCGGAGTCGTTACCTTATTTTGCGGAGCCGTTACCTGATTTTGTGGAGGTGTCGTTGGTTGGATATCTGTATGTGGTTTATTATCAGTTTTTTTTTCTGCTTCAGGAGTAGTTGTTTTAACTTCCGTTTTAGCGGGATTAACGGTGATGGACTCCGATTTTTTAGTGGAGTCCGTAACAGTTGTTTCCGGTCCTTGATAAAGAAGGACCGAGCAAAACAGATCCGACAATCGCATAGGGATTAAATGAACATATGCTTGAGCGAAATAGCCTTGATCTTGATCAATATAACTTGTTTTTTTTTCCGCTGGTTTGGCTGTTTCTGCTGGTTTAGCCGCCGGAGCCGGAGTTGTAGCCGCTGGTTTGGCTGTTTCTGCCGGTTTAGCCGCCGGAGCCGGAGTTGTAGCCGCTGGTTTGGCTGTTTCTGCCGGTTTAGCCGCCGGAGCCGGAGTTGTAGCCGCTGGTTTGGCTGTTTCTGCCGGTT
>CAYUAP010000128.1:0-13854 GCA_964442735.1 uncultured Planctomycetaceae bacterium | reverse complement strand
GCGGACGTCTCGTCCGCACCGCCGGGAAAACAGGCGTCTCGCCTGTTTTATTCCCAGACTGGGAATAAAGTCAATCGTAAATATTAATAATTATAAAATATCTTTTTTTTCTATACATTTTACTATTGACTGAAAAATTGGATACTATTAGAATTCTCAAATGGTATATCAAACAACGCGACAAAGATAAAGCATTGTTCGATAGAAGAATATTAGATGAATATGTTTTCATCAGGACAGTATATTCGAACACAGCGGACAAGAGGTCCGCGTTTAGAGGAGTAGGGAGAACTCCTATAAATATAAATAGTTTGCGAGGATAAAATGGTTGAAGAAAGATTATCTCCATCGCAATTGATTATAGTATTTGCGGGAAGTTTTTTATTCTTTTTTTGCCCCATGTTCCTGGAGGGACAGGAGTATATAACAGATATAGGCGATTCCAATTCGACGAGGAGTCAAACTTCCTATAATGAAGAAGAACTGACTTTTGCTCGTTGGGATTATTCACTGGAGAAGCAGATCCCGGGTCATGGCCCGGAATTACCGGCCGAGGATAATCCCTGGCATTGGCAATGGCTTCCGAATGGAGTTTTATATCGAGCCTATTTTGCAAGTAATCGGGAATCACGATTGGCCGTGCATTTGATCCACGAAGACAAACAGGATAAAAATTTTTGGGATCCTGTATTAGGAGGACGTTTTCCACTTTTACGTTATGGCGATGAAAGTAAACTCTACCCGCAAGGATTTCAGGTCGACGCGGAAGCTGCTGCGTTGGCTCGCTTGACCCTGGACGAAGATCGTGATATGACAAGTACCGATTACCGATTCGGCCTGCCTCTGACCTGGCGTAAAGGTCACTGGGAAACGAAATTGGGATACTATCATATCAGTTCCCATATGGGTGATGAATGGATTGTAAAACATTATCAAGAGACAGGGGAAGTCTACCGCCTAAATTATGTACGAGACTGTATTATGTACGGAATCGCCTATCGTCCGGACGCAAACTGGCGTTTCTATGTTGGTGGTGATTATGCCTTCTGGACCAGCTCCGGCGCGGAACCATGGCAATTCGAGTTAGGAGTCGAATATAGTCCGATTCTTTTGCCCGGTATCCATGGTTCTCCCTTTAGTGCCGTCCATTTTAAATGGAACGAAGAATGTGATTGGGAAACCTATTTCTCTTTTGAGTTCGGATGGCAATGGAAAACCACCTATCAGCATACAATGCGAACCGGTTTATATTATATGTCCGGCTGTGCCGATCAATATCAGCGTTACAACCGTCATGAAACACAGGTCGGCTACGGTCTATGGTTCGATTTTTAAGGATAATGAAATAAAATATTTTTGAAACCATTAAAATTGCTCTTGTGTAAACAGGAAGAAATGATTACACTTCTTTTAAGAACAGGTTTGTATCTTGGAAGGAAGTAGCAGAGAGAATATCTGTTGTTTCGGAAAAGGTAAAAGAAGAGATGGAAAACAAGTCAATCATGGACGGTGAAATTCCCAAATGCTCGAAGGTCTGCTGGCTAACTAAAAAGCCGTTGGAGGTCGGCGATACGTTTTATTCTGTATTGATAGACGAAAACGGAGATATTAAACGTCGTGATTATTCAGTCGCAGGTTGGTCTCAACTTGAGAATCGAAATGATTTTTTAGGTGTTTGGACAGGAAAAATAGCTCCGGTAAACGATAAAAGATTGAAATTGGCTCCGAACGATATTCTTCTGGAACTCTTCGACGAACTCGCCGATCAACCGGACAAAATGGATATTCGTTATATTCTGGCACTTCTTCTGATTCGACGTCATATTTTTCGATATGAACGAGAAGAAAAAGTGGAAAATGAAGCGGACTCGGCCATATTACAGGTTTATTCGCCTCGAAAAGAGATGGTCTATTCGGTTCCGGTCGTCCCTCTGGACGATCAGAGAATCGAAGAAGTACAGGAATATCTGGCCTCTCTTTTATATTCCATGAATTAAAGTTGTTCTATATATGATGTTTTATATATGATATGGAATCCGGAGGAAACAGGAGTTGTCGTTGTCTGACCCCTGCACAAATACACGTTAAACAATCCACAGGACGCATAAACGAGAAAATAATATGGAAAAGGGCTTGAAAACCGTTAGGGCATTTGCTGTGCTGATAGTGGTCTTGAGTATCTTGATAACCGGCTGTCGTTCGACTAAATCTCCAGACCTGCCGGAAGTACTCAAGAAGAATCCTTCTTTAACGGAAATAGAACAGGCCATTAATAGCAATAGTCAACGAATACAAACTCTTCGTTCAGATGATGTTACTTTCGGTTTGAATAGTATTTCCGGCTGGACGAAATGCCGGTTGGCTTTTGCCCGTCCCGCAAAAATGAGAATGATTGCTACAATTAGTATGCAAGGAAGTGTCTTCGACTGCGGATGTAATGATAAAAACTTTTGGTTCTGGTATAAATACCAGAATCCGCCTCAACTCTATTGGTGCTATCTTGATGATATTACCAACTCCTTTTATTTAAACCAAAATATACCGTTCGATCCCACCTGGTTTCCCGACGCGCTGGGAATTGTGGAACTTCAGCCAAACGAAGTGGTGGAAGAACCTCTAGCCCAAATGGATGGAACCTTGCTCATCCAAGTCAAAAAACAACGTGGACAAACACTTTATACCAAACATCTATACGTGGAACCGGTTACCGCTGCAATCAAAAAACAGGAAATTTACGCGCCAAACGGCCAAAAACTCCTGTCCGTTTTATGTACTGAATTTCAATATAATAAAGAAGAAAACGTCATTCTCCCCAAAAAAATTGTCATAACCAGTCCACAAAACAAGGAGTCACTCCATCTTGACCTCGGTACTTTTGCTGTCAATAAAAATGAAGGTATTGGTGAAAAACTTTTTACCATGCCAACACCAAGCGAGATAGAAGGGAATCCTCCATTAGTCAATTTAAAGAACAATAATATCAATTTACCGGCAGCTATTAATACAATTTCTAATCAACAGGGGACAGCAACAGTTCCCGCGATAACAGGGAACGCTCCTGCTACTGCGGCCCCGGTTCAAGTCAAACCGGCAACAACGCCAACGGCCAATACGGCGCCCTCGATCAATAATACGGCGCCCTCGATAAATAATACTGCTCCGCCTGTCACAACGACCGCTCCTGGTACTGGAACAACTCCTATAACCAACGCAACTCCGGTTCCAATTAATAACTCAATGCCCGTGACAACCGGATCTGGTACCAGCTCCGGAGTTACCGCCCATCTTCGAACTCAAGTTACCAATTAAATAGCCCTTCGTGGAAATGGTTGTTCCCGATTCTTCGGGAATGACGCTATACTCTGGTCCGCTATACTCTGGTCCGCTATACTCTGGTCCGCTATAAAGTTCCGTTTTCCAAAACAGACGGGACGCCTGTTTTAGTGGAGGTGGACGAGATGGCCGCGCCCCCAGGATATGCCAATTTGATAACGTCCTAATGTATGTTTCACTGAATTTCCGGTCTTTAAAATTTCTCTCTTCTATTTTTTAAACCTGTTATTGCAAATCGTTGTCGTTTTTGTAAACTATTTATATTCATTCGCAACTTAAAAATACTCTTGTTTATACTCTTGTTCATACATTGAGTAATACATCGAGTAATATATTGAGGAATACATTGAGTAATAGTAACCGTTCACGGTTATAATGTGAAACCATTGATATAATGTGAAACCACGGACAGTTTTTGGGCAAACAAACTTTTTATGATAAAATTATTTATGATAACAGATAATAATGTTTCGTTTGCTATTTTAAAATATTTGTTATTGTAAAATGTTTGTTATTGTAAAATATTGTATTTTACGGCAGACTATCTCTGTTTATCCGTGATATCCGTGATATCCATGGTATCCATGGTTTCAAAATCGTTCGTGAATAGTTACGAGTCATACAAGGATAATCAAAAATGAAGATATTAAAATTACACTTTAAAAATCTAAATTCGCTTTATGGTGAATGGTTGATTGATTTTCAGGATTCGCAATATACATCGTCGGGTATTTTTGGCATATTTGGACCGACCGGCTCCGGTAAAACGACTATTTTAGATGCAATATGTCTTGCGCTCTATGGAAGAACGCCTCGTTTAAACAATAATAAAAGTCTGAATATTTCCGAAATCAAGTCGGAACAGACGTCGGAATGTTTTGCCGAGGTAATTTTCTCCACGGGCAATGAACGCTATCGTTGCTTTTGGTCTTTACAATCGAAAAAGAGCGGTAAATATAATATAACCTATAAAGTCTTTAACGATCTAACCGACGAAACGATTACAGACAAAAAAAAAGAAGTGGACGAATTCATCGAAAGAAAAACCAGTATGAAATTCGATCAATTTACACAGGCCTGTCTTCTCGCCCAAGGAGATTTCGATAAATTTTTATCGGCGCCCACAACAGAGAAAGCCGCCATTCTCGAAAATATTACCGGCGGCTCTATTTATCGCCGTATCTCAAAAAGAGTTTTTACGCGAACAAAAGAAGAAATAACTCTCTATGACGATTTAAAGAGGAATCTGGAAGCGATCGCCCTTTTAACCGTGGAGGAAGAAGAACAAAAACGTTCGACACTTCATGAAAAGGAAAAAGAGAACGAGGAAATAAAAATTCATATAGAGACAATATGGAAGCAGAAGGAATGGCGTTTACAGGTTGACAGACTTCAAATGGAATATCAGGATCTGGATTTGAGGATAAAAGCACATATTGCACGGGAAGAAGCGTTTCAACCGGATCGGGAACGTCTGAATCTTGCCCGAAAAGCTGCCCGAATCGAGGTCAGTTATCAAGTATTTCAGTCGTCAAAACAAGTATTGGATAATGAAACGGCGAATCTGGAATCGGAAAACAGGACTCTGCCGGAAAAAGAAAAAAAACATTACCAGGACCAAACCCATCTCGATATTGCCAATAAAAAACTTCAACAGGCGCGGACAGAACAAGAAATGGCTCAACCTGAAATTCTGGCGTTAAGAGCCATCATTCAGAATATCGTCAATCAGAAAAGAGTTCTCGAAGCCGCACAGGATGAAGTTTTAAAACTCAGGGAAGACATTCGTAATAACGAAAAGAAAAAGACAAAAGAGGAAAACAACCTCGAAAAGAAAGAAAAAGAACTGAAAAAGATCAATGATTATCTCGACGAACATTCCCGGGACGAAATCCTTGTTTCTGAAAAATCAGGTCTCCTTGCCAAAATGGACCAACTCCTTGAAAAAGGTGAAAATGTCCGAAAAGCAGAAGAAAACATAACGACAAAAAAGGAGGAATTGGACGCCGCCGTCAAGGAAGAAAAAATATGCCGGGAAAACTGCATAATATATAAAAATAAATTTGATTCCCATCAAAAAGATCTTGAAGAACTCAAATTAAAAAGAGAATTCCTGCTAAACAATCGAACACAAGAGGAATTGGAATCGAATAAAGAGGAATTGGTTAAAGAAATAACAACGTGCAAGATCTATGCCTCTCTTGAAGATCATCGAAGTCAGTTGGAAGAAGGAAAAGCGTGTCCCCTGTGTGGATCTCTCCATCATCCATTCGCCCGGGAAAACGTTCCGACTACAAATGTCCTGGAAGAAAAACTCAAGGAGATTACGGTTCTGCTGGACAAACTTAAAATCAGCGATAGAGATATCGAGAAAAAGTCCCGTTTATGTCAAAACGCCGAAAATATTTTGACGAAAGGCGAAGGATGTGAATCTGTTGCAAAAAACAATTTGGAAAAGGCGCAAACAACATACGAATTGTGTCAACAGGAAGTAAAGGAATGTCAGGAAAAATTTGAGAAGGTAAAAAAGGAACTTCTGAAAACATTAAAACCGTTTGATATTAATGATATTTCCATCGAAACAATTCCGCAACTAAAGGAACATCTGGAAAAATGTGTTTCCGACTGGAACAGGAACAATGAAAATAAAAAAATTCTGATTCGTGACATGGAAACGGTATTGGCAAATATAAAAACAATACAGAGTCTGATTGAAAATATCACCAATAACTATAACGAAAAAAATGCAACTCGTAACGATTGCCAAACAATTTATGACGAACTGGAAAAAGAACGCCAGGAAAAATACGGTGATCGGAATCCCGATGTATGGTCAAAAAGATTGAATACCAATGTTCAACAAGCGGAAGAGGATCGGGATAAAAGCGGCGAAGAAGAAAAACATTCCCTACAGATCCTCAATCAGTCCCATGATCGAATTAAGGTCCTTGAAGAACGTATCGACGTTCAGAAAAAACTATTTGCCACCGCCAATAACGCCTTGCAACAGGAGGTCCTTCTCCATGGTTTTTCCGACGTTTCTGCCCTGGAAAAGGCACGTATCAACGATAAAGAACGCGATAATCTCGAAAAACAGGCGAAAGATCTTGACCAGAAAAAAACGGAATTGAATACCTCAAAAAATAATAAAGAAAAAGAATTGTCGGAAGAAAAAGCTAAAAATCTAACGGATAGAGGAAAAGAAGGACTGGAAGAGGAATTAAAAATCATAAAGGACCGCGAAAAAATAATCGGTAATGAAATTACAACAATAACACTTTGTCTGAAAGATAACGACAGTAAAAAAGCACAATATGAAGATCTTGAAAAAAAGCGCAGTGATCAGGAAAAGAAAGTAGAGAATTGGAAAACACTCAATGAATTAATCGGTTCCTCCAGTGGCAATAATTACGTAACAATTGTCCAAGGACTAACGATAACACAGGTGGTTTCCGCCGCTAATAAAATTTTAACGGAATTAAGTCATCGTTATATTATCATTCATGATAATATTGATTCTTTAGGATTGAAAATCAAGGATCAATTTCAAATGGACTTGACACGTTCAACAAATACATTATCCGGAGGCGAGAAATTCCTCGTCAGTCTTGCGCTCGCCTTGGGTCTTTCAAGTCTTAAATGCCGCAAGAGCAGTGTCGATTCTCTCTTTCTGGATGAAGGTTTCGGCGCTCTGGACGAAGAAAAACTTAATATAACCCTCGACCTCCTCAATCAAATGCAACAGAACAAAAAAATTATTGGAATAATATCGCACATGAAGGAACCCCAGGATAAAATTTCTACCCAAATTCAAGTCTTCCCTGTATCCCCGGGCCGAAGTAAACTTTCCGGCCCCGGGGTGACAAGAATTCAGAAATAGAAACGTTTTACAGATGTATTTTCCTTTATCACAATCTATCGATAAATAACTTTGGAGGATATCGTTCACGGATATAATGTGAAACTACGGATAATTTTTTGGCAAACAAACTTTTTTATAATACAATTATTTTTTATAACAGATAAAAATATTTCGTTTGTTATTGTAAAATATTGTATTTACGACAGACGATCTCTGTTTATCCTCGATATCCGTGGTTCCAATATCGCTCGTGAATGGTTACCTTTAGAGGATATCGTTTTACATATATGGTCTGTTATCGTTCAAGAGAACAGGATTGCGCCTGTTCCTTCTTCTCCCGTTTGATGATGAAGCCGTTTTACTGATTCTGTATTACATATTGTAGTCTGTTATCGTTCAGAAGGATGGAATAACGACTACACCTTCATTCCGGGGCTATCGCTAAATGTCGTTTTGAGAACAATATTTTTTTAATGATTTATTGCAATACAATGACATATTCTAATACCAGACTCAAGGTCATTCTAAAGTCTGTTTTTCCAAACAGGCGAGACTCCTGTTTTGGAAAATGGACGAGACCTGCCTGCCGTCAGGCATGGCGTCCGCGCTCCCAGAAAATGCCGTATTTATAATACCCTAAAGCATACTATAGATATTGCATACTACAAATTATTGCATACTACAGATGTTGCATATTACAGATTATTGCATACTACAGATTATTGCATACTACAGATGTTGCATATTACAAATATTGCATACTACAGATATTGCATACTACAGATTATTGCATACTAAGAATTATTGTATACTACAAATTATTACATACTACAGATGTTGCATATTACAAATATTGCGTACTACAGAGGTTGACTATTATTTTGCATTTTGTCATCTCCATATTCCGGAGTGTACATCATCCACTGACAATTACTATAAATCAGACGACGTTTATCAGATATTTTCACTTGTTTCTTTTGAGATCGCTTTATCATTAAATAAAAGGATTCACTTCGTTTAATACTCTCTTCCAAAGATTCATCTTTATGGTGATAAACACGTTGCTGGAGGTAGAAATCGGCGGCGAAAGGAGTCTGTTCCACGAAATAGAAACAGGGTGCAAATTCTTTATGATCGTGTTCTGTCAAATAAACAGCTTTTTGAAAAAAAGGACCCGCCATATTTTCAGTATAACAGGTTCCATAACAGGCGGCAACAATAAAGCCTAACGGAATATAAATTGCCGATAATGGAATATTCCAGGAGAGATAGCGCAAAAAGCCTTTACAATGAAACCATCCGGAGACATCAAGACGTATTGCCATTAGAATGGAAAAAAAAGGAATGGTCGGCAACAGATAGGCCAACATGACACGACTTGTCATGGACCAGAAGAGCGTATTTGTCAAAATGGTCAATAACGCAAACATTTCCAACGGACTTTTAAAAACGTCTTTCGAAAAGAAACGTTGAAACGATTGTCGTGACGTCAAGGGTAAAACGATCAGGCAGAGAGCGGGTAAATTGGAAACGATAAACCAAACAACGGCCATACCACAAAACGTTTCGCGGCCACTTCCGAATTTATCTCCATAATCTTTATAGAGGAATCGGAACAAATTTTCACGAAGAAAAAAATACTCTAAAAAATCAGGTTGTTTCGTGGACATTTCATAATACCAAGGAATGGTAATAGCGAGAAACAGAAGTGTACCAAGTATCCAGGCATGATACTTCAAGTCCTTCCAACGAGAATAGATCCATGTATAAAAGAAGACAGGCAGTCCGGCCAGGATCAAGGCGACGGGTCCTTTAATCAACATTCCCAGTCCGAGGAAAATAAAAAAATAACAACTGTATATTTTTTTCCACTTAATCGTTTTGGTTTCGAGAAAAAACAGATAGGAAATAATAGAGGCACAAACGGTTAAAGAGAGAGGCATATCCGTCATACATAGTCCGGAATAAAGGTAAAATACAATGGAAGAGAGAGAGAAGAGTACGGCGAAAACAGCAACAGTTTGATTACAAAAATATCTAACCGTTCCGTAAACCATCATCAATGTCAGAACAGCACACAAAAAGGAAGGTAATCGAACGGAAAAAGGATTGATCCCCAATGTATCACAGATAAAAGCGGCAACCTGAAATGCAAGTGGTGGTTTTCCGGTAAAAGCAACAGAACGCCCCTGGAACATCATCGTCGGCTCCAGATAGTTTCCCGTAATGGCCATGTTACGACTGATGACACTATAGCGCGCTTCCGAAGGGTCGAGTAACGGAACATACACATTGAGGAAAAGACGAAATAACAGAAAAACAACCAACGAAAACCAGAAGAGCCTGGGCGTAAAAATTGATAAAGCATCATTCGCCCGACTCTCGTCCATTATTGTTTGATTGTCATTCTCTGTCTGCAAAACAATTCTACCAATTACATAAAGTAAAAACGAAGGAAATAATAACCATACATAGACTCAAGGTCGTTATAAAGTCTATTCTCCAAAACAGGCGAGACGCCTGTTTTGGAGAATGCGGACGAGACGTCCGCGCTCCCGGGATATGACAATTTTATAACTTCCTAATGTATAACACAGATTTTTTTGGAAAATCTTTTTACAAAACAAACTTTATAAAGATCTTTACAATCATAAAGGTACTCTATGTCGTTATAAAGTCTATATTTCAAAACAGGCGAGACGCCTGTTTTGGAGAATGCGGACGAGACGTCCGCGCTCCCGGGATATGACGAATTTATAACGTCCTAATGTATATATACAAACAAGAGGATATCAATCGGTGAACGACTGGGCTTCACCCCCACGAATGGACCCCAACGCTCCCCAGATACCGAACGGACTACCAGACGTAGGATTGGCACAACCGGCCGAATAGCTCAGGTTACCACAATTAATGGTATCGGGAATAAAGTGAACGGAACCATCGGCGAACAGCACATTACATCCTCCGGAGTGGAAACTGGAAGCGGTATAAAAACCATTTCCGGCCCACCAAGCATTTGTACTGCAAGAAGGAGCATTTGGAGGAAGAACGGTTGTTATAGAAAGGTGATTACACCAATAGAAGGCGTAACCGTAATGCCCCCATTGTTCATGACTTCCACCGGAACCGGAAGCGATAAAACTGGCGTTCGTGGAATCTCGTTTACTGATACAGTCGTTGGGAGCCCCCCCGGATTCTCCAGCATTACTAATGGGCGAATATATCGCCGTTTTGATTTCCATACTATCAACAGTATCACCGTTACCATGTTCGATAATCGCAATCGTATTGGAAGATCCATCTTTTAGAGATGCAAAATTACGGCATACAAAAGTTGAATTTGCATTTCCGATAATAAAACCAGAACCGCCCCCGAAAAAGCCACGGTTATTGGTATTGTCACCATCACTGGCAGCTAACGTATCACCTAAAGAAGCGCCATAACTTGTTCTTGTTGCGGAGCCACCAAGAGCCGGTTTCGTAACTTCGGCATCGGAAGGGCACCACAGATGATTCATTCGCGCCCGCCAGGCACCAAACGAAGTGGAATTTTCTGTCCAGGTTGGCCAGGCACCACCATTTAGTGCCGCGTAATTCGTTACCTGGCTATACACGTTCTGTTGTTCCACATAGGGAAGAAGTGCGACATGAAAACTATAACGGTTATAATAACCAGCAGTACTTGCCGTCGCAGGAGCAACTCCGGTTCGAGTCGGAGGAAAATGATGAAGGGATTCATGATAACTCTGTAAAGCCAGACCAAGCTGTTTCATGTTGTTCGTACACTGCATACGACGCGCTGATTCCCGAGCCGCCTGAACAGCGGGCAACAGCAAGGCAATCAAAATACCAATAATGGCAATAACAACCAGTAATTCAACCAACGTAAACGCAAAACGTCCCGATGGCGTCCTTTTAAGATTAAGAGACGTACGTTTCATAGAAGCTTCTCCAAATTCTGAAAATTGTTAGTAAAGAAAAAATGATATTGACGATACTATTCTATTATATCGAAGGTTTCTTTATTTTACAATATCCAAAATCAACAATTGAAGATAAAAATTTAATAAATAAAAAATTATCTTGTTATCGAATGATAAACCGTGCCAATTCCGGGAACAGGAATGCGATATCGCCCATTTTCATCCGGCATTTTTGGCGGATTATCATTCCAGGTATATCCCGAAGGAGAGGCCCCGGGCGAATTGATCGCCTCCTCCCATGTGACATGATTGCCACTATAACAGGCCATTCGACCCAGAATGGCAACCATCGTCACCTTCGCCAACTTCTCAATATTATTAAGTACGGTTTTTCCACCACTGCGAATTGCTTCGAAGAGAACTTCTATTTCCCGTTGATGCATATTGCATTTCGTTCGCTTGTGTTCGTACAGAAGTTTGCCATCATTATCAAATATTTTCGAATTAGCCCCACTGCGTATGACAAAAGCATGGCCCTTCGATCCGATAAAGTATTCATCGGCATTGTTCCAACAACCGTTTTGTTGACGACAGAAGGAAAATAAACGTTTTCCATTTGCATATTCGAAAACGGTCCCCATCGCATCGTAGATATCACCATAGGCCGGTTGATCGATACGCTCCATACGAGCCCCAAGACCATAGGCCGCTTGCGGGAAAATATCACCGAGCCCCCATGTTCCCTTGTCAAGACTGTGAACATGCTGTTCTACATTGAAGTCGCCAGAAAGCCAACTGAAATTATACCAGTTCCGGACCTGAAACATCATTTCTGTATCGTTCTCCTGGCGCGGACGTGTCCATACCCGACTTGTCAAATAATTAACCTGTGCCGTGTGAACATCGCCAATAATACCATCACGAATCCGGTCGATAATACCACGCACATTATCTTCGTATCGCCAGCAGAGTCCGGAAATCGCATTGATTCCCTTCTCCTTCGCCATCCTGGCCGACTCCATAATATGCTTGATAGCAGGAGCATCAGACGCTGCCGGCTTCTCGCAAAAGACATGTTTACCCGCCTCTACAGCGGCACGTAACGATCTATGTCGAAAATGGGGAGGTTCACACAACAGAACAAGATCAGACTCCTCAATAACACCACGATAACAGTCAAGTCCATCGAAAATGCGCGCCTCGGGAATATTAACCCGATCTCCGTAAAGACGTTTAAATCCGTCAATGGACGCGCGCGCTCGATCACGAAACGCGTCCCCCACCGCGACTAATTTACAATTTTTGTCTGCTGCAAGGGCATTCAACGCGGCTCCACCTCCACGACCTCCACAACCTACGAGACCCACTTTTATTATATTCGTCTCGCCCGCATGAACGGCCGGAATCATACCACTCCCAAGTGCGGTCATGGATCCCGCTTGTATAAATCGACGACGCGTCACTTTCATTAAATTTACCTTTGTCTCTTAAAACTTTTCAATTTATCGCGACCAGTGTCTTGTAGTCCGTCTTAACAGAAGCCGATTGACTCCGGGCCGCATCAAACAATTCACCTCGAAGAACCGACACCTTTTCTCCCGTCTCGATGCCAATACGGACCTTGCCACCATTAATACGCGTTATTGTGACTTTTATATCGTCTCCAATATAAACAGCCTCGCCCTCTTTTCTTGATAATACCAACATAATTGCATTCCTTTGCTATCAATGACCCTTTGTATGGGATGTTACCGCAACTTCAATCTTGTTTTCGCCGAATTTCAATCGACCCTCTCTATAATTCCATTAATCTCAAATCACCGTCTTCCAAATTGACCTGTTGATACCGCTCTCCATTAGCTCTATAAAACAAAACCCTGTTTTTATCTTTTTCCCATATTGCGGAAAACTTCACTGTTCGTGGACCATGAAGACAAAACATCATGCCACAACTATTTCCATTTGACTTTCGAAGAACTGTTTCCGTTGTCGGAAATTCATTCATCAAAAGTTCGTTACTATTACAAATCGTTCGATAAACAAAACGCTGGAGATCCTCCAACGTATGTATAGAAGTAATATTACAAATTACCATTTTTTAATTGACCCGTTAGGCTAGGAAGACAATTTGATGGAAGGACAAACCAGATTAACTAATCATTTTACGCAATTTGCATAAAATAGGAAGTTTTTATAATTTACATATCGACTTAAAAATAGATAAACTTCGAACGTTTTCGTGAAAAAGGAGTCGGAGATATTCAAAATAAAAATTTTCAACCGTTATAACCAGAAAACGGTATATCTTTTACAATTTATATATTTTAACATGTCTTTGAAATCAAAATACAAATTCCATACCGGATTCACCTTTAAACGTTTCGAACTCCCCGTGGAACCCGCTTGTAAATTTGAATGTTTTTTGTTATACTAATAGAGAGTTTTGAGAAATATCAAGGGACCTAAAACTTCAGTTAACCATTTATGAATGATTTTGGAACCAAAGATATCACGGATAAACAGAGATAGTCTGCCGTAAAATCAATATTTTACAATAACAAACAAAACATTTTTATCTGGTGGTAGACAACACTTTCATTTAGGAGTTCGTTCAGGGGAATAAAACGGACGAGACGCCCGCGTTCCAGTCAATCCCTGGGGAATAAAACAGGCGAGATGCCTGTTTTCCCGGCTGTGCGGACGAAACGTCCGCGTTCCAGTCAATCCCTGGGG
>CAYUAP010000127.1:0-13900 GCA_964442735.1 uncultured Planctomycetaceae bacterium | reverse complement strand
AATTTTATTATAACAGACCTTAATATAATTGCAAGTTTAAAAAGTTTTTTGGATATGTTTTTCTTAAAAACACCTGTTATTTTTATAGAACCGTAAAAAACATAGCTATTAGCAGGCAGAATTGGAATATGATACTTCTTCCTCCCTTCCTTTTTCGGGTGGTAATCCTGTTTATTGAAAAGACCTGAATACTATTAAAATATCATTTTGTTTATTGTATTTTATCTGTTTTATCCATTTGTCGGTGAACAGTAAAAAACAACTAATTTTTGAATTCAGATTTACATATATTGTACAGTGCCAACAGAATTGTTACAATGAAAACATCGTTTGAAAACATCAAATGATTGTGTGTTTGATTACAAAAAAGCCAGAAGAAAAAGCAGCAGAAGAAGAAGAAACAGCAGAAGAAGAAGAAACAAAAGAAACAGAGTAAAGGGGTCTTTTTATGAAAAACATTTTATTGGGTTTAAGTTTATTTTTATTAACCATGATGGTTGTTCCGGTTTTAGGGCAAGAAAAAGTGGTTCCCGGGGAGGCGGGAGAGCAGAAGACGCTTCTCAAACAATCGGGCATTTGTCAAGAGCCTAAAGCGATGATGTTGAATTGGCTTCTGGCACGGGTGGATGAAGCGCAAGTCCGTTGGGAGAATAAATACGAATCGATCAAAACGGTAGAGGATATCGAAAAATATCAACGGGAGCATATTGATTATTTTCGTAAACAGTTGGGGAGAACATGGTCGAAAACGCCCTTAAACGCGAGGATAACCGAAACGATGAAACGGGACGGTTATCATGTCGAAAAAATAGTATTTGAAAGTTTACCGGGCTTTTATGTAACCGGGACCATGTTTTTACCGAACAAAGAGAAACATCCTGGCCCCTGGCCGGGAATGTTGGAGGTTTGTGGTCATTCGGCAACGGGGAAGGCGGCCTCCTGGATGCAGGAAGTCTGTATTTTAGGGGCCATGAATGGCGTGGCTGTTTTTATGATCGATCCTGTCGAACAGGGCGAACGCTGGCAGTTGCTCGATAAAGACGGTAATGCGGAATACACCAGTGTTCCGGCACACAATCTTCTTGGTTCCGGTTCCATTCTACTGGGGCGTAATACGGCGACCTTCGAAATATGGGATATGACCCGGGCTCTTGACTACATGCAGACGCGTTCCGATCTCCTGCAAACGGGATTCGGTGTGGCCGGTATTAGTGGCGGAGGAACTCAAACTTCCTATATTATGGCCCTTGACAAAAGAATCAAGGCGGCCGCCCCTTGCTGTTACATCTGTAATATATTCGACAATCTGATGTATGTCAATGGTCCCCAGGATGCGGAACAGAATATTTTTGGGCAGACAGGATTTGGTATGGATCATGCCGACTATTGTATTATGCGTGCGCCGCAACCCACTCTTCTCTGTACAACCACGAATGACTTCTTTAATATCGACGATGCGTGGAAATCGTTTCGATATGCCAAACGGATCTATTCCCGATTCGGTTGGCCGGAAAAAATGGCTATTATTGAAAAAGAGGATAAACACAACTATGCGAAAGAGCTTCAGGAGGGGACCATTCGCTGGATGCTTCGTTGGTTGGCAAATAAAGATGTCGAAGTCTGGCGTCCGGACCAGCTTCCTGTTTTGACGGAAGATGAAATTCGTACTGTGCCGAAGCCGGGCGTTATGGCCCTCCCCAATGCGCGAACCACCTATGACCTGAATCGCGATCTCGCTAAAGAACTAACTCCAAAACGCGAGGCAATCTGGAAGGACATGACTCCGGAAAAGGCTGCTGACCTTGTTCGATCTGTCGCCGGTATTCGAAAATTGGCCGATCTACCCTCCGCTAAAGTATGTGATCAAGGAAAAACGGAGACGGACTTTGTTCTGGAATCGGACGCCGGTATTTATCTTCCGATTCGAACCAATATAAAGGAGACTCCTGCGGAAATGACTCTTGTGATTTCCGATAAAGGTCGATTTTCGGAGAAGACGAATCTGTTATTTACTACACAAGGCAAGTCGGTTATGGCGGTCGATCTGCGTGGCTGGGGAGAAACGCAGGCGGAAGGGCGAACCTATTATTTGTATCAATGGTTCGGTACGGATGGAAGTGACTATTATATCGCCTATCTTCTGGGAAAATCGTATGTAGGAATGCGAACCGACGATCTTCTGATGACCGCGAAATTCTGTCAGGAAAAATACGGCGCAAAAATTCATCTGGTCGCCGAAGGTTATGCCGGAACCGTTGCACTGCACGCCGCTATTGCGGAGCCTGCTCTTTTCGAATCGGTTAAAATCGAAGAAAAGGCACTGGTCAATTGGAATACCTCCGTTGAAAAATCACCCACCTACATTCAATTAACCGATACGATTCATGGTGTTCTGAACTATTACGATACCAACAATCTTTTAGACTTCGTGAAAACTACTTTATTCAACCGTTCAAAATAGGAGACTCCTTTTGTCAATTTGTGACTGATTACAATTACCAATTGATTATATTTGCGATACTCAAGGTCGTTATAAAAGTCTATCCTCCAAAACAGGCGAGACGCCAGTTTTCCCGGCATATCGGACGAGATGTTCGCGTTCCGGTCAACTCCGTTTTTTGGGAATAAAACAGGCGAGACGCCAGTTTTCCCGGCATTGCGGACGAGACGTTCGCGTTCCAGTCAACTCCGTTTTTTGGGGAATAAAACAGGCGAGACGCCAGTTTTCCCTGCATTGCGGACGAGATGTTCGCGTTCCAGTCAATTCCGTTTTTTAAGTGTTCGCAGCCACTAATGATATTATCCATCGAAAACGGTCGAATTCCCGATTCAGAAAGAATTTTCAAAATATTTTGTATTTTTTTCGTAAAACAGTTTGACAAGGTGGTAAAAAAACGGAATAATACACGTTTATTATTGTCGATTGATTTTCTTTTCCGCCCGAACGAATTTGAAAAACAGCAATCGGCAATATGATAAAGACTATTTAGTAAACATGTTACCGGAAGATGGATAAAGTTTTCCGGATATTAGATCACCTTTAAATTTGGAGAAGTACAGATATGGCGATTGTTCAATCAAGAGTTGCGTCCAAGGATAATGTAGGAGCTCTTCTCGCGCAGGCGATGGAAGCTGGTAATGGTTTACTGCGATTAACCCCGAACTGGGTACCGCGTTCATTTCTTCATCCGGGCAAGCGAATTAAATTAGCGCCGACCGACTGGTATGCGTTGGGGGTTGATCGGGGAGGGATTGACGAACGCTGGTTCGCTAGTACCACAGAAGCCGATAATGCGGGACGTACCGCGGACGAAGGTCTTAGTTACGCCAAATTTGACGGTCAGCGATTTCTGTTGCGTGATGCTGTAGCGGAAGGGAAGGGGCGAATTGTCGGAAATGCTATTTGGGAGCAATATAAACGATGGCCGGTCTTTTCGAAGTTCTTCGATAATGCCGGACCTATTCCGCACCATATGCATCAAATGACGAAGGACGCTGTATTAACGGGACAGGACGGCAAACCGGAAGCCTATTATTTTCCACCACAATTGAATGCCGCTCAAAATAATTTCGACTATACTTTTATGGGCCTGGAGCCGGGAACGACAAAAGAACAGGTCCGTAAATGCCTCGAAGACTGGAACAAGGGAGATAATGGTATTCTCGACCTGTCGAAGGCGTATCGGCTTAAAAGAGGTACTGGATGGCTCGTTGCGGCTGGTGTGCTTCATGCTCCTGGTTCTCTCTGTACCTATGAACCGCAATGGGGGTCCGACGTCTTTGGTATGTATCAATCTCTCGTTGAGGGACGTGAAGTCTCTTGGGATCTTCTGACAAAAGACGTTCCGAAGGATAAAAAATACGATCTCGACTTCATTATTGAAATGCTTGATTGGGAAAAGAATGTTGACCCCTATTTCAAGGATCATAACTATCTCGAACCGATTCTTGATAAAAATCAGTCTGATCCGGAGGCCGGTTATTGTGACCGATGGATTACCTATGGTTTAATTGATGGCAAGCAGATGATTTCGGCTAAAGAACTGACTGTTCTGCCAGGTTCGAAATGTGTTATTCACGATCCGGGCGCAAGTGGATGGATTACCGTTCAAGGACGTGGTACCATGGGGAAACTGCGTATTGAATCCCCCAATATGATTCGTTACGGAGAAGAACCGGACGACGAAGTCTTTATTACCGCCGAGGGGGCCGCCAATGGTATAGAAATTGTTAATACCGGATCCGAGCCACTTGTCGGACTGCGTTATTTCGGTCCGGACACCCATCCATCCGTTCCTATGGTTGGTGATTACAAAAAATGCTGTTGCTGCTGTAAATAACAGTTAATATAATCTTGAAATCGGGATGTTTCGGACTTCCCGAGTTCAAGCATTTGTCCACCTGTATAGAGACGGATATTACCCGTCCTTGAGACATAAAAATCGGTAGTCTTTAAAATCGGTAGTCTTTTTCACGGGTGGTTTCTGTTCCATTACAAAAAATGTTTTCTCTTTAATTATACTCCTGGCCGGAATGATTTATATTTCCGGGAAGTAAAGATGTCTCCTCCATCTACTTTAAAACGGACATTCCGCCTGTTTTGAAAAAAGGAATTTAAAACGGCCTTGGGGATATTTGGCAATCGGTAATCATTCACGGACGATTTTGGAACCACGGAGATCACGGATAAACACAGATAGTCTGCCGTAAAATACAATATTTTACAATAACAAACGAAACATTTTTATCTATGATAATAAATAATTTTATCATAAAAAGTTTGTTTGCCAAAAACTATCCGTGAAAATCAGTGTTATTCATGGTTTCACTTTATATTCGTGAACGGTTACAGCAATCGTTATCTTCCTTTAACAATTAACTATTAACCATCAACTATGCGAGAACGACCGAAAAATGTATAAAAAATTTGTTTTAACAGGGCTAATTTTTACGATAATAATTTCATTTGTCTGTGTAGTATTAGAAACGAACGCGGCGGAAAATCCGGTTTCGGCAGAAAAAGCCTCTATGGCAGTCCAACCGAAGCTTGTTGTCCAGTTCCAATTTGAGAATGTTCCTGAAAATCGTCGTTTTATCGCCGAAATTGTTCAGGATCGAATTGGGGAACGATCCTCTGGTGGTATAATTTCGGTCAAATTTCAAATTGATCCGAAGTTGGAGGAAGAAGAATATATTTTAAAGACAGAGAAGAGTTCGGCGCAAATCATTGCGGGATCGTTTCCCGGCTTGATCTTCGGGACCGGTCGATTACTTCGTTCGATAGAGTATAAAGCGGATGATTTTACCGTTCCTGTTCTGTCAATTCGTGATAAACCGGACGCGCCTTTTCGTGAATGTTATTTTGCCCGGCATTTTCATAATTGGTATCATTTAGCCTCGGAAGCGGAGATGAAACGTTATATTGAGGATCTGGCGCTTCAAGGATTCAATTCCTTTTGTACGTTGGATCTGCCGGTCATTAATTTGACGAACGATCCGAACAGTAAAGAATGGAAGGAACTTGAAAAAGGATTTCGGATTTTTAGTTGCTGTGTCAAGCGTCTGGATCTCAAGATCGATTCTTTAGGGACAATGAATCAAGGCTGGCGGGATACGCCTAAAGAATTGTATGCCGTTCCGAACAAGTGTCCGCGCTGTGGGAACAACGGTATTAACATCTGTCCGCAGAAGCCCGGGGCATATGATTATATCGCCAATATCCTCCGAACGGTCAATAAAACATTTGCCGATTGCAATGTCGATATCTCCTGTTTTTGGCCCTACGACGAAGGAGGCTGTGGTTGTGAAAAATGTGCACCTTGGGGAGGAAATGGATATTTGAAATTAGCGGAAAAATTTGCCCGTATTATTCGGTCCGAATTCGATCCGAATCGTAAATTTATTTTGTCCACCTGGTGTTTTAACGAAAATGAATTTGAAATATTATGGAAATGGCTTGAGAAGCATCCGGAATTCGAGTATATTTTGGCGGACAGTCATGGCGATTTTCCTCGTTATGTCTTGGAACATCCATTACCGCCGGGGCACAAGATCATAACCTTCCCGGAAATCAGTATGTGGAACCGATGGCCCTGGGGGGGATTTGGTGCTACTGTTTTACCCGAGCATTTTACTGCTTTATGGCATCAGGTTCGTGGACGTGTTTGCGGTTGCAAGCTCTATTCTGAAGGTCCTTTTGAGGATATCAACAAGGTTATTGTCGAACGTTTCTATTGGGACGCAAACGCAAACGCCTATGATACAATTCGTGATTACGCACATTATGAATTTTGTGGGGCGAATCCCGACGATTTCGTGGAACTGTGTCGATGTCTGGAGATTTTACATTGTCAAAAAATGCCAATTCCACCGGAATATAAAGCTGCCGCCATTAAGGCAATGCGGCTAGCCGTTAAAATGAATGCGGAAATGATTCCCCGTTTAAAAGATCGACTCCGTTGGCGACAGGTCTACTGCCGTTGTTTGATCGAGTTCGAACGAAATGTTCATAATACTGAATATTCTGTAACCTATGCTGATGCCATTGATGAATTACAAAAATTATATCATTCAGATCAAGTTCCGGAAGATATCAATGATTCCATGCACTCCAATGTCAGACCGAAGATTCTGAAAAACGATAACGAGAAATTAAAAGACCTTCCTCGTCCGGAAAAAGAACTTGCGTTATAAAAACAGCAGATGTTTTTCATTTTTGTCCGTTACTTCATTGATGATGGACGATTATTATTTTAACCGTGGAGGAATACTCTTCGTTTATCACTTGAACAATATCATAAATACCTTCATGGTTTCACCCAATTTTAAAGTTGCCTTCCCCTGGCGGCAACAGACTATACTTTAAGACGTTATAAATTCGGCTTTTCCCGGGAGTAAGGACGTCTCGTCCGCATACTCCAAAACAGGCATCTCGCCTGTTTTGAAAAATAGAATTTTATAACGACCTTGAGTATACATTTAGTAAATATCGTTTTCAAAACGTCTTTAAAACGTTTTCAAAACGTCAAATCAGGGAAAGGTAATTATTCACGAACGATTTTGGAATCACGGATATCACGGATAAACACAGATAGTCTGTCGTAAAACACAATATTTTACAATAACAAACGAAACATTTTTATCCATTATAATAAATAATTTTATCATAAAAAAGTTTGTTTGTCAAAAAGCTATCCGTGAACGGTTACAAAATAGGAACGATATCATCATAAAACAAGGCCAAAGGAGGTCGCTTTTATGAAAAAGGTGGTTAAACTTTACAGGTTATGGAATAGGCAAAACAGGTTTTATCACGTCAGTTCCTATCCAGTAGATTATTATTCAAAAAATCAAGTACTCTCGAATTTTATACTTGACATCCATATTATTTTATTTATAATAAATAAGAAGACATAAAAGTTCATGGAATAATAGAATTTAAAGTCGGTAGTCTTATAAATTTATTCTGTGGCGGGTTCTTGATAGAAATGAAAGGTTTAATTATGATAAAAATTGGCATTCCTTATTTGATATATACGGAAGATAATAAAGTTCGTTTGTGTTCAAAGGTTAGTTCAAATTCTTGGGAGACGCAAGAAATTTGGTATGAAGTTGATTCAAAATATGAGAGTTTTTTTTGTTTTGAACGTGCGGATTCTTTTTTACTTGCTTTTTTGCCCTATGCTATGATGTTCGCGGAAGATATTGTAGTTGAAGGAAAAATATCCGAGAAACTATATTATCAGATTGTCAATATTTTTATGCCTGCGATTACTAAATATTCCAATTTTTATCAAAAAGTTTCTATTCAGGTTGCTGGTCTTGATTCGGAATGTATGACGTCAAGTGAAAATCATATTAAGGATGCGGTTGGCACCGGCTTTTCTGCCGGGGTTGATTCCTTTTTTACGATATATAAAAATCTTAACCAGGATACGAAAAGCTTTAACCTGACCCATCTCTGTTTTTTTAACCTCGGAGCTTGTGGTACATTTGACGAAGTAAAAGCCTTGGCTCGTTATCAGAAGAGGATTGAACTTTTTAAAGGTTTTGTAGAAGAAAATAATTTGAACTTTGTGTGCGTTAATTCGAATATCGCCGGGATATCAAGAATAAGTTTTAATTATACACACACTTTTCTTTCTTTATCTGCCGTTCTCGCACTTCAGAAACTGTTTAAAATCTATTACTATTCTTCAGGTTGTGGTTTGGATGAATTCTGTTTTAATTATAAAGATGCTGCTTTTTTTGATTTATTGAATGTCCAATGTTTTTCGACGGAAGGAACAAATTTTTATGTTACTGGGGCTTCGGAAAGTCGTTGTGACAAATTGGATTATATTTCACAATTTGACGCTCCTCTCAAAATGTTGAATGTATGTAATGATAACGATGTCAATTGCCGAACTTGCGAAAAATGTGTTCGGACTATGGCTTGTTTATACGCACTCGGAAAACTTGACCTTTTTAATCAAGTCTTTGATATCGATGACTTTAAAAAAAATCTTGCACGCCGGTTAGCTTTTATGATGGCAAAAAAATATGATGGTTCTATTGAAGGAAACGCCTGTAAAGAAATTTTTCCGGTAATTCGCAAGAACAAGCGTCATGTTCCCATTTCTACTTACTTTTATTTTGTCCCGTATTTCTTCAAATATTGTTGTATGGGATTAGCTAGAAAAAGTACTTATTTGACTCGTTTATGGCATAAATTTAATCATAAAAAAATTAAGATTCGTTACAAAGATATTTAAAACAAACAATTAAAAGGATTTTATTATGGATTACAATAATAAATTCTCAAATCGGATTTATTTTTGGGATAATTTTAGAGGAATATTGATTTTTTTGGTTGTTTTAGGGCATTTTTTTTATGAATGTTCCGGAATAACATCCTTTAAAATTCCACTAACTGTAATTTATACGTTTCACATGCCGCTCTTTGTCTTTATTTCTGGTTTTTTCAGCCAAAAAAAATCTTCTCTGTTTTCTAACTCAATTTTGAAACTATTGCTGTATTATATCGTTTTTAATATAGTATTAATGGGAGCAATGAAAATTGTAGCCAAGTCTGAACTTTCTCTAATTGAGCCCTATTTATCATATTGGTATCTTTTAGCTCTCATTGTATGGAGATTGTCCATCTCTTTTTTGTCAAAAATTAATGGTTACATTTTGTTTCCCATTAGTTTATTTGTTGCTTTCCTTATTGGCTGTTTGTCTGAATTTACCAATATTTTAGCATTATCCAGAATCTTTGCCTTTTTCCCATTTTTTTTGATGGGATATTATTTGGACTATGATTTTTCATTAAATTTTTTGAAAAAAAGAACATTACGTTGTAAAATAACAGGATTAATATTCCTTCTGTCTATTCTAACTTTTACATGGTATTATGTCGCATCATACCCTCTGACCATAAAAACTTTATGTATGTATAGTTATATTTCTACTTTTAATATAGATACTTTTGCTAATCTGCTAGGTCGAATTTTTGTCTATCTGGTATCCTGTTCTCTTTTAATCTGTTTCTTTCTTTGTCTGCCGAATCGAAAAATCCCTTTTATAACACAATGGGGAGTTAATTCTCTTGCCATTTATGTCTTACATCGGTATATTCCAATTTTATTTGGCCGTTATTATCATTATGAACAGTTAGGCATGAATTCTTTATGGATTATACCTCTTATTAGTCTATTCTTAACATTTATTTTAGGCTCGAATTTCGTCATGTCCGTGATAAATTTATTTTTTAACTGGATGCTTAAAATTCTTTCACCTGAAAATAAAACGTATATCTATCGGATTTTCCAAGGGCTAATTGTTTCTTTTTTGTCCATATTTATTTTATTTATTTTAACAATTCAACAAATTATGAAGGATATACCTGATTCTGTTCAGTTTTATAATCGTATTCCATTCGTTCAAAAAATAACGAAACGTTTTTTGCCGGACAAGAGGCTCCCAGATTGTATTTATCCTAAAATATCAGATCTTCAACAGAAACAGTTGAAAAATAGTGTAAAAATATCTTTTATCGGAGATCTTATTCTTTTACGTGACGTGGTTCGAAGTGCTTATATGCCTCATAATGACAGCTACGATTTCTCGTATCTGTTTCAATATACAAATAAATATCTCTTGCCTTCCGATTTAACAATGGCAGTTTTTGAAGGGCCAATGGCTGGTAAAGAAGTGGGATATTCATCAAGTAACTTTAATGATGGTATTTTAGTTCGTCTTAATTATCCAGATTCTTTCGCGGACGCAGTAAAAAATGCCGGTATCGATTTTGTAACCACCGCAAATAATCATCTTTTAGATAAAGAAGAAGCTGGTGCTATGCGAACATTGGATATTCTTGATAAATATGCAATTCTACACACTGGGTCCTGGCGTAATCGCGAAGAGAAACTTGCACCGTGTATTGTTAAGGTTGGGAATTTTAATATTGGTGTTCTCGCCTATACATATGGACAGAGTGAAGATAAATGTGATAATATTATCATACGTAATCCTGATTTAACATCCATTATTGTTAACCCGGATTGTGATTTTTTTGCGCAGAATAGAAAAAATGTATTAGCCGATTTTGAACGTTTGAAACATTCTGTACCTAAACCGGATTTAATTGTCGTTATGCCTCATATGGGAAAAGAATTTACTCATGTTCCAAATAAATTCCAAAATACCTGGAATAATGTTTTTAAAGAAGCGGGAGCGGATATTATTTTAAGTGATCATGTTCATGCTGTTCAACCGATTGAATTTGTTGATAATCCATTGGCATTTAGTGGAAATGGACGTTCTTTAATCGTTCATTGTCCGGGTAATTTTGCCAATTCTTATATTGACCATGACGGAGATGCAAGTGCCATTGTGGAATGTTATCTTGACTCTTCAACACGTGAAATTATTTGTGTGGCTATTATTCCACTTATTACGCGAATTTCTTTGGATGCAAAAATCCAAGCAATTCCAATTTATGATATTCATTCTGATGAATTACGAAAAACGATGAATAAAAGCGAGATGGAACGTGTGAATGAAGCTCTTTCTGTTATAACCAAAACCATGATCCATAAAAGTATTCCTTTTGATATGATGGAAGATCGACTTTTCTATTTTCCTCAGAAAGGTTACATCCGTCATTCTGTTAAACCGATGACGTTGGACGACCATCTGCTAAATTCTAAATTGTATACGTTATTGAAATCTGTAAATAGCATTTGTTTCCTGGGGGATAGTGTAACAAATGGGACCAAAAATGGAGGTTACGGATGGTTTGAACCTATTATGGCCACGATGCCTGAAAAAAACGTTTTTAATTTCTCTTATGGTGGGGGAACTGTTAAGACATTACTGAATCATTTAGAAGATATTGCAAGTTGTAATGCTGATCTGTATGTCATCGCGATTGGAACAAACGATATTCGTTATCGCAATGCCAATATTTGTTCAATGAACGAATCTGATTATATTAATAACATCGATATCCTTGTTAAATATATCAAATCCAAACATTCAAGTGCTCAATTTGTATTCGTTTCTCCTTGGCCGAACCAAATGGTGGATCCTTTTATGAAAATTCCATTTAATGAATGTAATCAATTATTTGAGAAATATACGGATTCACTAAAAAAATATTGCCAATGTTTTGACTATCTTTTTATTGACCCTTCCAAAAAGTTAAAAACCGTCCTTGCCAACCAAGTTCCATCTGAATATTTACTGGATCATATTCATCCAAATCCGACTAAAGGAATATATCTTTATAGTGAAAAAGTACTCGAATGTAGCGGGAATTAAAAAAGTAACCATTCACGGATATAAAGTGAAACCACGGATATAAAGTGAAAACACGGAGAACACTGTTTTTTACGGATAGTTTTTTGGAAAACAAACTTTTTTATGATAAAATCTATTTATGATAATAGATAAAAATGTTTTGTTTGTTCTTGTAAAATTTTGTTCTTGTAAAATTTGTATTTTACGGCAGACTATCTCTGTTTATCCGTGATCATTCGTGGTTCCAAAATCGTTTGTGAATAGTTACCACAGTAGTTTGTTATTTGTACCAGGAGAAAACAGGTCTGGAACGTGGAATGTCCCATCTACTTCCTTTAAAACAGGTGTTCCACCTGTTTTGTACTTGAAAAAAATGTATTTTTATTCAAGTATTACAAAAGGCAAACCACCTGAACAAGTTATAAAAGACAAGTAATGTTTTGTTAAACATTATTCTATATTCAAGATTTATATTTACCGAAAAGGATGAATAGATGGTTTACTTAAAGATAATTAAAGGTTTTGCCGCCTATTTTAAAATTCTTCTTCTGCGTTATTGGAAAAATTGAGATAATATATTAATACATCAAGGGACAGAAGGGATAGAAGGGATAGAACGAACAGAAGGGATAGAAGGGATAGAACGAACAGAAGGGACCGGGATTCCGACGGGGCCTTCCGCCACGGCTTGACGGTGAATGACGTTTTGAATTATACTGTGCGACGTTATAAATTCGGCTTTTCCCGGGAGCACGGACATCTCGTCCGCATACTCCGAAACAGGCGTCTCGCCTGTTTTGAAAAATAAACTTTTATAACGACCTTGAGTATATCTTGTTAGACGAGGTGTTCGATAAAAGTTTGTATGGCCTTGAGATTTTCATTAGGAGTTCCGCGCGGTATTTCGCAACCAGCACCGACAATATACCGTTCGCCCGCGTCTTTATGGCATTTTTGAAGGGCCGTAATAATATCCTGTGGCGTTCCGTTTCGAAGAATACGAACCGGATCGATATTTCCGGTTAAAATCTGAGTTGGTCCCATTTTTTCGCGGGCCAGATCGATAGGAACCATTGAGTCCAGATCGACTAAATCGGCGCCCAGCATTCCGACAACATCCAAGGATCGACTGATATTTCCGCAAATATGGAGTCGAACACGTCCACCTGCATTTTGAATGGCGCGAACTAATTTCAGTTCGTACGGATAAACGAGTTCCCGATAACGTCGCGGTCCAACCAGGGAGGCTGCCGCATCGCCGATCCCGATAATATCCGCTCCCGCCTGTATCTGTTCCTGCGCAAATCGAATCGCGTTATGTATACATTTTTCGAAGAGATCTACGACAAATACTTTATCTTCGACAATATCCATCATCAGATGATTGATACCGCGCAGGTCGGCTGCCTCGGCACAAGGTCCTTCCACCCAGCCTTCAATAAAATAGGTTCCACCCACTTTTTTCCTAAATAAAGAAATAGCGTCGATTCTGTCACGCATTCGACTGTTTGGACGAAGTGGATCCAATTCAGGTATGGTCGCAATTCGCGTTTTGTCGGCCAGATACGGGTTGGTTTCGTCTATGGCGGGGGGCTGATTATCATAATAAATAATATTCGCTCCGAAATCGGCCGCTTCCCGACATGGATCGGAAATAACGGAAACATGATCGGCTCCCAATTCCCTCGCCGTCTGAATTTGCGCATCGACGAGAAGTCGATAATCCTGTACGTAGTCTCCATAGGCGACTCCATGTATATCTGCCGCAATCATCATTGTTATCGGAAGATACGCCAATCGATCTATCGGTACGTTCGCTAAAAGTGCCGTTAGTCTTTCATATCCGTTCATATCCTTTTTCCTCTATAAAAAGTATCGTAACCATTCACAAACTATTTTGGAACCACAGATATCACGGATAAACAGAGATATCTGCCGTAAAATACAATATTTTACAATAACAAAATTTTACAATAACAAACAAAACATTTTTATCTATGATCATAAATAATTTTATCATAAAAAAGTTTGTTTGCCAAAAACTATCTGTGAAAATCTGTAACTATTAAGCGGTTTGCAGTATGAAACGTGAACAAGCAGGAGAAATATTTGC
>CAYUAP010000126.1:0-13919 GCA_964442735.1 uncultured Planctomycetaceae bacterium | reverse complement strand
GATAAAATAGAGTCTGGATAAAATAGAATCTGGATAAAATAGAATCTGGATAAAATAGAATCTGGGGCAGGTAATTTAGTGTCTTGAACAGGTGCTTTTGATATGTTTCTTTTTCTGTGTCGAACTAATAAAATTTATAGTGACTTCAATATTATTGATGCTAATAACGAAAAATTATTGTATTACAGAGCATTTAATAGATATATTTTTATCGAATTTTTATTTACAGGGCAAAACGCTCTTGACAAGAAAGGTTTTAACGTTAGAATAAATGAATCGATAAAAATGTATCGATAAAACATATAAAAAAGTACAGATAAAATACACAAAAGTAATGTAACTATAAAAACAGTGATTATGTTGGCAGTATGAATGGATATATTTGAAAATTACTGTGAATGGTATGCAAAAAATTTGTAGTGATTATTAAAAGTGAGGTTAAGATGCAAACAGAATGTAATACGCGTATAGAGCACGATACAATGGGGGAAGTAACCCTTCCACACGACGCATATTTTGGATCGCAAACACAACGAGCCGTGGAAAATTTTCCAATTTCCGGCAAGCGAATATCTGCGGATTTGATTCATGCGTTGGGACTTGTTAAAAAAGTTGCGGCGAAAGTCAACTTTCAACTTGGCAAATTTGAAGTCTGTGCGTCTCCATTAACGAGTAAAGAAGTTGATGCAATTATAGCAGCGGCAGGCGAGGTTGCAGAAGGCAAATTTGATGCGGAGTTTCCTATTGACGTTTATCAAACCGGAAGTGGAACGTCAAGCAATATGAATACAAATGAAGTTATAGCAAACCGTGCGATCGAATTACTTGGAGGTGACAGATTCAATCCTAAAAAGCAAATTCACCCTAATGATCATGTCAATCTTGGGCAAAGTACGAACGATATGTTTCCTACAGCGATTCACGTAGCGGTGGCAACATTACTCAAAAAAGTATTGATTCCTGTTTTGTCAGATTGTTACGAAGTACTACATCAGAAATCGCAACAATGGCAGGATGTTTTAAAGATAGGGCGAACGCATCTTGCGGATGCCGTACCGATGACATTAGGTCAGGAATTTGGTGGTTTTGCGCGACAGGTTGAAATGGCCAAAGAATGTGCGCAATCCGCCATGGAACAGGTATTGGAATTACCGGCGGGCGGAACAGCAGTGGGGACGGGATTGAATACCCATCCTGATTTCGGCAGTCAAGTCGCAAAAGGATTAACGGAATTAACGTCGATTCCATTTGTCGAGGCAAAAGACCATTTCGAAGCCAATGCGCAGCGAAACGGACTTGTCGTTGCCCATGCGTTAATAAAATCGGCTTCCACCATGTTAATGAATGTCGCAAACAACATTCGTTTTTTATCCAGTGGGCCCCGATGTGGTTATAACGAGGTCATACTTCCCGACTTGCAGCCGGGAAGCTCAATTATGCCGGGAAAAGTTAATCCGGTTTTATGTGAAAGTTTAATGCAGGTAGCCGCAAAAGTCACCGGAAACGATCAGGCAATTACGACCTCTGCTGTAACAGGCGGACAATTCCAGCTTAATATTATGATGCCTGTAATGGCGGATATTACAATTGAGTCAATACGATTACTTGCTGCGGCGACAAAAATTTTCACCGAAAAAGCACTAAAGGAAATGAAGGCTAATGAAGCGAATTGTATTGGCGCTATTGAACGCAGTCTGGCAATGGCAACGGGTCTGAATCCGTTTATCGGATACGAAAAAGCGGCGGCAATTGCAAAAGAAGCCTTCAAAACAGGAAAAACTGTTCGTGATATTTGCATCGAAAAGAACATTTTACCTCCGGAGGATCTGGAAAAAGCACTTGATCCAAAACATATGGCCAAACGATAAAATTTGTTTTTACCTGATATTTTCCCGAAAAAGGAAACCGTATCAAATGGAAGTATCGGTTGTTTGTAAACGCCGTTTCCGATAACACGGAAAATGTTGGGTTTTCAATCAATTTAACCTTAAACCGCGAAGAATAATCGCGAAGTATTATAAAATACAATATTATGACTACATTTATTTATTCGTCAATCGGTAAAAAAGCGATAATGAGCATTAGTGGCTTGTTTTTGATTGTTTTTCTTGCACTGCATGTTGTCCTCAATTTAACGGCACTGCATTCGCGCGAGCTTTACGAAACGATGTGCGAATTTATGGATAAAAACATACTCGTACAAATAATGGTTCCGGTACTGGCCTCGGGGTTTATCGTTCATATCGTTTGTTCGATTATCATCGAACTACACAATTGGAGTTCGCGTCCCGTTGGATATTTGGTCTCCACCAAATCGCGTACCTCGTCCTGGGCTTCGAAACATATGTTCGTTTTAGGAGTGATTGTACTAGGTTTTCTCGGCTTGCATTTTTACCACTTCTGGGCAAAAATGCAATTACAGCACTTCCTTGGTAATGAAGGAGCCAACCCATATGATTTGGTTGTCCATTTGTTCAGTCAATGGCAATATTCCGTATTGTACATTGTTTGGCTATGCGCTTTGTATTTTCACCTTGCCCATGGTTTCTGGAGTGCATTTCATTCGCTCGGTATGAATAACTCCCGTTGGCTTCCACGATTGCAGTTTCTCGCAAAATTATATGCGGCTGCCGTTGTGTTGGCGTTTATTTTTATACCGGTTTATTTTTGGTTAATCGTAAAAAAATAGTGTTGTTACTCAAGAAAGCCTTAATCTTCGAATTTGAATAACGATATCGTGTATTTTTGGAATATCAATTTTAATCGTGAACGTATCGTTCATAAAATCAAGTCAATATAAAGATCCATTAAAGAAAAGATCAATTAAAGATATGTCAGATATTAAATTGCAGTCAAAAGTTCCAGAGGGGGCTTTGTACGAGAAGTGGACTCGTCATAAAGCGAATATAAAAGTAGTCAGTCCGGCGAATAAACGGAAGCTGGAAATCATCGTTATTGGTACCGGTTTGGGTGGAGCGTCTGCGGCAGCCACACTTGGCGAGTTGGGATATAACGTGAAAGTATTCTGTATATCCGATAGTCCCAGACGTGCGCACTCCATAGCGGCACAAGGCGGAATCAATGCCGCAGAAAACTACCAGAATGATAACGATTCCGTTTATCGTTTGTTTTATGACACGATAAAGGGCGGGGACTATCGTTCCCGGGAAGCGAATGTCTATCGGTTGGCCGAAGTCAGTTCGCTCATTATCGATCAATGCGTAGCGCAAGGCGTTCCATTTGCGCGCGATTACGGTGGAATGTTGGCGAACCGATCGTTCGGGGGGGCACAGGTTTCTCGAACTTTTTACGCACGTGGTCAAACCGGTCAGCAATTACTAATTGGGGCCTATTCCGCGATGAATCGGCAAATTGCTGCCGGAACCGTTAAATCGTATAGTCGCAGGGAAATGCTTGATCTGGTTTTAATCGACGGTAAAGCGAAGGGAATCATCGTCCGCAATCTGGTAACAGGAGAAATCGAACGGTATGGTGCACACGCCGTCGTTATTGCAAGTGGTGGATACAGTAATACGTATTTTCTATCGACGAACGCAATGAATAGTAATGGTTCGGCGATCTTTCAATGCTATAAAAAAGGAGCCTTTTTCGCCAATCCCTGTTTCGCGCAAATTCATCCGACGTGTATTCCGGTTCATGGCGAGCAGCAATCGAAATTAACATTAATGTCCGAATCACTTCGTAACGATGGAAGAATATGGACACCGAAAAATATTGAAGATGTCGAAAAACTGCGTAAAAAAAAGATCAAACCATCGCAGATTCCAGAGGCAGATCGCGATTATTATTTGGAACGACGATACCCGGCATTTGGAAATCTTGTTCCTCGTGATGTTGCGTCACGTGCGGCAAAAGAGCGTTGTGACGCCGGATACGGTGTGAACGAAACAGGTCGAGCCGTCTTTTTGGATTTCTCGGCGCCTCTCAAACGACTCGGCCGAAAAACCATCGAAGAACGTTATGGAAATCTTTTTCAAATGTACGAGAAGATTACAGACGTCAATCCGTATGAAGAACCAATGCAAATTTATCCGGCAATTCATTATACGATGGGTGGAATATGGGTCGATTACAATTTAATGACAACGATTCCGGGCTTGTATGCGATAGGCGAAGCAAACTTCAGTGACCATGGGGGAAACCGTTTGGGGGCCTCGGCTCTGATGCAGGGGCTTGCGGATGGATATTTTATTCTACCATACACAATCGGAGATTATCTTGCACATCAAACACAAATACCGGCAACCGACATAAACGATCCCGCGTTCGACGAGGCGGAAGCTCTTGTCCGCGAAAAAATTGATCATGTTTTCAATATAAAAGGCAAACAACCCGTCGATGCCCTTCATAAAAGATTGGGGCATATTATGTGGGAATATGTCGGAATGGCAAGAAACGAAACCGGTCTTCGAAAAGCAATCTATTTGATTGATGAACTCCGTAACGAATTTTTGTCCGATGTTTTGGTGCCTGGTGAAAATGACGATTTCAACCAGGAATTGGAAAAAGCACTGCGTTTGGCGGATTATCTCGAAATTGGAAAACTGATGGCTCTTGACGCCCTCAATCGCAAGGAATCGTGCGGAGGCCATTTCCGTGAAGAAATGCAGACCGAAGACGGCGAAACCAAACGAGACGACGAACATTACATGTATGTTTCCGCCTGGGAATATCAAGGTGATGGCCAAATGCCAAAACTGCATCGAGAACCGTTGAATTATCAAACGGTCAAACTCTCGACAAGAAACTATAAAGATTAATTTGAAGTTATCCAAAATGTAAATACGATATATTTTGAAACCATGACTGAAGTCGAACAGGTATCGAAAAACATTACGTCCTTCAACAATAAACCAAAAATATATTGTGATAAATATTTTATTATCATAAATGTTGTTAGACAAGAGACTATTCGTAAAAGCAGTGTAATCCGTGGTTATGAACAAAATAGATTACAGTTTGTATACATAAATTTAACAAGGTTACAATAAAGATGAAATTTACACTTAAAATATGGCGGCAAAAAAACGCAAAAGCGAAAGGGTATTTTGAAACCTATAAAGTGGATAATATCTCTCCGGATACCTCGTTTCTCGAGATGCTTGATATTTTGAACGACACTCTTATTCGTGAAGGAAAAGAGCCGATTGCCTTCGACCATGATTGTCGTGAAGGTATTTGCGGAGCGTGTTCTTTATATATTAACGGTAGAGCGCATGGTCCGGACGATGAAATAACAACGTGTCAATTACATGCACGAAAATTTAAAGATGGCGACACAATAACAATCGAACCCTGGCGCTCCGCAGCGTTTCCGGTCATTAAGGACCTGGTTGTTAATCGCAAGGCATTTGAACAAATACTACAGGCAGGTGGTTTTATTTCTGTCAACACGGGAGGAGCTCCCGACGCCAATATTATTCCGATTAAAAAAAGTCATGTAGACGAAGCCATGGATGCAGCGGCTTGTATTGGTTGCGGAGCGTGCGTGGCAACGTGTAAAAATGGCTCGGCCATGTTATTCGTTGCCGCAAGGGTTTCCGCTCTGGAAAAATTGCCACAAGGTAAAGTCGAAGCAACGAAACGGGCAAAATCTATGGTTGCCAAAATGGATGAATTGGGATTCGGTTGCTGTACGAATACTCAAGCCTGTCAGGCTGAATGCCCTAAAGGAATTTCGATTGAACACATTGCTCGTCTCAACAGACAATTCCTTCTCGCAAAACTAAAAGAATAATTTAATGATGAATGGTAATTCCTTTAACTCAAGGTCTCAATAGATACATTTCGAAACCACAGATATCACAAATGATTTCGGTTGTTTATCAATTGTTTGCAGTTTGTATACTAATTGTTTACAGTTTATATACTCAAGACCGTTATAAATCTCTTTTTTACAAAACAGGCGAGATGCCTGTTTTACGGAGATGCGAACGAGACATCCGCGTTCCCCGGAAATGCCGATTTTATAACGACCCACTGTATATACTAATTGTTTGCAGTTTGTTCATCGATAAATACATGTTTTGCACTAACAAATACATGTTTTGCACTAATAACAAAAGTATATCACCGTAAATATATTATTATAATAAACGTTGTTCTCCAGTTGTTCTCCCGTTGTTCTCCAAAAGAACAACTATGGAAATCAGTATTATCGGTAGAGACAGATATAATCATTTACGGTTTGTGTATATTTAGGTTTGTGTATATTTAACAGATCCTTTAACAAAAATAATATTGTATAAAAAATGAATTGGTTAGTAGAACTTTTGGTCGGTCATGGCGTTGGTCATATCCTGTTGGTCCTGTCTTTTGTCATAGCGCTGGGTATGATATTGGGACGAATAAAAATAGGCGGTTTATCGCTCGGCGTAACATTTGTGTTATTGGTCGGCATAGCCGCGAGTCATTTTGGTATGCAATTTCCCGATTTATTATACATTGATGGGAAAGGCGCCCGACATTTTGTCGATCCTGCAGTCGTACATTTTGTTAAAGAGTTTGGACTGATACTTTTTGTATATGCAGTTGGATTGCAAGCGGGACCTGGTTTTTTTTCCGCATTTAAGTCGGGGGGATTGAAATTAAATTTACTAGCCATGGCAAATATTTTCCTGGCCGTAATGATCACCGTAGTAATACATTATATTTCTGGTATACCAATGGCAACCATGGTCGGGATTCTTTCCGGAGCCATAACGAATACACCTGGTTTAGGTGCCGCGCAACAGGCATACGCCAATATGGGACAAGATTCAAGCATTCTTGGAACCGCCTATGCAATGTCCTATCCGTTGGGTGTCCTTGGAATTATTTTTTCGATCATTGCAATTCGTTTTATATTTAAAGTCGATATTGACAAAGAAAATGAACTTTTACAGACTAAAGTTGTACAGGAGAAGAAGAAACAATCGGATATGAAATCTGTTGGACTGGAACAACAAGTTCATACGACACTCGAACCATTGATTCCCATTTTTGTCGGGATATTTTTAGGTGTAATTTTAGGAAGTATTCAGATTCCATTTCCAGGCATTCCACAGCCGCTTAAACTCGGTTTGGCAGGAGGACCTTTAGTCGTTGCATTACTGATGGGAGCGTTCGGACAGAACATTAAATTTCCGACACAGATTACATGTAGCGCCATTGCACTGATGCGTGAACTAGGTATATGTTTATTTTTAGCGTGTGTTGGTCTGACTGCCGGTGAAGGTTTTGTCGAGACGGTTATGCACGGTGGTTTATTGTGGGTTGCTCTTGGTGTGATCATTACGATTGTTCCATTGCTGTTCGTGGGAACGCTGGCGTATGCGGTTTTTAAGGTTGACTATTTTACCCTGATGGGGATGATTGCGGGAAGTACAACGGATCCACCCGCTCTTTCGTATTCCGTAGGTGTGGCAGGTAACGACAGACCATCGCTCGGCTATGCAACTGTTTATCCGTTGACCATGTTTTTAAGAATCATGACCGCGCAATTATTGATTTTGTTTTTCGCCTAAAATATTATAGACCACAGAACGTTGTAATACTGTTTTTCCTGGGATCGCAGTCACCTCGTCCCTATCCTCCCAAACAGACGTCCCACCTGTTTGGGGAAAATTTTAAAATGGCCTTGAGTATATTATCCCGTATATTACGGAAGACAAGTCTTAAATGGAATTTGATTGTCTTTATCCAATAATATGATTCCTTTAAAAGCCGCCTCCCGCATACGGTTTGCCCGTTCTTGAAAAACATCGTATTTTTGTTTGCGCTTTATTTCAATCGGATTGGTTAATTTCCATCCGGACATATCTTCTCGCGGCGTCGTTTTAAGACGATTGGCTCCCAAATTAATCAGGGCTAACGCCTGTTGATACTCTTTTGTCTGCCGTAATTCCGATGTATCCCATTTTTTTAGACAGGGACTAATCTCCGGTCGAGTAAAGGAAATGGCAGGTTCCAATGGTAATGGAACCCGTCCGCCCCAGGCCATTTGATTATGAATGGAAATATAACCGGTCAATTTTGCAAGCAGATCGGTTTCCTCGAAGGAAAGTGGAGAACGTCCATAGGGATTGTCAGGAAAACCGGAGGAGAAATCGGGATAATATGGTGCGTTCAGATCAACCCAGGCCGCCGTCATGGTAATTGCACTGGCATCGACCCTGGAAACTCCCAACTTGCTGCGTTCCAGATCGATAGGACCATTGTTGTCATGGCCATGTTTCATAATATCCACGATTTTACTGTAACGAGCCCCCCAAGTTAGCGGCTTGATTTTTTCCGCATAGGCACTGCCAATCACTTGAACCATTTTCTTTTCCCGAATATCCCAATAGGAACAGTTGAAGGCCGGATTCAGGTCACCGCATAATAGTAATTTAGCGGAAGCACGTTTGGCTAACGGCGTCGATTTTTCCGTGGACCAGTCGTGACAGACGACACAGTATTTATCCAGGATCGGCTGGACTTCGGCATTATAGGAGAAGAGGAACGGTTCTCGACCAAATTCCGGAATCAATGCCTGTGGGGCCTTCTGCATGGCCTTCGTAACTCGTGTCGATGCTGGCGTCTCCAGACGATCTTCATGACAACCGAAGCAGCCGTTCGTTTCGCCCGGCCGAACAATAACACCACTTCGCATCGACTGAATCATTTCCTTGTTCTCGTCCAGAAGCTGAAAGAAAACGAATCGGTCGGAAGGAATCGTGAAAAAGACACTACCGTCTTCCTCAATCGGTACAAACCCCAAAATACGTTTATTCCCGAACTCGTCCCAATTCATACCGGGTGCCTGCTGATTGCCTTTACCATCAATTCCAACCCAGGACGGAGGTGTCCAGAATCGTTTTTCCGGAGATTCGATTACACGAATGTATTTGGCCATTCCGCGAGAAACTTTATCCATACCGAACCCTTCATTGACGTCGGTTACATAAAAATTGCCAGTATTTTTTGACAGATCGACACGGTCCGTAATTACTGGAGGCACCTCGGTCTGTACCAGTGGCATCGGATCAAAACAACCGACAGGATCCGTATGAAGAAGAGTTGCACTACCGTCAAGATCAAGGAACCAGATCCCGGTAATACCAGGTTTATCACCTTCCCCCTTGGGAATCAAGGTTCCCTTCGGAATTGTTCCGGCGCAAATAATATGTTCTTCATCAATCGGGTAGGGATCTTCGAAGAATTGAGATAATTGAGTCAGCAAGTCATAACTCTGGCCTGTATAGGTTCCAATTAAATTCCAAGCCTCTTTAGGCCAAACATGAACGACCGGTTTTTTACCGTCGAGCCCCAGTTGCCGGTCGATAATGCCAATAGCCCCCCAAGGGGAAATATGACAGGCTGTCATGGTACAAATGTATTCACTGCTTGTTCCTGGCATGATCCGGGGATCAATGGTCGTGGCGGGAGACTCCGTATTGTTGCCCCAAAATAGAGCATGATTGGTTCCGTCCGGATTTACGGTCCAGGCTCCTTCCGCATCACTAAAATTACGATCCACATATTCCCATCGGTAATAGAGAATTCGACCGTCCGGAAGAAGTGTTGAATGGCCTTCATATAACGTTGAATGACCTATTTGCAAGATATTGGAACCGTCGCCATTCATGGTATGAAGGTTTACCATTATATGACGATTACACATACAGTATTTAGGTTCACGAGACGATGAAAACACAATTCGCCCATTTGGCAGATATTGCGGATCAATATCGGACAAACCGGAACCGAAGGTCAACTGATGTATTTCCTCCCGTTTTAATGGTCTCCCGACAATACGGTACTTCGTTAGATCAAGTTCGTAAATATGGAAATCGTCTTTTATATCCCAGCGAATCGAAACGAGAATCCGCTTCGCATCGAAATGAATACATGGATCACGGACAATACCGGTCGGTACGTCAAGAAGAACCTGTACCTTTTTCGATTGGGGATCCCATAATTTGAGAGAACTGCCCGTCTGCGGCATTAGACGCGTACAAATATCGTCTGTCTGATAGGTCGTCTCCGTATTATGATGTTCATAGGGAAACTGTGGACGACTGACATAGAGAATCGGTTGCGCATTTATAACCGGATCAGCGAGAATCATGTCCCGTCCCATTGTTTGGGCTTGATCAAGAAGAACCAAACTCCGTTGAATCCTCTCTTCTATCGAATTATCTCCGGTTCGAAGACGCTGGCACTCGTCGATCATGAAGACAATATCTTTTTTTAGAGACTCAACGTTCGGACGTCCGTTACTGCTTTTGCGATATCGGTCAAGCAGTTCGAATAAACGGTTCAAATGACAATTCAAGACAACCGACTGAAGGAAGTCACGGCGTAATTTAGTGGCCTTGAGATCAATGGTTCCTGTTCCATAAAAGGCGTCTGCGTGGAGATAACTCCAAGCTCCGGTTCCATGATCTATCATACGAAATAGAAGTGGCTTTCCCAAATAGGGGGTTAAATCCAATTCAAAATGTTCCATGGTCTGTTCATTTTTACCGCGAAATTGGCGTATTTCCACGATATCACCATTATCTTTTAACATAGCCAAGGCCAGCCACGTCTCCGGTATATTTCCACCACCAAGAAGGAAACTGAATTTCGCTCCCGTCGGTCGAAAAACAGGCGACTCTAAAATACAGGTCTGTGACTCGTGTGTCTTTTTATCGTCTTTATCTTCCAACATGGTCAAATAATATTTCCCTTCCTTGGGATAGGGACGATCAAAATGAAACGTTTGATCTCGACATCCAATCGGCTGTGTATTAACTCCCTCGACAAGGAACCAATTTTCGGTTTTAAGGTCACCCGACTCAAAATTAAATACAATTTTGTCTTCCGCATTTACTCTTAAAACAGGCAATACGGTCAGTATTAACAAAATAAATAATCGGTATGTATTTTCTTTTAATAAATAATTCATACAAAAACCTTTTTAAAATTGGAATTGGAATTGGAATTGGAAGTTAAGAATTAGGAATTTTAAATTCCCTATTATAAAAACTCCGGAAAATCATTATTGCAAAATGGTTTTAGCCAGTTTTGCACCTCTGGTCATACAGTTTTTAAATTCTCCCTCCGATGGTGTACCTTTAGGCGCCTGATCTTTTAATGGCGTCTTCATCATCTTCTGGTAAATTTCACCTCTTTTGGCAACAACCAATTTTTTACCATCATTAAAGTCAGTTTTTTGATTTTTATCCAGAGTGGCCTGAATCCAATCGGCCATAATACGAAACGTTGGTAAATACCAGGAGTTTACCAGTTCATACTGATGCGACATACAATAGCCACAGGAAGCGTTTTCCAGAAGTACTTTATCGAAGTCCGGATTTGCAATGGGCTCGACCTCGTTCATGCGTACCAGTGTGCGATAGAGTGAATAATCGTCATGCAAGGCCAGAACGTCCCGAAACAACTCAATTATACCGATAAAAGCGTCCTTCTGAATTTTAACTTGTTCGGCATTGACTTTTCCTTCCTTCCAGTCGTGCAATGATACCAGAAGTCGGTTACGGGCCCCTGTTGCAAGTCGATCCAGGGTGGTACGTGCCAGATCGATACTGTCTCGTTTGATAAAATCGTCTGTCCAGGAAATTTTGGCCAGACCTTCAAATATTTCAGGAGCTTTCGCCAGAATCGGTTTCTGATGGTTCCAGGAATCATCAAATGCTTTACGCAGGTCCCACGAAGCGCCCGATTGAGTAAAGATGGCCCAGAAATTCCAAGCGGCAGTCAAAAGCTGTGAAATAGGAATAACATCGGACCATAACACATTCATAACCTCCTTCTGTCGACCATAGCGCTGGGAACAAAATTCCGCTAAAAGTTCAGCCTGTGTCTTTTCTCCTAACTTCCAGGCATTCGATGTAAAATAATGAAGCATAAAGATATCGGTGTGTGAACTCTCCGGCCATAGAATATAACCTTTACAATAGGGATCCTCCTTAATAACTTTATGCTGTTTTTCGATAATATCATATCGACCACGAATATCCAACGCCGATTCATAGGCCAAAAAGATGCCAAACGTATAGGGGAATTTACCGACAACCCCCCATTTGGTTACATCATTTCCGAATGTCGTCATACCATCGGAAACAAGATCACCGGAATAGTCCCAAATCAGAGTCTTTTCCTTGTCAACCTGGGATAGAAATTCTTGAATCTCCTCCTTCGTCCACCAGCCATAAAAATCCCAACCGGCCAAAAGAAGAACAGCGTTCGGATAGTGTTTACGAAGCTCCGTAATTAAACGTCGATAAACATAAACCTTCATCTTCTGATTGTCGATTCGATCTTTATAACACATTCGTTCGGCCAATCCGATCGTGTGAAACAGATCCGGTTTTCCATAATTATCAACCGACGCCTGGGTTAATTTCCAATAGTATTCCAAATTTTGATCCTTGCGAATATCCCAGACTAATTGTGTCTTTAAACCATATCCTGAAAATTGCGGGACAAATTCCGGCTTCACCTTCTCCAGAAATTCCTTCGGAGTCGGTGAATACCAATGGGTCATGGTTCCGAAATCTTCCGGGTGCATTAGATCACGATCAAACGCGTAATCCATAATATTTTTACGGAGTTTTCCTCGATATTCAAGAGACCAAAAGAGACTTCGATTATCATAACCATGCCCCGCCAGAGGCTGTGGTTTGGAGGGGTCCGGATAGGGGACAATATCGGGAAACGCCTTCTGAAACATATCGTCCTGACCAATTCGAAGCATGAAAATATTGAGACGCTTTTTCAGAAGCCAGTCGATTTCCTTCTTCCAGTCATCCATACTCCAGTGCTCCGCCTGAAATCGATGGAGTCCACGATGGGCAAAATAACGAATGCCACGATATTCAAATCGGGGAGACTCTTGTATATCCAGTCCGGATCGGTCAATAGCTGCCTTGGAAGGTACGATTTCACCGTCCCAAAACCAAATACAGCCCGCCTGCCGTTCAAAAAAATCATAAACGGCATAAAGTGTTGAACGCCCCCTCCCTCCGGCCAGAAGAAGATGATGACGACCATGTTCCGATATTGATAATATTCGATAGTTGTCCGAATCAATCTTTAACGGGAATTCCGGAATAACTTTATCCTCAATTAACTTGCGGACAAAATAATTGACCGCGTCCGATCCCAATACAATATAATCGTCTTCATTATTGAATTTCGTAGTAATATTTAACGTCGTTCCAGTGACCTTCGCATAATATTTTTGAAATTCGGCGGCAGCAATATCATAACACCTCCCTTGATTCTCCGGTTTAAGAATAACAAGATCCTTCCCAAAAACCGAAAAATAACTACCGAGCATTACAAAAAATATTAGAAAGACAATTCGATTAAAATTTCGCACCATAATAGTAATACCAGTCTGTTAAAAACGTTTGTTTACAAATTCATTCGTAACTATTCACAAACGATTTTGTAACCATGGATATTACGGATAAACAGAGATAGTCTGCCGTAAAATACAATATTTTACAATAACAAACGAAACCTTTTATCTGTTATAATAAATAATTTTATCATAAAAAAGTTTGTTTACCAAAAAACTATCCGTGAAAATCAGTATTATCCATGGTTTCACTTCATATCCGTGAACGGTTACATTTATTCTTTTATGTTTTGGACTAAACCCATGGTCCGCTCAAATTCTTCCAACGTGGTAACCTGTTTACTTCCAACCCTCATATAAAGTTGTTCCAGAAGGTTAAGATCTGTTAGATTTTGAAGTTTGTATAAAAGAACTTCCGATGGCTCTCCAAGCATCCATTGTACAAGCTGAATAAGAGCTTCCGCTTTACCTTCTGCTTTACCTTCTGCTTTACCTTCTGCTTTACCTTCCGCTTTACCTTTCGCTTCCGCTTTCGCTTCTCTTTGCTCTATATATTCATCACAGA
>CAYUAP010000125.1:0-14033 GCA_964442735.1 uncultured Planctomycetaceae bacterium | reverse complement strand
TCCGTGAAAATCAGTGTTATCCGTGGTTTCACTTTATATCCGTGAACGATTACCATTTCTTCTAACAGGCAGATTTTTCTACCAGGCAGATTCTTCTAACAGGTATATATTAGTGTTTTTTACGTTTTACTGCAAGATCAATTTTACGCTGTTTTGGCGTTTCCATTGATTAAAGTAAAGATTTCCCCCTTCCCATTCGACTTCACCACGTTGAAAATCAAGTGGTTCACTACGGAAAAATCGTTTTGGTGGAACGAGTGGTTGATCATAATCTTCATTGATAATCAAACGCAAGGCATCGTGACCGCTCTGATAAAAATCGCGGACTGGCTGTTCCGTACTAGGTTGATTACCAAAAGACATGTCGGCGGGAACCCAGCCAATACCTTCAAAATAGATCTCAAGCCAGTCGTGCATACCGACTGTCCCATTTTGACTTGCAACCCAGCCGCTTTGCCATTTAGCGGGTATTCCTGCGGTACGAAGCAGGGAAATATATAACAGGGCTTTCATACCACAGTCGCCATGTCCTTTATCCAGTACATATTGGGGAATGGAGAACATGGTCGAATATTCGTTCGACGTGGCCCAGGGAAATTTATGATCAATCCAGTCGAAAAGAAGTGCTGCTTTTCGAACCGGATTTGTTTCGACTCCTACGGTTTCTCGAACGATTGCTTTTATCTGTTCTGTACGTATGATATGGGGAGGACGTACTTCCGTGTATTGTTTATAGAAGTTGGTCTCTGTCTTGTAGGGCTGAACTTTCTCCAGAAGAAACGATTCTTTATAATATTGGGCATACGCTGTTGTACGATATCGGACCATAAATTCCGCCGGTTTATCCTGTTCCGCTGTTCGTTCGAAATAGATGGTTCGTTGAAATTGATTGATGGGAGACAGAATATATTTTTCCGGATCTGTCTGAAGTAATGTTATATTTTTTTGGCGGGGACTATTCTCTTGGGGATACGGCATCCAGCATCGAATGGTTTTACCTTTAGGGACCGTATTGGCAGGAACGATTATGCGAAAGGTAAATTCCATGGTTATCGGATCGAAGACATTACCGTTACCCGGATTTTTCTGAACCAGGGTTTTAACGTTCGCGATATGTGCAAGTTTGGAATCTGCGTACCAGACTTTAGCCAGATCGGGATCGATTCGAAGAAGGTTGGAAATACACAATTTAAAATAACGGGAAACTTTATTGATCGGACGCATTTCAAGGGCTCCGGAAGAGACCCAATTATGGAATTGTTCTTCGGTAAATTTGGGGATTTTTTTACGCAGTTGATCTTTTACTTCTATTTCCGTATAGGGAAATTCGAGTTGGATACGGTTCATGATCTCCCGATATCGGTAGACGTCATTCTGGCAATCCGGAGTCTTCTCTTGTATCGATAATTGCTGTTCCGCTTCCGCAAATTCTCCTTGGAGAATCATCTGCTCTATTTTGAGTTTCCAATCGTTTTGACTCCAGGATATATCGGTTGAAATCAATAGCAGAAAAATCGGAAGAAACCCGATAACAAACCTGTTTTGAAGGATATGTTTAAAAAATAAGAAATGAAAAAATGACTTTTTGTGCATCTGAATTCTCCTGTAGGTGTAATTGTAATATAAAAAGTGGACATTACGTCCACTTTTTTACCAACAACCATTATAAAGAATCGATATAAAAAAGTCAACAAATACAAATTTTATTGAACGGTTCGACCAGGTTGACCGGTTGCAACGGCCTGGGTTGATACAGGGTTATGGGGACCGGACGTTTTCTTGTTGCCGACCAGAGATATGGGATCCTCGACTTTTTTAGTCCAGTCCTTGTCTATAGTCGCCTCTACATTCCATAGTCCTTTATTGATTGCTATATTCTGGAATTCAAGATCGGAGTGACTTTTCCCATTGGGATTGGTTTTACGCAGAAAATAGGGCTGAAGGTCACTCAAACGCATTAGAATAATCAAGGATTTATATTCCTGTGCATCTGTGGCAAATCGTGGGGCGGCCTCTATCCAGACGTCATTCTGTATTTTATCTGCCGGAGTTACAATTCGTAAATAGAATTTTTCCTTGAGTAGATCTGCCTTTGCGATAAAAAAGACCGGAAACAAATTATTCATTGTCAAGTCGTAATTACGTTCTTCTTCCGGAATGGGGAAGACCATTGCCACTTTTTTCTGGAAGTCGTATTGTGTCAGACATTTTCCATCGAAGACCATTTTGGTTTCATTGCTATTGGGTTTATATACCTGTTTGGGTTCTTCGCCTTGTGTGGAGGCTATGTAGGTGAATTCCCCGCGAATATGAAACAGTAATTTATTGGGGGCAATATATCGGAATTGACCCCAGGTATGCCGCATTGGTATTCTGGAGTCCTGATGAAAAACACCTCCGTCATATTCACGGACATGAACGTCACAGGAAACACGTTTAATTCCCTGTCCGAATTGTTCCCATCGTGTTAGAAATTCGTTCAGTTGTGTCTGTTCTTCCGGTTTCAAGGTGAAGGGGGCCGGAAGTAATTTTGCGGCATCGGGACTCTGACCGTTATTCCCCTGGGGATTTTGTGTAATATATCCGCCTTGACCCGATGAATTTCCCGGGCTCGTATTGATTGTGCCTGACGACGTAGCAAAGCCTGGAACATTATTGGCCGTGGCGTTATTCGCCGGTATCTTCCCTGTACCGTTGATATATCCCTGCCCCTGCTGTTGATTTCCGGGTGTCTGCTGATTATTATTCTGTACTTGTTGCGCATTTTGATAATACGGTTGTACTACCACCGTCTGATTTCCCGGCTGCGGTTGTACCTGCTGGTTTTGTGGCGTTGCCGTTCCTGTTTGTTCTGGAACCGCATAATTACCAAAACCTCCGGAATTTTGCGCAAAAATTCCGGTCTGCCCACTATAAAAACATATACAAAATATCATCAGAACCCCAAGGGGCCGAAAACGTTGGTCCAAGATGACTGTCTTCTTCATTGTATTCATTGTCTTCTCAAAAAATAGGAATTTCTGTTATTATCCAATATAAAATGGTACTGTACTCAATTATAAAGAATAACGCAAGAGCAATTTCTCTTTTTTTCCCCATTATTTTTTCCCCATTATTAAACGAATTCCTCTTTTATCCACAATATTTTATTGGACAATATCTTTTTTTGAAAACAAATATCTTTTTTTGAAAACATTTTACAAGAAAGTCTATATCAATCACTTTTTCAGATACCCATTGGTTCTGACAAGTAGTCTGGTATTATTTGACTTTATTATAAATTATAATTTCTTTTTTGTTGTTTTTACTGTTTTTACTGTTTGAAATTACCAATCCCGATCAATTTTGCTTCGAACGGTTGAAAAATTGTTTTTTCATGAAGATTCCGTTCGGTTAAAGAGCCGTTATGGACATCGAACCAAAACTGTTTTCCTGGAACGGGAATGACAATATTTGTTTCGACGACCGCATCGACTTCATTAAAGAGATAGTAAAAATGGACACCATACTTTACGACGTGACGGACACGAATCTGTTTGTTTGCTGGATCAAGAACAAGATCAGAATCTGTTTTTTCGCGAACGAGTTGCAGGAATTCGTTGTCGGAGTTTGGGTGTAGTGCCTGTACCATCCCTTGAGTGGTGTTACCATACAGGACAAGTTTTCCGGATTGGGCCAGTTTTTCCAGGTACGGTTTTGCGTTTGCCGGAATGGACGAATAATCGGGCAGAACAACGAGTTGATAGTTCATATTTGCGATATGAATACCCTTTTCGTCGAGTTTTGTTTTTTCGACGAGATCGCGAAATTCGAGATAACTGAAATCGATCTGGTTTTCATACAGAGGACGCGCGGGTGCAACGGCTGCTTCGTGTGTATTAACGAGAATGGCAACGGACGCGACGAGGCGAGAATCGGTATTCAGCCAACAGAGTCGGGAACAGGCATCGGCATACGGTTTATACTGTGGCCACCAGGGGGAGTTTGGTCCGACATCTGGTGGTCGTTCCTCGAATCGTGGACCGCGAATCGAATAGTAAAACGCATGGGGAACAAGCATATTATGACCGCGGACAAAACACCATCGGGCAAGCCATTGGACCTCTTTAAAGGTCAGTTCATGACCGTAGGCTCCGTAAACTTCATTGAGATTGCGTCGTTGTCCATGGTGAATCATGGCACTTGAGGCCACTTTAGCCATCATGGAATGTGGTGGTCCCAATGCTTTTTCGCCCGGTTCGATATATCGCCAGACGATATCCTGTCCGGGAATATCGAATTTTGCGAGAACGCCCGAATCGGAAGAGAGGGCCGGATGGCCTGCGAGTGCAATATGATGTGTCCGACACCAATGGGAGATGGTTCCGTAATAACTTTCTTCGAAGACCTGCTGGAGTGCTTCTTTATATTCATTACGTCGTCTCGGACTTTCCGGGGTATCATCATACCAGAGATCAGCTAGATACGGGGTAAAATCGTAACCGAGTATTGTATTAACCTTTTGAAGAGCCTCTGTTTGACCGGCAGTCATTCCTCTTTTATATCCACGTCCGAGCATATCGGGCTCGTCCGTAAAAATACCGACGATTGTGTCTTGAAAATATTCACGAAATTCATCATAATATCGCTGATAGACAAGGCGGACAAAACATTCGACTGCTTGGGGATTAAGGACATCGGCGGTGGGGGGATGTTGCTCTTGAGGATTCTTGACATTTTCATTCCCGATAAAATGAAGGCCTCGCATTGTACCGCCCGAAGGTTCGTCGTAAACAACGATACGATTACCCTTCGGACGTTCCAGGATCGCTACCTGTTTTGAATTCTCTTTTACGGGCGGAACTGGCTGCCCTGTGGGAACGTCCACTTTAGAGAAACCTCGACTCGCAAATGCACGATTGAATGCGACAACCTGTCCGCTTGACGAGCCCGAGGGATACATTCCATCATCGTATAACATGACCCGCATATCTCGTTGTTTCGCCTCCCGAAGTACTACGTGCATCATATGAATCATTTTATCGGAAAGCCAACCTGTGTCTTCCGGAAGACCTACTCGTGGATGGATTGTAAAACCGTAGACACCATGTTTTTCAAATTCGTCGATTTGGCGAACGAGTTCCTTCTCGTTTAAAACATCATTCCAGAACCAGAAGGGAAGCAGGGTAAATTCCCGGGACGGTCTTGAAAATTCCTTCTGAACTCGGGAAAAATCACCTTCCGTTTCGTTTTCGTCCGATAAAGACACTCTTTCGAACGACAAGGCGAATACTATTTCCACAAGCACTAAAAGAAAAAGCATTAATAACAAACGAATTTTACGCATAAATGAACCTCTTTCACAAAATGGAGGTAAAACAATATATTGAGAACGTCAATAGCGGTTCTTTTCCAGGTTATACTGTACGACGTTATAAATCCGGCATTTCCTGGGAGCGCGGACGCCATGCCTGACGGCAGGCAGGTCTCGTCCGCATACTTCAAAACAGGTGTTTCGCCTGTTTTGAAAAATAGACTTTTATAACGACCTTGAGTATCCATTATCAAATATAACCAATACGATCTTGATTGTCAACTCTTTTTTGATGGGAATCTTCCTATGAATGCTTTTATTTGACAACTCCACGGCTGTCTGTTATAATGGACCGATAACCTTCGGCAGACTTTGTCGGCGTTTGTTATTTTATCACTAATAAAAAACAATAACAGAACGGTTCTTAAAATCCGATTTTTATGGAATTTTCTGGTGTGTGGCCAGACTTTTGCGGAATTTTGAACCTTTTAGAATCAAGGAGTAGACTTTATGAAACGACTATTGATATTATTAACACTAATAGTCGTCTTTATTCTTCCCACCAAAGGGAGAACGGACGAATTGCGGTTTGCGACTCCGTCTTTTACCTATAATGGTATAGCCGCCGATTTGGGGACATTTACCGTTGAACTTAAAAAAGAGAAGGGGACCGCCGAATATGATCGATGGACGAAAACCTTAACCGCACCGGATAAAAAACTTCAGGTCTGTTTAACAGGAAAGACCTATAAAAAATATCCGGTCATGGAATATGCCGTTTCTTTAACGAATCTTTCTGATCGGGAAGATACAGGTATTATTGCTGATTTTCAAACGTTGGATACGGTATTATCTTTTCCAAACTCGAAGTTTCGGACGGATGATAAAGGCGGTTCCAGTGGCATTGTTCGGCTCAATACCTTCCGTGGTTCGTTCTGTCGTGCGGACGATTTTTCACCGATTGAAGTCGAATTGATTAACGGACACAGCCATATTTTTACGACACCGAGTGGTCGTTCTTCCAACGAGGTTTTTCCTTTTATTGAATTGAATTACAACGATTTCGCGAAAAACGGATATCTGTTCGCCATTGGCTGGACCGGGGCCTGGAAGGCACAATTCGAGCATAAAGGCAATATAGCGCTTCGAATCGGTATGAATCGGACAAACTTTAAACTCCTTCCAAAAGAAACGATTCTTCAGCCTTCGATAACGGTTTTCACACGTGAAGGAATGACTCGTCATGAATTTAAAACAGTAGTCCATCGTTTTATGATTGCCAATAAAGTACCGCGCGACACCAAGGGAAACGTTATAGCTCCGATTCTCGCGGTTGCTTGTGGTGGGGGGAATAAAACGCCCGAAATGATGCGCGACATTCTTCAGTATGTGATCGACAACAAATTCCCGTTTGACACCTATTGGATTGATGCCGGATGGTATGGGGCTCCCCATGAAGACGAACATTACGGAAACTGTGGACCGAATTGGTCTCGATTCGTTGGTGACTGGCGGATTAATACGACTACCCATCCGACCGGGGATCTTCTTCCCATCGCAAATGCCGTTCATGCGGCCAAAATGAAACTTCTTCTCTGGTTCGAGCCGGAACGTGTCGCCGATGGTATGCCGATTTACAAGGAACATCCCAACTATGTTAATGGACACCTCTTTGATATGGGGAATCCAGAGGCTTTAAAATGGATTCAAAATATCATCTATGGTATTATTGAAAAACATCATATTGATATCTACCGACAGGATTTCAATATGGATCCGGCCGGTGAATGGAATGGTCTCAATGAAAAAAATCCTGATCGTATTGGCATTGCGGAGGCCAAACATATTGCTGGTATGTACAAGTTCCTGGACGATATGCGTCTGCGGTTTCCCAATATCCTTCAGGAGAATTGCGCGTCCGGGGGGCGGCGAATCGATATAGAAATGATTACACGGGCACATACCTATTGCCGAAGTGACTATTATATCGGACCAAAACCGAATGATTACGCTTTTTTACTCGGACAGTCCACCTCCTTGAACCTTCTTCCCTACCTGCCTTTCCAGGGATGCGAATTCAATTGTGTTCCTGTCGGTGATGACTATGCCGCCTTTAGTATTATTTCGTCTGGAACTGTTATTACACCTTCCGATTTCGACCGCGGAATTGTCGGTCGAAAATTCAGTGATAAAGAAACTCAATGGTTCAAGAAGGTTTTCGCGATTGCCGATCGTATGAAACCTTTTTACATGGGTGATTATTATCCGCTAACGAACGAATCCACCTGTGATAATTCATGTTGGTGTGGCTGGCAGTGTGATCGTCCGGATCAAAACGATGGATTTGTGATCATCTTCCGTCGTGGCAATGCTTCCGAAGAAACTCAAACATTTAATCTTGGTCATATCGATGCCAATGCCGATTATGAACTTGATTTTTATGACGGTGTAAAAAAGACGGTTAAGGGAAGTGATTTTGCCAACTGGCAGGTTACTCTTCCCAAGCGTTCCTTGTCGCTTGTCTTCTATAAAAAGAAGTAGCCGGAAAAAGAAGTAGCCGGAAAAAGAAGTAGCCGGAAAAAGAAGTAGCCGGGAGGGGGACGAAAAAGGACTGACGGGGATACGGTCTTCTTGTCCCTGTCCCGACAAAACAGGGGGGCACACTTGTTCTTGACTTTTGTATGACTGAAATTATCAATGAAATACAATCAAGTGTAATACAATCAAATGAAATACAATCAAATGAAATACAATGTTGACCGGAAGTCATGATAAATGTATTACACCTCGTAAAAGACTGTTTTTATTCGTGATTTGTGCTCAAAAAATCAAGTTGTTTATTTATTCTGAAACAACGTGATATTTTATAGAGTAATATGATATGACGATTATGACTTGTTGTTGGGATCTATTTGATTCCTAATCTTGAAATTTTTATATTTTAAAGAATTGTTTATTGTGCATTTCTATATTTTTAGGTATAATATTATTTGTAACCATTCACGGATATAATGTGAAACCACGTATAACACTGATTTTCACGGATAGTTTTTTGGCAAACAAACTTTTTTATGATAAAATTATTTATTATAATAGTTAAAATGTTAGTTTATTATTGTAAAAATTGTATTTTATGGCAGACTATCAGTGTTTATCCGTGGTTCCAAAATCGTTTGTGAATGGTTACTATTATTTTAATCTGTTTTCAATTGTACCAAATTTCCATTTGGAATTATATTTGGAATTATGTATTGGAAAATTTTCATTTTGGAGGGAACATGAATAGATACCAAAAAGGAATTGTTCTTTTATATGCAAGTTTTTTTATTCTTTTACACAATATAAATGTGGCAAATGCGGAAGAAGTTGTGTGGCAGACGGAACGTTCACTTCCCGTTGTACGGAACGTTGATCTTTTAGTTATTGGCGGATCGACGGGAGCCGTTGCGGCGGCGGTTGAAGCTGCTCAACAGGGGGTAAGTGTTTTTCTGGTAACATCGCATCCCTATCTTGGTGAAGATCGGACCGCAACCTTGCGTCTGGGGGGGGAAGTGGGGGAAGACGGAAACGATCCTTTAGGGCAAGCTCTTCTGGAGGATAAAATGCGATCGGTTCAGGTCGATAATGAACTGGAAGATTTTGTTCTGTTTGCGGACCGATTAGATTACAAATATACTATTTCCGGGAACATTGGTTCTTCCCATGGTGAAGTGGAGGGGGTGGGAAGACTTCGTGATAAATTTTACGCCAATCCTGTCCAGGATTCACTTCAGATTAACGGTAACGGCGCAATATTAGTCGATTTAGGGGCGGTTAAGGAATTCCAACAGATTACTCTTTTAACTTTTATGCGGCGTGAACGTGGTCCAAAACAGTTTGGAACTGCTAAAGTCACCTTCTCCGCAAGTACCGATAATAAAAACTGGACATCGCCTGTTCCGTTTACCTTGGAGAAAAAACTGGAATCGACAGAAAAAGGAGATGATATTGTTCCGTTTCAACTTCTGTTTCCTCAAGTCATGAAAACGCGGTATTTAAAACTCGAACTTGAGTGTATACCGAATGTTGACAGACTCCTTTTAGGGGAACTGATCATTCTGGCGCGGAAATATGAAAAGCAGGTGCTAAAGGATACGGAGAAAAAGATTAAACTTCCGCGCCCTTTACATATTAAATATCTTCTTGATGAAACCTTGTTAAAAGCGAACGTTCCATTTCTATATAATACTTTTGTTGGAGCTCCGTTGTCTGATGAACAGGGGACAACTGTGGGAATGGAAATTATCAATCGAAGTGGGCGTCAGGCGATTATTGCGAAAAAAATTCTGGACGCGCGTCCCAAAATACGTTCTTTAAAAGAGGCGCAATTCGTTGTGATTGGGGCTCGGGCCCAAAAGCCGGATCTCAAGTGCTATCCACTGTTAAAAGAGGTGCGGTCCGAAACGTTGGGAGAATCTTTTTATGGTCAGAGGAAGAAGCCTGGTGAAGAAAAACTGGGAAACGAGTTTCCGATTATTAACTATCGAATAACCGTAAACGTTCCGGAGGGCATTACCGTTGATAATTTACCATTTCGGGCAAAAGTGGAAGAGCAGATTCGTTTGGCACTTTGGTCTCCGGATCAGGCGTTTACCGCTGATGAAATATATTACGACCAGGAGTTTATTTCACTTGATCAATGGCGGAAGAAAGGACGTACTCTTGCCCAGGAGGCCAAAAAAATGAATATCTCCGGGAATCATTCGGGGATTACGGTTCAAAAAAGAGATTTAAAAAACGGGGTCGAGACAATAATACCGGGCGATATTTGCGAGACCTATCCTGTGAAGCGATATCAATCGATACAAGATTCTGTTAAAGATCCGGAGCGATGTTATCCTGTATTGGGAACATATGATGTCGTCGTTGTTGGGGGGGGAACGAGTGGCGCGCCGGCGGGAATTGCGGCGGGGCGACTTGGCGCGAAAACGTTGGTAATTGAGCATCTCCATGATTTGGGGGGAACTGGCACTGCGGGCGCGATTGCTTCCTACTGGTATGGAAACGTTACCGGATTTACAAAAGAGGTTCAGGACGGGTTGCGTCGGTGGCCGATTGAATCGCGAATACATTGGTGGCGATCGCATTTAGCACAGGCGGGGTCCGAAGTCTGGTATGGTATTTTGGGGATTGGGGCTTTAGTAGATGCAGAACGGGTTCGTGGAGTTCTTGTGGCAACACCGAATGGTATTGGCATTATTCGGGCCTCGATTATTATCGATGCTACGGGGAACGGTGATATTGCCGTTGCGGCAGGCGCAAAAACCTTTTTTATTGATGATCGGGAGATTTCCGTTCAAGGGGCCGGACTGGCTCCGCGTAATCTTGGGGCGGATTATACAAATACCGACTTCATGTTCGTCGACGAAAACGATATTATGGACGGTACCCATGTTTTCGTTTACGCAAAGGAGAAATATCCAGACGCTTTTGATCAGGGAAAACTTCTTGGTACACGTGAAAGACGCCAAATTATTGGTGATTTCTGTTTTACTGCTCTGGATCAGATTAATGGTCGAACCTATCCGGACTCTATTGTCTATAGTTTTAGTGATTACGATACCCATGGATTCACGACGGATCCGTATATGGACTTGAATCATCCGCATCCGTTGAAATATCATGCCTACGTCCCGTATCGAAGTTGTATTCCTAAAGGTCTGGACGGTATTTTTGTCGTTGGTCTTGCCATGAGTTGTCATAGGGATGCACTTCCCATTGTCCGTATGCAGCCGGATCTTCAGAATCAAGGATATGCCATTGGTGTGGCGGCGGCCATGTTAGCTCCGAAGCCTCGTGAAAATATTCGCAATCTGGACATTCGGAACTTGCAAAAACATTTGGTTGATATCGGTAATCTTGAGTCGGAAGTTATGAAGCATGAAGACAATTATGGTAAAGATAAAGAGTGTCTTCCTCAATGGGTTCGAACACTTCCGGAGCGATTTCGCGAGGACGTTTCGCGTGTTCTATGGTATCCGGAGCAGGCGCGTCCACTTGTTCGGGCCGCCTATCTTCAAGAGAATGATTTTAACAGAAAATTTATTTATGCGAAAACAGCGGCTACATTGGGGGATCCAATTGGTGCGGATACCATTATTAAAAAAATCGAGCAGATGTCTGACTGGGATAAAGGCTGGGACTTCCGGGGAATGGGACAGGCTGGGGCGGCTACGAGTCCTTTGGACCAATGGATCCTCATGTTGGGGAGAACGAAAGCTGCTCAAGGGCTTGAGGCTATTATTGCGAAGACAAAACTTTTAACCGCAAAAAGCGAGTTTTCGCATTTCCGTGCCGTTGCTATTGCCTTGGAGAGTATTGGCGGACCTCGGGCGGCGGACGCTTTGGCCAAACTTCTTGATAAACCGGATATTACCGGTTATGTTCATGATTCCATTGAAAAAGCGAAGGAATTTGATCGTTTGGCTGGCAAATTCAATACGACCCAGGAGGCGGCGCGTCGTAATTCTCTGGTGGAAATTTCTGTTGCTCGTGCCCTATATCGTTGTGGCGACGTTGATGGCAAAGGGGAAGCGATTCTTCGTGCCTATACGAACGATTTACGTGGCCATTTTGCCCGACATGCACGGGAAATATTAAAATTTAAATAATGGAGGTTTATAATGAAAAATAGGAGAAATTTTTTACTGTTATGTTTGGTATTGACTTTATCCCTTCTTGCTCTTGGCTGTGGTGAAAAGAAAAAGCCGATTCAGGGAGCGGTTACCTATGATGGAAAGCCTCTTGCTCTGGGAACGATTACCTTAATTCCTAAAGCGGAGGGGGCTCGTGCCATACAAACTATAAAAGACGGTAAATTTAATATTATTGGTAAATATGGTATTACGCCGGGCGAGTATGAAATTACAATTGAGGGGTTCACTGAGGCTCCTGCGGACGATCCTGACCAGCAGGTCAGCAAGCTCTTCCCGGATTACACTTTTCAAAAGAAAATCAATGCTGGAGAGGTTTTAACGATTGAAGTTCCGGTTAAAAAGAAGCAAAAGTAGAATACGCTATCGTTTGCGTTATTTGTTTATTGATATTTATTTTTGTTAGTAGCTGCTATTTATTAGCGGCTGCTGTTTATTATTTGTATATAGAGGTATTAAGAGGGGTCTTAAATGAAAAACATTATTATTCAGAATCGATCACGGGCAGAAATTTGTGGTTTTACGTTGGTCGAGTTATTGGTCGTTATAGCAATCATAGGAATTTTAATAGCGCTTTTACTTCCTGCGGTACAAGCGGCTCGGGAAGCGGCGCGTCGTATGCAATGTACGAACAATTTAAAGCAGTTATGTCTTGCGTTGCATAATTATCACGATATTAATAACGCGTTTCCAAATGATGGATATTTTGCGACCTTTACAGGAGGAGTACATCATATGGGCGTTTTTAGCAAGTTACTTCCGTATATTGAAATGTCGGCACTTTATTCCCAGCTTGATTGGTCGAAGAATTATGGAGTGGCGCCCAATTCAGAAGTGGCCAAAAACAGACTGACAGCGGTACTTTGTCCATCCAGTTCGCAGATCATGTCAACAGGAAGTGGGACGGAAACATCCTGGTATACGACCCATTATTACGCGGTAGGTGGTGCTGGGGGCACGATTCCGGACAGTAATCCTGCGGTCGAATACACGCGTATTACGACTCGAACCGATACTGGCGAAATTACAGCCAATGGTCTGATGAATGTCGAATATCATCGTAATATGGCCTTTGTTACCGATGGACTATCGAATACGAGTGCGTTTATGGAGATCGGTTGGAACGGTTATAAAGGATATCGGGGTTGGCATCGGGGGACGTACGTTGTTTCGCCGACCGTTGGTACGGGATATTGGAGTACCTGTTCCGTTAAGAACGTTGCGGCGCGATTCTTTATTAACGCCGGACCGCAGGCGCAGGCTCGGGGGGACACTTCGACGACCAGTGGTACCGCGCGTTTTAGTCCATTTAAGACAATGGGGGCTTGGTCGAGTCATCATGCCGGAGGCGTCAACGTTGGGGTTAGTGACGGGTCGGTTCGATTCATGTCGGAAACTGTTTCGTCCAATGTATATCTTTCAGTGAGTTCTGCTAATCAGGGAGAGAAATACTCCTATTAATTTTAATAGAGAAAATTCCATTATTCGGCTTTTGACAAAATAACAAGACTGGAATGTAAACGTCTCGTCCGCATCCTCAAAACAGGCGTCTCGCCTGTTTTTTCTCTATTCCAAAAAGCGTAAAGTTTTAACCATCATTATCACAGAAGAAACAAGACTGGAGCGCGGACGTCTCGTCCGCATCGCCGGGAAAACAGGCGTCTCGCCTGTTTTTCTTCTATTCCAGAAAACGTAAAGTTTTAACCAACTTTTTCACAGAAAAACAAGACTGGAGCGCGGACGCCATGCCTGACGGCAGGCAGGTCTCGTCCGCATCCTCAAAAAGAAGTCCCGCCTGTTTTTCTTCTATTCCAGAAAGCGTAAAGTTTTAACCATCATTATCACAGAAAAAACAAGACTGGAACGCGGACGTCTCGTCCGCACTGCCGGGAAAACAGGCGTCTCGCCTGTTTTTCTTCTATTCCAAAAAACGTAAAGTTTTAACCAACATTTTCACAAAAAACAAGACTGGAACGCGGACGCCATGCCTGACGGCAGGCAGGTCTCGTCCGTATTCTCCAAAACAGGCGTCTCGCCTGTTTGGAAAA
>CAYUAP010000124.1:3482-14099 GCA_964442735.1 uncultured Planctomycetaceae bacterium | reverse complement strand
TTTGGGAATAAAACAGGCGAGACGCCTGTTTTCCCGGCATTGCGGACGAGACGTCTGCGTTCCAGTCAACTCTTTTTTTTAAGTGTTCGCAACCACTAGTATAATAAATAATATTATCATAAAAAGTTTGTTTATCAAAAAACTATCCGTGAAAATCAGTGTTATCCGTGGTTTCACTTTATATCCGTGAACGGTTACTCCTAATGTCATATAACATTGTTATCCAGTGATATTGTTATCCAGTGATATTGTTATCCAGTGATATTGTTTTCCAGTGATATTGTTTTCCAGTGATATTGTTTTCCAGTGATATTGTTTTCAGGATTATTGTTTTCAGGATTATTGTTTTCCAGGATCATTATCTTCCTGTTGAACTTCAAGCAAAACTTCTTCGTAGAGTAATTTCATCATACTTTTACATTCGGGAGTATACAGATCAGATTTATCCAGAAGGCGCTGAAACATGTCAATTTCGTTGATTTCGTCAATTCCTTCGTCATGATTGGATTCGTCAAGAGAAATATTCTCCAGTCTCCGATATTGAACGGAGCCCAATACGATATCCGTATCTTTAACGGCTTCTTCCACTTTTTCCTGGAACTCGGCAATGTATTCATTTTCCGTACAAATAACAGAGATCCAGGCGTTACTATTGTTTTTTTTGAGTTCAAGGATTTTTTCAAGGATTTGTTCGAGATTGCCGGAGAGAACGGCCATATCCCGAAAACGGTCAATTTTACGCGGTGTGACCGTTGGTCGTGTACCATCGAAATCGATAATTAAAACCTGTTTTTCCTGATCGGCTTCTCCAAAACCAATCGGAATGGGCGAACCACAGTACCGAATATTTTCGAAATTTTTGACCTTTTGCGGCACATGATAATGCCCCAAGGCAACGTAATTGATACAAGATGGAAAAATCGAGACAGCTAATCCCTCCAGGTTACCAATAAAGATTTTTCGAACCTTGTCGTCTTTCGTAACCTTTCCCTCGACCATAGCAAGATGGCCCATGGCAATAATTGGGATGTCGGACGTAATTCTTCCTTTTTCACGAAAATCATTTCTCATATTTTCCGCGAGTTCGCCAATCATTTTATAATGTAGTCGAATTCCTTCCTTTAAACGTTCGTCTCTTCCACCACAGTCTCCTTCGGTTGAAATGGGCGGTACATCGCTTTCTCGTATAAAAGGAACCGCACAGACAATAGCCAACGGCCGTCTCTCTTGATCGTTCGACCGTTTTTCATGATCATAAAGAACAATAATTTCCTCTTCCGGATGATCAAAGGAAATGTTTCCGACAACATGAATATTCAATTTTTTAAAAATCGATTTATTCGTGTTAAGAAGTGCGGCGGAATCATGATTTCCAGCGGTTATAATAATATCACGACATTGAGTTTCCAACATACAGGCGAGAAAATCACCATACTGCTTTTGCGCGATGTTTCCCGGCGTCGTCGAATCGAATATATCGCCAGCAACAAGCAGAGCATCCACCTTCGCTTCTTTTACCATATTTACAAGCCATTGAAGGTACGCCGATAATTCCTCGTCACGTCGATGGGAAAAAAAATTTAATCCCAAATGCCAGTCGGATGTGTGTAATATTCTCATTTTTACCGTACATTTTCTAAATTTTCAAATTTGGAGCATAAATTCTTCCATTAATAATGTGTAATATAATAATATGTACCATATTCCGTAAATATGACAAGATATTTCCTTCCAAAATATTTCCTTTCAAAAAAGTGGATAACATCCATATCTGACTTCATTTGTTGTTTAGATCTTGCTTTTTTTATTATTTTATGAAATTCTATAGGGATAGTGTCTCGACGGAATATTTATAATTTTCACAAGGGAGAAAAATGAATAAAATTAGAATGTTCATAAAATGTTTTTTACAATGGTTTTTTAAACATCGGGAAGTAATCGAAACGCATCTGGAAATCATTCATGATATGAAGGAAAATGCGACGAAGAAAGAATCCGTCCCAGTTACCAATCAGGTAGAACCATCGACAGAAACAAAAGCGATGGCCCCCGAGGAACAGAATGGAGACGATGAATCATGTCAGTATTAACACCAACACTCGTTTTCGGTACCGATATACCAAGCGCGGATTGGAGCAGTGGCGTTCTGAACTTGAGTTCATTGCCACTGTCCGAATTGATATGTTATTACAGTAGTGATCCTGAATACACAAGTGGTCAGGAAGTCACGAACGGTACCACTATCGATAATCAGGCAGGTACAAGTACGACGGCAGTAATCAATAATCTTGTACCATCCTCCACCTATTGGTTCGTGATTATCGACCCCACAACGGAGACGGCAAATGGAATGTTCACACTGGATATACCGCCCGCCCGAGTGGTTTGTACAACATCGACGATTACCGCCAATACCACCTGTTCTTTTCGGGCTTTAATCGATAATACAACCATATCGAATACCGATACCGCCTGGCTATCTCAACTGAACGTTGTTCGAGCTGTGACCTCCAATCAGAGAATCGATATCCGCCGAAACGAGGGAATCTATTTTTTGGCACGCCTGGAAACCGTTAAACAACGAGTACTGCTTCCCTCGGAAATAACATCCGTAAATTATACCATTTATGAAAAAGGAGCCAATCTTTTTCAGGAAGTGGAAGCCATCGTAACAGGGCATAATAATGTTTCGGTCAATAAAATGCCCGCCTGCCTCAAAATTCCCGTTGTTGATTACAATTGGACAACAGATACTATCGGATATAATTTCGTACACACGCCTTCGACAAAAAATTTCGATCCGTTTCCCCATTGCGGACATTATCTCGTTGTCTATACATTTGTATTTGAGACAGAAGAAAAACTTCAACTCAAATACATCGTCTACATTAGAGATTGAACTGAAAGGAGAAACCGAATATGACTATAACCGCCCCCAGTGATTTTTCAGCAAAAGCAATAGACGCCAATACAATTCAATTGGAATGCTCCGTTCCGGATGGTGCTACTCAATTCGACTGGCAGTACACCACCAACCCAGCTCCCACTGTCGATGATTGGATTACCCTGAAAACAACCGATGAATATGGTGAACTAATTATTTCTTAAAGTAATTCCATTATTGATAACGATAGAGAATGATATTAGTTGGACGTACAATCGATATGGCAAACCAACCGCGAGAAACACGACATAATCCAGTAGTCAGTCCCGCGAAACGCTCGTCCGTTCGAAATAGAGGGGGCTCCAGACCAATCGTTTTTTCCGAAGGAAATATCTTGGCAAAAATGGCTCTCAATGGAATTTGAGCACGAATACTTAAAGGACCTTCCAATTCGATCAGCCCGTCCCTGACGAGTTGGGAGCGTCCCTCCTCATTTTCTTCCGGACGATAGGAAATCGTTACGGTTATGTCCGACCAAGTCTGGTTTTTAAGCTCTATCGAGTCGAATTGAAAAACCAGTTTTATTCTGTCTTCCATAAAACGTACCGTTATCGGATCTTCCTGCGCAAATGTCAATAAAAGATCCTGATTGACCTCCGTATTGGCCATAAAGGACGGTGTCTGTATCTTTTCACCGATATGATGTAATAACTGTGGTATATTATAGGATTTACCAGACAATTCCATACGCGATAAAAAGATATTAATGGTCGATTCATGGAGCTTGAGGTCGGCAAAGGCCCCTGGCATGGTCGGAGGCTCTACCATTTGACTTCCCAGAGAACGCCCCGATTGTAATCGAAGAGAGGCTAAAAGCCAATCTTCCGTCGTTCGTGCCTTCTGTATATTTAAGTCAAGTCCCAAACGCTCCAAATGACCGAAGAAACGATCCTTCATACGTTCGTTGACGACATCAAACCGTTCATTAACCTCGCGATCTACCCGATAACGAACCTGCTGCACGATTTTCGATTTTGTTTCCCGTTCAATATCAGCCTGCTTCAGTTCGTATTGGCCTTTGGCCACACCACGAAGAAGGTCACCAATTAACGGGACAAAATCAACGTCCGTCTGAACGTCCCGTAATTCGTTGCTGTTATTGACCTGCACATCGGTCGGATTACTGACAATACCGTATTTTCGCCATTCCAACGTCTTTCGCCCCATATAGGTTGCGTAACTCTGATTATAAACAGTTGCTGGAAAAAACGAACTGGAAGTCGACGCAATGATTCGGCCCTGAATCAATAAATTCATTAGTAATCTATCGGGACTAGGAACCAACTCCATTAAAACCTGTGTGTCCGTTCGACGTTGCCCTGCCACCGGATTATCCAAAACAGTTTCTTGAACGACATCGAATTCCGGGTCCCGTATCGGAAGAAGTCGATTGATTAAAACTTCAGAAATGTAAACTTTAGTATTTGGATTATTGTAAATAACATCGATAGCTTCTCCCAAGCGCCGACAAACCTCGGATCGGGAACATTTCATATTCCATGCAAGTTGGAAAAGTCGCTCTCCCGCCTGGGAACCTCCCGACTTTTCATAGATTTCAAACGCATACAACAGATCGATCGGATTACTGATGTCATATGTATACTTCTTTAATGAACGGCACCACCCCAACAACGGCTCTTTTTGGAAAAGAGCCTTCTGGTCCGTTGTCATGGGCGTGAATTGTGTCTTAAAAGATATTGAGTTAATACGTTCATATAGAAAATGCAATCGTTCGTCAAGCATTTTTTTTCGGGATTCGCCGCTAATCTGCCGGTTTGTACCATTGCCTGAAACCGGAACGAAGACAGGAGCAGTCGTCTGTAACTGATGAATATATTGAAGTTCATTCAGGAGAAGGTCAATTTCAAATCCCTGACGCCATGCTTTACCTATGTCACTGACTCCAAAATAATTACGAACAGACTCCGTCGCTTTTTGTAAATATCGGATATCATCACTGGAAAGATTTCGCGGAAGAATCAAATGATTGGCATTGCATACTTCATACCAGGACAAAACAAGTGTCCACATATAAATATGCCGATCCATTGTATATCGAAATGAATCAATTATTTCCAGTTGATTCGCTAATTTATATCTCGTTGTAAAGAGGGATTCTTTTTTTATTTCTGACAGTTGAGAAATGTCGGAAGACTTCTGCTTGTTATTATTCGGCAACTGCAAATCGACCGCCACCTGACTAATAATTCTATCGTAATCCTGGAAGGAGACATCCTTCTTCGGAGATAATGCACTACTCTTCTGTGAATTCGATATTTGACCATTACGAATTAATTCGTTTTTTAACTGTTCTAAATAACATAGTTGTACTTGAAGTTCTTTAATATGCAGGCGCGCCGTTTGCGGATCCTCCAACGACAGAATGATATCCTCTATCGATTTCTTAATCTGAACAGACCAACTATCGGTTAACGCATATTTCTGAAAGAGATTAAAATAGGGGCTAAATGTCGCGAGACTCTTCCGGACCAATTCCTCCCTGTTTTTACACAGATTTCCCATCGGCTGAAATTTAGGACTGACCGGACCAATTTGTTCCGTTTGGTGGTTTGCAATATCCTGGGCCTTGTTATAGAGTTCTTCCGTCGATTGGCTAATTGTAGATGTTTTTTCCGAAAATTGTTGAATATCATCAATATTCAACTTCTCCTGGGCAAAACATGCTCTATTCACCATTATCAATAGCCACAGAATCAATAGCCACAGACAGAACAGATACGGAAAAAGGTAAACCCCTTTTACGTATGGGACCGATTTCGCCTGCCTCGAAAGACGACAACACCCTGACCTTAATTTCATTCTATCCTGCTTCCAATGAATGCAGTTTCCATGTTCCTGTTATTACCGAAAATACAACGATAACGATTTTATCGACTAAAACGACAGAAAAATTGAATGAAAACAGAAGGGACTATTGGAGAATTTTAATGGAGAATTTTAATAACGACTCGAATTCGAACGAGGGAATTCACTTGATCTTCTTTAAATATCCATTGTATTCATACTCAAGGTCGTTATAAAAGTCCATTTTTCAAAACAGACGAGACGCCTGTTTTGGAGGATGCGGAGGAGACGTCCGTGCTCCAGGAAATGCCGAATTTATAACGTCGTACAGTATAATATTATTGTATTTAATATCCGGATGTTATCTATAAAATTTTTCCTGTCGCTGTCGTCGCGCTTCATAAAAGAGGATGGCGGCTGCATTTGAAATATTCAGGCTGTCAGCAATACCAAGCATGGGTATTTTGATTCCCATTATTCCCGGTTCCGATTCAACAGGTTTTGTCCAGATAGGAGTCAGACCATCTGCTTCATTTCCCAAAACGATAGCAGTTCCCTGGGTATAGTCCGTAAAAGTATACGGAACAGAAACACCACATAACGCGGCCGCTATTTGAATTTTGGAACGAATCAGCCAGTGAAACGCCTCTTCGGCAGTGGTCACAACGGTTGGAATGCGAAATAGAGTTCCCAAACTGGCCCGAATTGTGTTGGGGTTATAAAGGTCGGAACCGGAATCGACCAAAATCATAGCATCCAGCCCTGCTCCGTCGGCACTTCGGAACACGGCTCCGATATTACCTGGTTTCTCTATTCCCTCTAAAACGCCAATTAAAGGAGCTTCCGGAAGTTTATATTCCAGATCCGCAAGAGATAAGGTCTGTCCTTCGACAACGGCCACAATTCCCTCGTTGCGATCTCCAAAACCGATTTTTTCGAAGACCTGCGGACTAACCCGCCAGACAGGAATTTTCTCCTGATATAACTCCTGGACAAATTTATTCAGTTCTTCATAATGTCGAGCCTCCGGGTTACCGACCATCCCTTCGTCTGATTCCGCTTGGACAAAAATTTCAATGAAATGCCAGCCCGATTGCCAGGCACGAAATACTTCACGAACACCATCGACCAGAAATTTATTTTCACGACGACGTATACGACTCTCTTTAAGATGAATCGCTCCCTTGACCTTTGGATTGGAAACACTGGTAAACATGGCTAACCTTTAATGTTCTTTAGAAAATTTGAATTTTGACCTTTTCTCATATCGAAAAATACTTTATGATTATAATACAATCAAGCCGATTGTTAAAAGGGGGGCTCAATAGAAGCCTGTTAACGCCGTTTATCCCCCGATTTCAAGCTGTTTTTTGAGCCAGTTAAGGATATATTATGAAAAATTTAGTTTTATTTATTTTGTGTTTGACAGTCGTTTGTTTGAATAGGACATTCGGTCAATCCCCTAATGCACTGTCTACGGAAACAAAAGGACAGCAGGTGAATTGGGAGGCGGTGATTAAGACAGCCGATATCCACCGTGCGGTTCAGTCGTTTGATCCCATTCAATTAATAGGAATGGTTTCACAATTGGCCCAGGCGGAAAAACAGTATCAAGGTATTCATCCTTCAGCATCTGCGGACGGTCTTCTCTGTCTTGCCTATAAAACCGCACTTTATAAAAATGATGCCACAGCACTTCAACAGGTACGTCAGGCGGCAACGGCACTCAATCGGAACGGATTAACCAGTCAGTTTGCCACCATTGATGAAGACTGGAAAAATAATCCACTCCCGAAGCCGAAATTTTCCATAGCCGTAGATTCACAAACGAGTATGCTTCTCAATGGACAGGTTCTTCAGGCGGAACGGGCCGTTATTCTCAATGATGGATCAACCTTGGAGAACATGGTTCAACAAACAATAACGAATCCCTATCAACTAAATAGTAAAGTTCGGGATGAATTTCTGATATATCTTCTAACCATGAAGAATAGAGTATCCGGTTCACAGCAGACAACAGCGGTCAGTAATACCGCCAATAGCGTTGGCTATACCGTTCCTGCAACAGAAGCCGTTCCACAAAATAATACCGTGTATAAAGCCAATCAGACTGCAATACCAGCGTATAGTTCCATTCAGACGTCAACCGTTGCCAATCAGGAACCGATTATTGTTCAGGAAACCGTTAGGAACTCCGATGAATCGATTGTTTATACGCCGGAAGAGCCTAAATATTATGCTAATGCAAAAACGACAAAAAAATCATTTTTCTCCAATTGGAAGATTAAGAGTAAATACTACAGTCCAAATTTTCGAGCCTATTTCGTTGAAGACGACATTGGATTTCGTGTTACGAAAATTTACGATGATTCGCCGCTGCCGACCTATATGACCGGTTCTGTCATTACCCATATTGATGGAGTTGCTCTTCTGGAGAAAGAGGAACTGGAAAAGCATTATGATAAAATCATGTTGCGTTTTATCGATCAGGAAAATGATATTCAAACCGTTTATGTAAATATTCCGGACCCACGTAAACGTACGACAATAGTGGTCGAAGAAAAAAAGCCGTCCGTTGGAATAGGACTTGTTTTACCAATATTTGGACCACCTGCTCCTGCTCCCCATCCTTTCTACGGGCCACATCCCCATCCAGGACCGGGACCTCGATGGTAAAATCCGATAAATCTTGAATTCGGATATCCTGGTTATGCAGGTTTTCAATTCGTTTCTCCTCTGTTTGGTATAAATATAAAGTCTAAAAACCGGAAAAGACCTCCTGTTCATTGACCAATATGATATATTTTGTTTTTTTGACAGACAGACGGGGAAACAGACGACTCAAACCACGCGCTTTCAGGTAGATATCACCGTTTGCCAAAAGGCGTAAACCTCCTGATTGACCATGTTTTGTGATAGTAACTTGTCCATTTTAACCACCAATCCAGGGACGGCTGGAAAATTTCAAATACGAGTTTCATGAATAGCCCTTAATTATAGCGGGTATACCTTTATAGCCGGTATACCTTTATAGCCGATATACCTTCTGTGCTAAATTATCGGTAGATTTTATCTAATGCACACAAACGATAAATCCGATATAAAGAGTAGAGTGTATTCTTGTAGTAAAAGGATACATAAAGAATGGGTTCGAAAACCTGCAAAAATGTACTTTACCGGACTTGATAATAACGAGATTTCGAATTAAAAAAGTCCAATAAACAATAGCGGTGGACAAAAAGGTATCCTTGGCTTCGTTGCTTGGTGATGCTCCATGGTATTTCAGGTGGAATTTATGAAATCGAAGAATGGCAGAAGGATAATGAAACACAATAATTTAATACGTGTACTTTTATTTATGGTCGCGCTTGGAATTTTCAATAGTGTGACATTTGCCGAATTCAATTTTTTTCAGAGTAAAGTAAAAAAAGTGGAAGCCAATCCTGATCAGGAATACTATCTCAAGGATTCCGATGGAATGTGGTTCATCATGGTCAAAATATATCAAGGGGATGACGCGCGAAGTAATGCAAACAAACTTGTTTATGAACTGCGCAAGCGTTATAAACTGGAATCGTATATTTTTAAATACGATCCGGACGAGTCAGATCTCCAGAAGTTGGCTCAAAAAAATGGTTCGACAAAAAAATATCGATATAATACGGGCACGGATACACAATATGCCGTATTAGTCGGTACTTTTCCCAAGATTGACGACCCTGGTCTTCAGAAGACATTATTAACCGTTAAACGAAGTCGGCCGGAATGCTTAAAAGAAGATCCGTTCAGTTTGAGTTTGATTCGAAAATTTGAAGAAATAGCCAAAAAGGATAAAGATTATATAGGATATGGACCATTAGGTGGTGCTATTGCCGTTCCGAATCCGCTCATTGATAAAGAATTATACAATCAACATGGTATTGTTGATGCATTTTTGGAAAAAATCAATTCTGACAGCAAATATAATTTACTTCGTAACAACAAGATGTATACGTTACGCGTTGCGACTTTTACAGGCGATACAACCTACGAGAAGAACGGCAAACCGGAAAAGGAATTGAAATCGAAGTTAAAAACAGCGGGAATTAAAGCGGCGGCGCTATGTGAAGCCCTTCGGAAAAAGAATATTGAAGCCTGGGAATTTCATGATCGGGAATCCAGTTTCGTAACAATTGGTGGTTTTGATTCCTATGGTACGAGTCGGGCCGATGGACGAATTGAACTTGATCCGACTATTAATCAGTTAATTGAGCGATATAAAGGCCAAATTAGGCCCAATGGACGTGGAGCCTATGAAGCCTATACCGTTACGGTGGATTTAACGGATCCTGGTTTTAACGGTAAAAAATCCCGAATGGAAATCCCATTTGATTTACAACCGATTATTATTGCCGTCCCTCAAAGACCGGAAAACCTTAAACGCGTTCTCCAGGTAAAAAAGCGACAGGAAAACGAACAACATCATCAGGAAGTCATTAAAGAAGAATTATCATTTGTACAAAACAGTAATCAACGTGACTATCGAAAAAATACACGTGCAAAATTACGACAGTTCGATAATAACGATCAGAATCAGCAAAATTCCACGGTTCCGGTCAATAATACGGCCGGAATGCAAAATGGTGTTGGAACTCCGCAATATCAGCAGGCCGGAATGCAAAACGGTGTTGGAGCTCCGCAATATCAACAGGCCGGAATGCAAAACGGGGTTGGAGCTCCGCAATATCAACAGGCAGGAATGCAAAACGGGGTTGGAGCTCCGCAATATCAGCAGGCCGGAATGCAAAACGGGGTTGGAGCTCCGCAATATCAGCAGGCAGGAATGCAAAACGGGGTTGGAGCTCCGCAATATCAGCAGGCCGGAATGC
>CAYUAP010000124.1:0-3382 GCA_964442735.1 uncultured Planctomycetaceae bacterium | reverse complement strand
GGGTTGGAGCTCCGCAATATCAGCAGGCCGGAATGCAAAACGGGGTTGGAGCTCCACAATATCAGCAGGCCGGAATGCAAAACGGGGTTGGAACTCCACAATATCAGCAGGTCGGAATGCAAAACGGTGTTGGAACTCCACAATATCAGCAGGTCGGAATGCAAAACGGTGTTGGAGCTCCGCAATATCAGCAGGCCGGAATGCAAAACGGGGTTGGAGCTCCGCAATATCAGCAGGCCGGAATGCAAAACGGGGTTGGAACTCCACAATATCAACAGGCCGGAATGCAAAACGGTGTTGGAACTCCACAATATCAACAGGCCGGAATGGCGAATGGGGTAAAGAATCCTCAACAACAGGTTCCGGTACAACAACCCAATACGGTTTATCAAAATAACATGGGGGTTCCCAATCAACAACAGGTACCGGTTCGTACCGCCCAAAACAATGCGGCTCCAACCTATTGATAAAAAACTGGAAATTCTCAAACCAAATGTTGATCACACGACCGGTATTACAAAATCCAGTTGTCATGGATAAATTGTCCATGAAAACTGGACCGAAGAAAATTTCATTATTGAATAAAAAACAGTTATCATAAAAATATTTTCATCTATTTCTAAAAAAACATCTTGTTTTATTTTAATTTTCACGCTAAAATATTTATGGACATGTAGTGATTATTGCATATTAAATTAGTAATGGGAAAAGACATGGTCAATAATAACGAAAATTCATGGGATTCGCAGAAGGCAGATGTTGGCGGGCAAACCGAAAATCCGTTTGTCCGATTGACTATTTTAAATTTAATTAAAACGTTTCGTGTTAGACATGATGGTTTTTTTAAATACGTTTTTACGATACTGATTTTTGCAAAAATCTTTACGCGAGCCCTTTTTAAACACAATCTTCCAAATTTCCTTGAATTGCTTGATATCAGTCGATTACAAATACGAACCGCTCCTTTAATGGATAATGTCTATCATGAATATATGGCAGACCTAATTTATTTTATTCCATATAAAGGCGATAATTCGGGAGTCGTACTTCGTATTATATTAGAACATAAATCCTATAAAGACCGTATGACCGTTTTTCAAACGGCTCGATATGCCTTTTTTTCTTTGTGGGAGGAATATCTCCTATCAAAAGAGGCAAAACCAATCGATATTTTCTTTTTTTCACCGACAATCGGAGTTATAATCAATCAAGCGAAAGGAAAATTTAAGGGACCATCCCGACTTAAGGATCTTTATCGTAAAATAGAGATACCCAAAGACAAGGATACTCCGGAAATGCGAATGGAAATGAAGATTGTCAAAAATTCCTATTTAAATATGGAACCGATTATTCTCGATTTAAACGATCCCTGTTCCTCCGCATTGCTCTCTGATAAAGACGCACCGGAATTACTGTATATTATGCGAATTATGCAATCGATTCACTTGCCGGAAATTAATGATATAACAATAGAGGCACTGTCGGAGTTTGCCCCCTATTCCAACGAGTATTATTACCAGCTATTGGCCGATGCCATTGTAGCCTATGTCATTTCCAATAGCAGTCAAATTAACGAAAAGAAGATATCCATACTTTGCGATGCCTATCATCCATTTGATAAAGAAGGAGGAAAAAAAGTGGTTACTATATTTGATAAAATTAAAAGAAAATATAAAAGAAAAGGAGAAATTAAAGGAGAAATTAAAGGAGAAATTAAAGGGAAAATCGAAGGAGAAATTAAAGGGAAAATCGAAGGAGAAATTAAAGGGAAAATCGAAGGGATAATACTCATATTAGAAAATCGTTTTCAACAGGTGCCGGAAGAAATTCTGGAAAAAATTAGGAGCCTAACAACTCTTGACGTAATTGAGATACTATTTAAGAAGGCGCTTAATTGTACAGATTTAGATGAATTCTCCAGGGATTTGTAATTCATGGGGAATCGAATGCACCATACTGTATATTTTCTTGAGTAAAGGAAAAAAATGGTTACTATATTTGATAAAATTAAAAGAAAATATAAAAGAAAAGGAGAAATTAAAGGAGAAATTAAAGGGAAAATCGAAGGGATAATACTCATATTAGAAAATCGTTTTCAACAGGTGCCGGAAGAAATTCTGGAAAAAATTAAGAGCATAACGAGTCTTGAGGTTATTGATGCACTATTTAAGAAGGCGCTTAATTGTATGGATCTTGATGAATTTTTTAGGGATTTGTAGTTTTCGAGATATTCTTCGGCAAAGGTTGGAAGATTCCTGGGGGGTGAATTTCCAGCCTTTTTCCTGAATTGACATACCACTTGCACACAAAAAAGAGAATATTATCAGTGGAACATTACCTTCTGGACATAATCACCGATTTCGACACAGGACGATTTTTCCGTAACCGGTTGACCAAAATAGGTTATTGATTCAAGTAATATATTATCAACATTATGCTTGGGGCTGTCACCTTTAAAGTACAGGATGCCCTTGAAGTTCTTTTTTTCTCCGAAAACCTGAATATTTTTAAAGGAACAATTGTGCAGTGTGCCTGGTTCCGGTTGTTGATAGATACCGTATATGCAGCGCATTGGTTTGGCCATTAGCATAATGATATTGTCTCCATTGGAGCGAATACGCATATTCTCAAAATGGCAATCTTCCATTAGAACTTCAAGATTCGGCTGTAACCAGAAGATTGCGTTGGCCCAATAATCAGTGGGGACTCGATAGTTTTTACTATAATAGAGAACGTCGATATCCCGGGCACGAATATTCCGCATACCAGTCGTTTCACATTCATATCCGATTCTAAAGATATTTGCGCAGTCGGTCCAGAATTCACAATGTTCTATCAGAACATTCTGACAGGGGCGAGTCATTTTTGCCATACCTTTAATCGCAATACTATCATCCTGTGTCCGGAAAAAGCAGTTTCGGACAACAACATTTTCCGTATTGACCAAATCGAGAGCGTCGTCATTAATCATTCGGGAACCACATATTTTAACATTATCGATCGTAACGCCATCGCAATTCCAAACAACAAAAGTCCAACTCCAGGGATTACGAATGGTAATATCGCGAATCGTAACATTCTGACAGTTCTGACAATCAATTAAAAATCGGCCTGGCCCTTTAAAACGCGGGGATTCTTCGCCTGCTAAAATACCACGGCCACAAATCGTAATATTTTTCCCTTTGGCATAAATACAACCTTTGATCACGGCCCCACCTGCAAGATAAATCGTTTGATTATCGGTTAAGGTGATTTTACCTGTGCGATGGATTCCCGGCTTGAAATAGAGGACTTGAGGTGTCCCCTCTTTGGGGGCATCCTTCTCGACGGCATTGCCGAAAAGAAGAAGTGGTTTTACACGACCATTCGGTTCTACCGAGAT
>CAYUAP010000123.1:0-14609 GCA_964442735.1 uncultured Planctomycetaceae bacterium | reverse complement strand
TATATTTTATCCATCTTGACAAATGACTTGCGTAAAATGGAGGCTACACCCATAATTTTCAAGTGTAAAGGAGGATGCGGCAATTGCGGGATCACGTGATAGACCACTATAGGTCGGCCATCCCAGTTCCGTTAGCCATAGTTTGGGATGGGCGCATCCGTTTGCGCGCATAATATCAATGACCTTTTGCAGATTTTCCCGTACCGTTGCATCTTCCGGTGTTCGAGGATAAACATAGGGATGAACAGAAAAGGCATCGCAATATTTCATGACTCCGAGTTTCATCATTTCTTCTATCTGCTTGAAATGACTGACATGATGATCGCCACCTCCACCGATAATATAGGCGTTCGGGTCCGCCTTGCGAACAGCTTCGGAGGCTGCCTTCAGTAGCTTTACATAATTCTCGGGCGTATTATGGTGCCCCTTCGATACAAATTGGGACATGCCACAGGCCCCGGACCATTCGTTCCATATTTCATAATAACGACATCGCCCCTTGAGATGGGCCGCCATACGTCCACAGTATTCTGCAAAACCGGCGATTCCTTCGTCCGTATGCGGAAAATTACCCCCATCGTAATTCGAATTTGCATAATCCAAAATAACGAGTGTATCAATTCCAAGATCCTTGACCAAGGTATAATATCGGTCCCTATCCGTATTATAGACGAATTCTCCTTTTTTACGTTCAATATTTCCCCAATAAAATTCGTCACGAATCATTCCCATTCCCATTTGTGGAACTTTACCAATACAGGGAAAATTCAAATGGGTTGTCGTTCCGAACCAACGGTTCATATTCTCGATTTTCGGTAATACCGCAAATGAATATTTAACTGATTTGTCAAATATCCGTTTTCCTTCTTTATCTTTTGTAACCGGTGTTAGAATTATCGACTCAAATCCAGTTTTTAGACAACGTTCTATTTTTATTCTCCCATTGGAATCCGGTTGAATAAATTTACCAGGTAGTATTTTATCGTTTATCTGTTTTTGGACATGAATTTCAAATGGGATCGACTTGAATTCGTTTTTCGGAACGATATGAACTTCCAATGTTTCGGACCCCTGTACGGAAGATGATATATTGGAACCGGATACAATGGCTGGTATCGTAATATCGGCCATTTCCTGAATCGGATGTCGATCAAAAAACCGGATATCATAAAGAGTAAATTGACCACTCTTCTTCCAGTTCGAGTCCGCTTTATCCATAATCAAACAGTCAAAAGTACATGGAAATTCCAGTATACCATTTTCATCGCCCCCCCAGTGTGGAGACGAACTCTTGATCTCGCCAAGCAACCAGTCGCCCCCTGCCAGATTTAAATTGATCTGATGCGTTTCTCCGGATGGATCGATTAATCGCATACAATAGGGACATAGAGGAGATTGACCGTCTTCCGTTCGAACAGAAGTTCGAACGCCAATATATTGATTACCCGCAGTAATTTTTAATGGGGCACCTATGGCCATATATTCAATTTTAGGTTTTCCTGAAAATGAAAAATCGACAATTGTCCGATTGTTTTTAGGATCGCGTTTTAATGTCGACTTGCAATTCTGTCCTCCTGTGAACGCATGCCACCTGGAGGTATCGATAGCTTCCCCCATTTTAAACTCCGACATGATCGATTCACGTGATATTTCCTTAATTCCCTTAATCTTCAATTGGTCTGCTGCATTCAATTGGTTTGTAGCATTACTGTATAGAGTAATTATCAACAACAATACAAAAGTAAAATTTATTTTTATTTTCAACATATTATATCTCCAAATTTTAATGATGATTTTATTCCGATCAAATATTTCAAGGGTCATATACTTTTTTTCCATTTTGAATTGCCTGCCGAAAACGAAGTTCTTCACTTCGGCGGTAATCGTATTTTTTCAGTCGCTCCAGATCTTTTTGACAAGGAACAAATCCAGGCATATCCGCACGTGGATGTTCTCGAAGTCGGACTGCTCCTGTGCGAATGATAGTCAGCATTTCCTGCCATGATCCATTTTGTTTTAACTGTTCATCCGAGATACCCGGATATTGTTTGTGAAGTTTTTCCAGCAGATGATTTAACGCCGGACTTAATTCAGGACGCTCGAAACAAAATTCGGGCGCTTTATAGAGATTGAAATGGGCGATTCGAGCGTATCTGATACCTGTTAATTCACCGAGACGATTCAGTTCCTTCGGATCCAAGGGAGAACGTCCTGACAGATTATTCGGACGAATTGATTCGTAATAGGGATAATAGACACCATTCAAGTCGATCCAGGTACATATTCGATCCTTGTCTTCTTTTGTCAATTTCTCCTTGAGTTTCGATTCGATATGTTCCGGAATTTTTGGATTGTCCAATTCTTGAACCAATGGACTGACCAGAGACCCCCAGACATGATTGTCAAGCAGTTCGGCAGGTCCCGCCCCGATACATTTAATGTAACTCGAATTCCATAAATTTATATAGGATGTATTAAAGACAAGATCACGGTCCGCAGCCAAATTCAATTTCAGACCGGCTGGTTTACCGTAATCGTGACATTCGACACAAAGTCGGTCGAATACCGGTTGGACTTCGTTCATATATCCAAATTCCCGTGGAGAACCATACCACGTTTGCAGTATTTGTGGCTGTTTTATCATGGCGATTGGTTTTCCCGCCGAGATATTCATGGGGGTTTGCAATCGATCTTCATGACATCCGACACAACTAACGATTTCTCCCGATTGGAGAACGGTCCCGGATCGCATAGTTTGAATCATTCGTCCTTCTGTATCAAGTAGTTGAAAATACAGAAATGTATCACAGGGAACTTTAAAGGCTACAGATCCATCTTCTTCAACCGTTGCCGTTCCAAGAATCTTCTTGTTCTCCAGACTATGCCAGTTCATTCCTGGAGCTGTATATCCCTGACCATCCCATTGCCCGCAACTAAAATTTTTCTTCTCCGGCGACTGAATGACACGCAGATATTTAACGGAGCCCGCCACGACCGATTTCATATGTGTTCCTTCGTAGACGTTAGCGATGTAACATGTACCTTCCTTCTGCCCGAAATCGCGGGCTCCTTCGAGAAGAGGGGGCTTCTGTCGTGTACGTATCAGACATGGATCGTAAATACCGTCCGATTCTTCTTCCAGAATCAGAAATTCACTTCCTGTTCGATCAAGAAGGTACAAACCGGTCTTCCCGTCTGGAACGGTCATTCGGGAAACCAAAAATCGAGATTCGTTGATAACGAAAGGATCTTCATATTTTAATGGTACAGTATAAACAGTTGTATCACAATCAAAATTTCCTCCCGAACGGATCAACGATTTGAAATTTTCAGGCCATGTTCTAATAACAGGATCTTGACCGTCCAAACCGAGACGACGATCAATGATGGCCAGAGCGCCATTTTCCCGCGTATGGTGTGGCCCAAAAATACAGATTAGTTCTCCAGTCTCTTCGATACAAGCCGGATTATAAATACCGGCGGGAACTGCCGTATTATTTCCCCAATAAACAGATTGATTGGTTCCATTGGGTGTTACTGTCCAGAGCGAATGTGCGTCACCGAAATTACGATCGACATATTCCCAGCGATGATAACATATTCGTCCATCTGGAAGTAATACGGGATTATGCTCGAACAGGGTACTCTTGGTAATCTGATATATATTCGATCCATCACCGTTCATACGATAGAGATCGCTTGCAATATCACGAGAACACATATTGTATTTCGGTTCTCGTGTCGATGCGAAAACAATTGTCCCGTCCGAAAGATAAATCGGATCAAAATCCGCAGATCGTTCAGGGTGTGTTAATTGCCGAAGTTCAATGAAGGGATGATACAAGATATCCGTTCCTTCTATTTTTTGAACTTTCTTCCGTTCGGTATCTTTTCTCTTTTCTGATTGATTTAAGATCTCCTGGAAGGAATGTCCCTCTTTAAGTGTTATTTCCCAAATATGATAATCGGAGTCACGATCATTTCGAATCGCCAAAACGATTCTGTCCCCATCGAAACCAACATCCGGATCGCGCAGGCAACCGAGGGATGTTTCTATTAACGTCACAGATTGTTTTGTTTTGGCATCGAACAGTTTTAGTGCGGATCCCGGCGTAAAGAGATTTTTGTGTGGCATTTCCCTGTTACAGTTGTATTCATCCGAATTAAAAAGAGTGTCGATTGCGTGATAATGGGATTGATATTCCTTTCGAACAACATATAAAATGGGATTCTTTACCAGTTCGGGGGTCGAGGCGATGAACAGTTCCCTTCGCTGTTCACGTACTTTTTCTACCGAATTCAATAATTGGGAAAAATCTGCATTGAGGGAATCGACTTCTTTTGGTGTTGTGTCCGTACGTAATGAATCAATACGTTTTACCAATTGATCAAGTGAAATTTGCAGTGTCTGTAATATAGAGAACGTATCGAGTTCCGCTTTTGAATCGTTATTTTTCCAGTTTATCAATAAAGCATTCAAATTCTTCAGTTTTGCATCCATTTGACCGTTAAATCGGTGAAGAACCGTCGCTTTTTCGTCGATTTGCCCGTTAGCGCGAAAATCGTCGAAAGTTACGTGGCCCCAAGGACCTGTTTCGTTATCGACCAAACGGAAGAAGATCGGTTTTCCAACCAGTTCGGGAAGTGTATCTTTAATGGGAATCATTTTTTCCAGGCCTGTCAGTCCACGATAACGCCTAAATTCCCTGCCATCAAGTGTATAGACGGCAACGTAGGAGTTTTTACATTGGCCCGCGCCAATTAAAAATGAAATCCCGGGTTTTGATAGTATAATAATAGGCGACTCCACTATTCCTGTCATTCGATCCTTCGAACCTTGACCGGGCTGTGATTCTACGGTCGATAGATAGTATTTTCCCTCTTTATTATATGGTGTATCGGGAAAATTATGGAAACAGGGCCTGCTTGAAACAATACAATCGAACTGCCCTTCCACAATCGACCAATTCTGAAGTGTACCGTCTTCGAAATTATAGACGATATTTTCTTTATTTTCTTTAGTATCGTCCTCTCCAAAAACGGTAAAAGGAAAAATAGAGATAATCTGAAAGAACAAAAGGCATAATATCAATAATTTAGGCATATATTTTTTCTTTTTGGGATCAAACCCTAAATAATTTTTTTCCACAATGGAATTAAGGCCGTAATACCGACCACAAAAACCAATGTTAAAATAATGGCGGACATATAATTACCATAGATGTAAAAACCTGTTGCGAACAAGGCTGCATAGACGGCGATACAGGAAATAACGGTACATAAAATTCCCATAGGCATGTCCCATTTACTACCGTCCGGAACAAGTTCGATTCCTTCGGTACGGGCACGGTCTATGACCTTTTTCCAGCCGGGTCCATTGGCTCCGGACCGGATTAAAAATTGGCGCAGTGTCTTCTCGTCGGTTGGTCGTGTCATAAAGGTTACGAGTATCCATCCTAAAGTCGTCACAACAACACTAATGACAATTTGTGTTGAATCGGAAAAATCGAGGTATTCAGGGAGTGATATACTTCCATCCGGTCGAGTTGTCGGTAATACAAACGTCCAGAATGGAAAATGAATGAATTTGAAATAGATGGCCAATAGGAACGAAAATACCATAGCGGCTATTTCACTCCAGGCATTGATTCGCCACCAGAACCAACGTAGGAGGAATAGGAGTCCGGTTCCCGCCCCTATCAACATTAGAAGTTTAAAGACTTGAAGTGCATTCGTTAAAAAAAGCGCGATGATATTGGCGAGTACCATTAGAATGACTGTCCATAAACGTCCGGCAAAAACAAGTTGTTTTTCCGTTGCATTCGGTCGAATGAAACGATGATACCAATCGTTCACCATATAGGACGAACCAAGATTCAAATGGGTTGACATTGTGGAAACATATGCGGAGAAAAGGGACGCGAGTACCAAACCAGCCAGTCCTGCAGGAAGCCGACAGAGCATTGCCGGATAGGCCATATCATGCCCCAGTTTCGATTGAGACATGACCGGAAACGCGGTCTGAAGGGAATCCAGTGTCGGAAACATAATCAGTGAAGCCAGACCAACCAACAGCCAGGGCCACGGACGAACCGCATAATGACAGATATTGAAGAACAGAGTGGCTCCAATAGCATGGGATTCGTTTTTGGAGGCAAGCATACGTTGCGTTATATAACTTCCGCCTCCGGGCTCGCTGCCAGGATACCAAGTACTCCACCATAAAACGGTAAAGGGAATGATCAAGAGTGTTATAACTTCATTTGTGTTTGTAATATTTGGAAAAAAGGCGAGTTTATCGACAACGTTCGCATTAGTTAAAAGCGCGTGAAGGCCGCCAATTTCAGGAAGTTGAACAACATAAATGGCAGTGGCGACAGCTCCACCCATTGCAACAATAAACAGAATTAGGTCGGTCCATAATACGGCTGTAAATCCACCACAGGCTGCAAATACAACAGTTATAATCGAGGAAATTAGAACTGTAGGAATTTGAGCGACTCCCAGCATAACACCCAATATTTTTATCATGGCCAAGGTTGCCGAGGCCATAATAACCGTATTGAGCATAAAACCGAGATACAGAACACGAAAACCGCGAAGAAACGCTCCTATTCGACCGCTGTATCGAACTTCATAAAATTCGATATCGGTCATAACTCCCAATCGACGCCATAGTTTTGCGTAAACGAAAACGGTCAACATTCCTGTCAGAAGAAATGCCCACCATATCCAGTTACCTGCTATTCCATGCTGACGGACAATATCGGTTACCAAATTGGGGGTTCCTGCGGAAAATGTTGTTGCGACCATCGAAAAACCGAGTAGCCACCACGGCATGTTTCTACCGGACAAAAAAAACTCGGAGGTGTTTTTTCCCGCCCGACGCATCGTTATCCAACCGACAGAAAGCGTTACAAGAAAGAAAAATACAATAATAATGAAATCGATTGGATGAAGTGACACTCTATCCTCCTGTCTGATGATTGATTACAACATTTTGACTCTTGGTGAATACTTTTCTATATATTTCTCGTTGAATTCGTCACCGCCGGGAGCGTTGGCACTTCGCCAGACAGGTGGTTCTATTCCACGTTCGACACACTGATGAACCGTTTCAATTTCCAAACGATGGGCGATATAAAAATCGACCAGATTGGAATTCGGTGCGATCGGTGTTTCAAAACCGGGTACAGTCACAGCGCAATCACCGACACGATTATAATCGTCGATACAGACATCTGCGAAATCGAACAGATTCTTTTTATTGGGATGACGGATAAAATGGTCCGGAGGCATTTCGTTTTGCCAATAGGAGGAACTGACCGCTATTATTTTAGCTCCGGCTTCTTTTGCCTCCATGGCCGCGTCAATTGTCGCCGGATTGATCCCTATATTGTGGAAAATGATTAAAATATCGTCCTGTTGAAGTTTGTAATACTTCATAATACTTTTACCATAATTGACACATCGTTCCAATTCAAGATATTTAATGGCCTGATTAAAGACGGATAACCCGGTCTCCATAATGGGATTGATATTGGCCAGACCTCCTGCACGGAAGAACATTTCTCCCATAACCAGTGTCGTATGACCACCACCTCCGTAAACGTGAATCAAACGATCAGCGGCTATGGCATCGGTCATTAATTTCGCCGCCTTTTCTATATTTTCCTGCTGCTCTTTTTCGACCCGATGTATTACTGCCAGGGTCGATTCCAAATATCCAAAATCTTTTGACATTTCTGTCATAACGTTCTCCTTTTATCGTGTTAAAACTTCACCGTAGGCTCGACCAATCATATCCCAAACCTCAAGGGCACGGGGAGCGGCCAGAACTGTTCCGTATCCACCGCGATAGGTCCAGGCAAAAAGACTTTCTACACCCATATCGGAATAGAGATGAACTGTTTTCCGGATATCTTCCAGATCTTCCGGTTCCTGATAATAGCCCATTAACCATCTCTGATTTCCTTTTCCGTATTTGCGGGCGGCGTCAATAGTACGCTGGGTGATCGACTTGAAAAAACTGCGCGGAAGTTGCCAGGACAGAATGGTCGTACTAAAGACATCACAGGCAGGAGAACGAGCCACTCGATCCCAATTGTCATAACCGCGATTTTCCGTAACATAATAGGTCCCCAACGTTGCATGAACACAGCAGATAATCTTCGAGTCCGGACGAATCGTTTTGATGATACTCGTTGCCGTTTCTATAATGTCCAAGGCGCAATCGTGACGAAATCGCTTAACCTCAAGGGTCAGTTGTTTCGGCATTGGATAACCATATTCGTCCTCAAATAATTTTTGACAGAACGGACATCGACATGTCCAGTCGTCGCCTGCTCCTCCGGTAATTGAAGCGTAACTCTTGGGGAGCGCATAATGCGGTTCGTCCCAAAAAAATCCATCTGCATCAATTCCCTCTGCCAGTTTCTCGCATACCTCGAAATAATAACGGCGAAACGCTTCTGTATTGAAGCAGGCAGCAGGAAGGGCCTCATTCGTAAAGGCCGATACCTGCCGATTACCCGGATTATTCGTTAAAAAAAGACTCGTCGGTTCACCTCCAAACCATTTACCAATCCCCCAGGTATCTAAATACACCTTGAGACCAAGATCTTTGGCCCGTTTTGCTATCTCCTTAATATTTGGAAACCAAAAATCAATATCAAATTCCGTTAATGCCAATATGACCGCATTACAATTGTGGGCGATCATCTCTTTAAAATCTTGTTCCGCATGTTCCACATAACTCAAACCGTAATAACTGACACCCGTTTCCGTTACTGCCATTTTTCTATTCCTCTAATTCTATTCCACCTTCCGATTGATTTAGTATTTTGGCGGAAGGTACCGATGGAACGTTTGCCTTCCGGACAGGAATATCCGTCGAACTTGTTACAGTGATGAAAATAAAAGTATTTCATCATGATTTTCAATATTACAGTGGACATTCCTTTCAAGAGGTACTATTGTGGTCATTACCTCCATCTTGATAGGAAGTTTTTGTAACCGATCCCATCGAACTCTCCTAAAAAATATACTGTACGACGTTATAAATTCGGCATTTCCTGGGAGCGGACGTCTCGTCTGCCTCCTCCCAAACAGGCGTCTCGCCTGTTTTGAAAAATAGACTTTTATAACGACCTTGAGTATATATAGTGGGAACTGCCACACTTCCCTTTATTTGTATATTTTTTAAATGATATCCCGTCAAAAATGGACTGGTTGTCCTGACTCAATACTATCATAACAGGCATTCATTGCCTCTATTGTTCGCCGATGCCATTTCAGATTGATTTTCGGCTCTGAACCTGTTCGAATACATCGAACGAATTCGTCTACCAGACCGATCCATTCATCGAAATAGGTATATTGAACGGTGAAACGATCATTTGGTTTTCCGTTATGATAGACGTTTGGCCCAAAACAATCGGCCATGAGAACACCTTTTTCACCGTGAAGTGCGATATTGACCTCCATTCGTTTTGGGAATATTTCCCAACCGGGCCCTGGTACTTTAAGGCGCTCTTCCAGTCGGGACCAGGAAGGATCAAGTAAAAAGGTTGTTCCGTTCTTCATTTTTCCATTGACAAGCAGGACATCTTCCACTTCGATATCAGGTCGAATATTACGAGACGCCGCTTGGGAAAAGATCAATTCGAAATCACTGCCGGTCATCCAGCGGATCATATCGAAAATATGGGGATGATCGCATAGTGCTCCACCACGAAAACGTTGATCGCCCGCTGCTAGTGGAACACGTCGACCGTAACTGAGCTCCGGAACACCCTGCCAGGGGAATGCCCAGACAGGCGACAGGGTTATATTCGTTGCCTGAAACGCCAGTATTTTACCGATTGTCCCTTCCTCGACCAATTTCATAATGCGATAGATCACAGGATTATAGTGCATTTCAAGTTCGATCTGATAAACGATACCCGCTTTATCCACGAGACGAATCATTTCGTCATATTCGGTCATATCGAAGGTTGGTATCTTCATGGAGAGGATGTGAATACCACGTTCGGCGAAGAATCGTGTTTGTTCCAAATGGTGGCTGTTACCGGATGCCAAAACGACCGCTTCAATATCCGGATGTTTAGCCAACATTTCTTCCGGAGATCGATAACAGGGAATGTCATGAACACTATTTGCGAAAATATCTGCGACTGTATCGTTTTCCGCACAGACGGCAACCCAGTCCAGCTTTGGAGAATCTTTTAATGTTTGATAATATTTTCTAGTATGACCATGGGTCAACGACATCATGGCGATTTTTACAGGTTTCATTGACGTTCTCCTTTTTCGACACAATTCTTTTCATTGCGATCCGATTCAAATGTTTTATCAACCCAATCGCATAAATGCCTGTGTCGGGCAATTACTTCCTCCTCGGAAAATGTACCCTGTCCTTTTCGAATCGCTAGATCACAGGCTGCCCGAACAACGTTGATTTCATCTTCCGATAGTCCGAAAAGTTCGGCATCGGTATCGGTCCAGACCTGTGTTGTCCCTTCACGAAAAAGATAGATGGAATTTTGCGGGATCTGGGTATCGACAACCCGATCGGACGCCGTACCGCGTCGACCAATCAATTCATGACGGTCTATGGTATCGGTCGTTGCTCTTGGTGACAATGTTGTTCCAACTTCCACGGAACAAACACAGCCATTTTTCAACCGAACGATAATATTGGCAAATCGACCTGACGTTATTGCGGCATAAACTGAAATGATTTCCGATTGATTCAACCATTCCAGGAGATCGTATTCCCGATAGAGAACAAACGACATTTGTTCGTCGGAAGAAACTGTACAACTAAAACGGCACATAACAACGTCTTCAACCGTCTGATTAACTACCAAACGTGCAAGTTCCATGAATCGTCTTTGATAACGCCATGGAAACAGTGGAATATAGTTGCACTTTTCTTTATTCTCCGTGCATCCTGCCCCTGAATATAATCGTGCCCCTGAATATAATTGAACTGTCTTCGAATCAGTCCGAAAATCGTTTCCCGTCTGAATCCGCCATTCCGAAGGAATAGCTACGGCGTATTTTTCCGCCAATGTATGAAAGACGGTATTGACATCTTTCGTTTCATTCGTCAATGACTCAAAAGCCATGACACTTCCTTTCCTTTTCCTAATAAAAATACTTAACGACGAAATAAAATTTTTCGTCTTTTCTTGATCTTTACTATTATAACAAACAGATTAGGCCTTTGACAAGATACCAATCATAAAGTTTTTGTACTGTTTCCCGTTTATATATTTTTTTCGTTTTGTACCATTATTTTTATGTTGCAAAATCAGGTTATAGAAGGTATCATAAAATATGTATTTTAATAAACAGAATCTGTAAAATTTAATTTTCTTAAAATGATACTGGTAGGTGAACAGAAAGGAGTTTTACCCAAAAAAAGTGTTATTGAATTGTTAAAAACATTACTTTATTCCCAAAAACAGGGTATTTAAAGTTTAAAATGAATTCCTGTCAACCGATCAATATATATAAAACATTTACAAAATATATATAAAATATATGTGACAGGTTTAACGACAAGTTTTTGAAATATATCTTTTTCACCACCGATTTTTCAAACATGACCTTCTGGAAGAAGTGATCGATACGTGACGAACCGTTATTAACGGGATATAATCGTTGTTAGTGGGATAAACCGTTATTATTCATGAAGTTGAAAATCATGGAGAAGATTTTGATTATATTATATTTGATTATATTATAGACGATCTGGAACTCTGGGCTATAATAAAATAAAAGGAGGATCTTAAATGCAAAAAAAATATTTGATAACCGGAGGTGCGGGTTTTATAGGTTCCCATCTGGTGGAATTATTATTAAAACAGGGTGATATGGTAACCGTTATTGACGACCTGTCGACGGGACGATGGAGTAATATATCCGCGCTGGAATCGAATCCGTCATTTCGGGTGATTATAGACAATTGTGAAGAAGCACTACTTCGAGAAGAAATTTCACATCATGATTTTGTCTTTCATTTGGCTAGTGCGGTGGGCGTTCAACTAATTATTGATAAACCAATTGAGACGATTCAGCGAATTGTTCGAACAACGGATAAAGTTATTGAACAATGTTCAAAATATCGTCGTCCTTTTGTAATGACATCAACAAGTGAAGTCTATGGCAAATCCGAAAATTTTCCATTTCAAGAAACCGATAATGTTGTTATGGGACCTAGTTGTAAAAGACGCTGGGCGTACGCCAGTGCAAAAGTTTTGGATGAATTTCTTGTTTTGGCGCATTATTATCAGACATCACTTCCTGTCTTTATCGTTCGTTTATTCAATACAGTAGGACCGCGCCAGACCAGCCAATATGGGATGGTTCTTCCGCGTTTTGTAGAACAAGCATTACAAAACAAGCCCATTACAGTGTATGGGACGGGAGAACAACAACGTTGTTTCTGTTCTGTGACCGATATTGTTCGCGGACTTGTTGCGGTTACAACGCATCCTGCGGCTGCAGGCATGGTCATCAATCTGGGGTCACAGGAAGAGATTAGTATGAACCAACTTGCTGTTAAAGTTAAGGAACTGACCCATTCTCAATCGAAAATCGTTCATATCGATTATGAAAAAGCGTATGGTCCCGGTTTTGACGATATGCCGCGCCGTGTTCCTTCATTGGCTCGTGCTGAAGAATTCCTTGGTTGGCGTCCTACTGTTTCGTTAGAGGAAATTATTCAATTGGTTATCGAAGATAAAAAAAATGAAATGAAGTTATAATGAAAACAATTTGTAATATCATTGGATTTATAGGATTTATTCTAATCAATACCTCAATCGTTTTATCCCAGCAGTTTGATATAAAACGATTTAAATCCCCAATATTAAATCTTGTTCCACCAGATCTGGCCCGTTCGAACGAAGAAGTTTGTTATCGGGATCCTGCAGTTTTCTATGAAAACGGGTCTTTTTATCTTTTTTTTACCTTTATTGAGATGGAGAATGGACATCCCTACTCCTATGTCGGTGCAACCATTTCAAAAGACCTGATTCATTTTGAACCGATTCGAAAACTGACTCCGAAGGATCTCGCCAAAAATTTCGGTAGTCCCGGTAATGTTATTTGTTTTCATGGTGAATATTATCTGTGTTGTCAAACCTATTGTCAGGAGAATGGGGAGAAATACGGAAACGCGAACAGTCGAATTTTTGTAATGAAATCGAAAGATCTTCGCAATTGGAGCGCACCGCATCTTCTTCAGGTTAAAGGCCCAAATGTCCCTGTAGCTGCCATGGGGAGAATGATCGATCCCTATATAATTGAAAGTCGTGCGGAGCCGGGGCTCTTGTATTGTTTTTACAAGCAGAATGGAGTCTCAATATCGGAGTCTCGGGACCTGGTGCATTGGAAGTATCTTAAATCGGTTGATTGTGGTGAAAATGTATGTATTGTCTATGATTCGGTAATTGGTCAATATCGATTATGGAATAGTCCGGCCAATGGAATGGGGATTATGACAAGTTCGAATCTTCTGGACTGGAAGCCAACGGAAGAAAACATAACGTTAGGCCAAAAGGATTGGCCTTGGGCTCAAGGACGTCTGACTGCCGGAGTCGTTGTCGATTTACGTGCGAACCCAAAAATCAAAAAGGCACTTCTCTTTTTTCACGCCAGTAAAAAGCCGGAGGAGGAACTTTTTCCACAAGGAACGACACTCGGTATCGCCTGGAGTGACGATCTTGTCCATTGGGACTATGCCCGGTGATAGCGTAATAACTTCAAAAAAGGAATATTACTCAAAAGACTACTCTCTGACTCCAGCATTTCGTCCAGGGTCATCCACTTCCAGGAGGCGACTTCCTGTGGCGCTATATGTACCTCTTGATCTTCATTGAGTATATCCGCAATAAACCAATCGAGATGAACGTTCCAAGGAGTCACATTCTCCCAGATTTTTTTTCGAATTTGAACGTCGATACCAACTTCTTCGCGAATTTCACGAACGGCTGCCTGTTCCGGAGTTTCGCCCAATTCGATTCCCCCTCCAGGAAAACAGAGTGTTCCCGGCGCAATTACGGTTTCCGAACGACGTATTATTAAAAATTGACGTTGCCTTCTTGCTTCTTCCGGTTCCTGTTCCCAATTGTTCGGCAGGGGAGGAATGGAAATCACCGCTATAGCACCATTTTTCTTCGGTTTTATTGTCTCTGATGTAAAATTCATTATGGTTTCTCTTTATATTTGTTTTTTAAGGGGATCACCTTCATTACAGATAGAATGTCAGGGTGTTTTCAATGTTATACAGGGCTAGTGGTTGTGAACACTTAAAAAACGGAGTTGACTGGAACGCGAACGTCTCGTCCGTACTACCGGGAAAACAGGCGTCTCGCCTGTTTTATTCCCCAAAAAACGGAGTTGACTGGAACGCGGACGTCTCGTCCGTACTGCCGGGAAAACAGGCGTCTTGCCTGTTTTATTCCCTAAAAAATGGAGTTGACTGGAACGCGGACGTCTCGTCCGTACTGTCGGGAAAACAGACGTTTCCGTCTGTTTTATTCCCTGAAAAACGGAGTTGACTGGAACGCGGACGTCTCGTCCGTACTGCCGGGAAA
>CAYUAP010000122.1:0-14808 GCA_964442735.1 uncultured Planctomycetaceae bacterium | reverse complement strand
ACTATCAGTGTTTATCCGTGATATCCGTGGTTCCAAAATCGTTCGTGAATGGTTATGAACTACCTAATAGGGTTATGAACTACCTAATAGGGTTATGAACGTCAATTGGACCTTCTGGAAAAGATATCGTTCCCAGTTCCTGGTACATGGGACAATTGGAGTGCATAGCAATAGACAGAGAATGTTCCTTCCACATAACCATGGAATCGTTCGGGAGCATCCAACCTTGTTTGCGATAAAAGGGAACCAGTTTTTCAACACAATAAAGGATAGCGAAGGGATATTCCAAATTCCGAAAATCGTCAAGGGCCTGATTAAGCAGTTGTAAACTGAGACGGTGCCCACGATAGCCGACATTTACAGAGACTCCCTGAAAACTAGCGGCCCGATACCGCCAATTCCATTCGGTAGTAATCGTACGTTCCACAACGGCAATATGCCCCGCTATCTCCAAACCATCCCAAGCGAGATATGTCATAACCGGAGCTGCATCGTGCCATGTTCGTTTATATTTGAAGACATCATCCCAAACAGGAAATATTTTTCGGAGATACGTCCGTATTTTTTGGTCTAAAATGGGCGTAATCTCCGTTTCGGGGTAGGCTTCGATTGTCAGATTCTTTTCCATACAGGATTCCTTCTCTAGCACATATTATTACCATTCCGCTGCGCCTCTTCGCGGTTATGATTATAAACGGCAAACCTTGTTTCAAATTCGGTCTGCGATATTTTCCAGGCAGGAGAGTCGGAAGAACAGGTACCAACATGTTCTCTCAACAGATCATGCAGGAATTTGAACAGATGTCGGGGTACCCTTAATTGAGCGAAATGGTCGATAACTTTCTTTTTATCGATATCAGGGTCCAAAAAATCGAAGATCGATACAGTTCCGTTACCGGTATAACAGGCATTTATTCGGTCATTTGCCAAATCCAGAAGTGTTTCCCCTGTCCAGGAAAGAGATGGTATAACGTTTTGTTTGTCCAATCGAGCCCGATCATGAAAACTCTTCGACTCGTTCTTCATAAAATGATAGAGATCATCCGGTAACAGAAATTTAAATCCGATATTTTCATACTTCAATAGTTTATTGTCCATGATCGGCCATATAACCGATTTCATTAATTCCGGAGAGCCTGTAATCAAGTATGGTTCATCCACACGATCAACCAAAATAACAATACCGTTAAAGCCACAATGTTTAATGATTTCAAGAAAACGTGCCAATAACGCATATCGGTTTTCCGTTCCTCCTTTTTTGGGAAGTTCCAGTGGTGCATAATCATCTGGAGAAAAGAGCATTAAAGAGGAAAAGATCTTCCTTGTTTCCGGATTGAGTACCCGTAATGTTTTTTTGACCGATTTCGATTTCCAGAAGCGCGTCAATATTTTCCACAACCAAGGTGCCCAGAAGATTACAAGCGCCCATAAATACCATTGAATATAGGCAAAAGATCCGCAATCTTTATAAATAGTCGCCACAAGAATCGATCCCAAGATAGCGATACAAAAATCACGCCACGACTGAAAAAACGATTTCCAATCCGAAAAATGCGTTTTATTGATAATTTTTTGCATTCGTTCCGTATAAAAGTTATCGCGTCCCTGATCGTAGGCGGTCATTAAATAAAGTAATTCACGAACCTGGGTCTTGGATAGTGCAGAAAGATCGATGGGAGAAACATCGTTTGCTGCCGCATAATGACATTCCGTCGGGACAAGAACCCGATCAATAAATTGAGTTACACCCAAGGAGAGAATGGCATCAATATGATCTTGTAATTGTAATCGTGATAGTACTTTACCTATTTTTTTTCGTCGGGAAACATTGTCTCGAAAACAATCCAAAAAACGATTTAAGTCGGAATAATCAATAACAAAAGACTGACTATGTGGATTATCTGTATTATAGAGGGACAGTTCACGAATAAGTTGCAAACGAAGAGCCGTTTTACCGGCCCCTTTTTCACCAAAAAGAATGGCTGTAGAAGGATCCTGGGGGGCGCCGTAGAGTTTGTCCCATACTGGATGATGTGTCGATTTAATACATGAATTCTTGAAAACAGGGTCTGTTTGAGCGTCTTCTTCAGCAAATGGATTGGTATTTAATCCATAATGGTTTAAAAATTCTGTGATTTTCATGGTCCAGTGTTCCTTCTCTGTATGTTTTTAAATGGCGATTTTAAAAGCCCGCACGTTAACGAATACGGTTTCTTCGTGAAACGTATTTCCAGGTTTCGTAAAAATCAGACTGGTTTGACGTTTCCCGGAGATTTTTGTAAAATCCCTAAATAATAGTCTATTATATGTAATGATAACATTTTTTGCAAGAGAAAAAGCCCTTGTATTAAAATTTTTCATAAAGTTGATAACTCAAGGGGTCGATTCGCGTGTATAAAAATTAATCATCAGGAGAATTAAACTGAAATGGAGACCTGTTTTATCAGAACCATGAAACGGGAATTTTCCAGAAAATCTCAAAAATATTGTACCTGACAAAAAAACAAATGCCATACAATGGGTGGAGATAACACAGGAATGGCGTTTCTCGAAACTGTTCACGACAGCGGAGTTGTTACGTACTCCTTAATATGAACGGACATCAATATAAACGGACATCTCCCGCATCCTCCCGAAACGGACCTCTCCACCTACTTTGGATTACGACAAACTGGTGAATTTAAGGGGTAACCATTCACGAACAATTTTGGAACCACTGATATCACAGATAGACACAGATAGAAACAGATAGTCTGCCGTAAAATGTAATATTTTACAATAACAAACTAAACATTTTTCTCTATGATAATAAATAATTTTATCCTAAAAAAGTTTGTTTGCCAAAAAACTATCCATGGTTTCACTTTATACCCGTGGTTTCACTTTATATCCGTGAACGGTGAATTTAAGGGTTATATACTATAGCAGTCTGAAAATTAGCAGTCTGGTCTATTCGGCAGATTGTGGAGATGAACTGGTATTGGAGTCTGACAGTGGGGACAATGATAGTCTATCTGCTGTTTATTGCCTGGATTATCGCAGCCTTTACCATGCCTCTTTATAATTATAACGTCATACAGTATATATATTTTGAGTAAAGGAAGGACTGGCCTGTACCCCATCTTCCGATAGGTGAATTTTATGTATTCGTCTATGTAAACAAACATATCTATGTAAACAAACATGTACATGCAAGCAGACATACTGAATAATAAATGATTGAGGAATCGGAAGCAGCACTGTTGGGGAGCAACTCGCCAGGGAATAATCGAACCTGACGAAGTAAAGTTAAACTGTATTCCATGTATTCATGGGAGTTGCGGAAGTGTTTTGTGATATATGAAACTTCATCATGTAATACGTTATAGCTTAAAAAAGTTTTTTATTGTCCAATTATCATGGGACACTTCAAAAAAAAAGGGTTTTCAGGAATAACCTGAAAACCCTATCGAATGGGCGGTACAAGAATTGAACTTGTGACCTCTAGCTTGTCGAGCTAGCGCTCTAACCAAACTGAGCTAACCGCCCTTCATTATTGGCCTTAAGTACTTTTAACATTTCCTCAACGACAACTATGAATAACAGTATCCCATATATTTGTAAATCGTCAATAGCCCCCCTTTATTTTTTTCATGGAATTATCTTTATAAAATTTCTTCTGAATCACAATTGCATTAGAGTATTTCCATTGCTATAATGGAGATAGTGTTAATAATATTTTTTATTGACCATTGTTCTTCCTGAAATCGTTTGGGTTCAATAGTTATTTGATAAATTATTTGTCGATCAAATTCGGGTTTAAAATAGAAAGAGAGGATGTTTTAATGAAAGTTTTATTACTCAATGGAAGTCCACATTCGGATGGATGTGTTTTTACCGCATTGTCGGAAGTAGCTTCGGTACTGGAAAAAAACGAAATTGAAACCGAGATATTCCAGCTCGGAAACAAACCGATACGTGGATGTATTGCCTGTCAGAAATGTCGTGAAGAAGGGGCATCCGGGTGCGTTTTCAAAGATGAAATCTACAACAGTTTTCTATCAAAAATGAGAGCCAGTGATGGATTTATTGTTGGGACTCCGGTCTATTATGCGGGACCAGCCGGTTCGTTGTGTGCATTCCTTGATCGGGTTTTCTATTCGGGAGGGTCAGTGTTTATCGGAAAACCGGCTGCTTGTGTTGTCAACTGTCGACGTGGTGGTGCGAGTGCTGCGTTTGATCGTCTCAATAAATACTTTACAATTAGTAGAATGCCCGTTGTATCTTCGCAATACTGGAACTCAACCCATGGCTTTACACCGGATGAAGTCAGACAGGATCTTGAAGGACTACAGACAATGCGGACTCTCGGTGATAATATGGCGTTTCTACTCCGATCCATCGCCGAAGGAAAAGTGGCACGTCCCGAACCAGAACCATGGATTATGACTAATTTCATTTAGAGTGAAATTTATATAGAGGATATTATATTATAGCGGAGATACGATTTTGATGTGGTATTTTATATGGATATTTTTTGTTAGCAGGTTGCTTCCTTGTATTTTGGCGGAAGGGGCGGATTCTCCCCCCTTTCCAACGGATTCCATGATGACACCTCCTGTATTGAGACCGGTTCCAGATTATCTGACAGATAGTAAACGTCAATTTCAGTCTGCACCAAGTTTAACAATATCGCCGGGAGGTCGGCTTTGGGTAACCTGGCATACAGGTTCCCACCCAACCGAAGGGGAAGAAAACTGTCACGTCGTTGCTTCAAGCGGAGATAAAGGTATAACATGGACGAAGCCCTTGTTTGCGGTTGACGTTCCTGGCCCGTTGCGAACCTTGGATCCTGGTTTTTGGACCGATACCAACGGCAAGGTCTGGCTCTTTTTTGCCTTTCTTTACGGTCAATGGGACGGGCGTGGCGGTCTATGGACCATGTCGCCTGACGATCCCGAAGATGAAAACACTTCCTGGAGTTATCCACGCCGAATCTGTCATGGTTTTATGAAGAATAAACCACTGATCATGACAGATGGACACTGGCTTTATCCCGTGGAATTCATGTCAGGGCCTCCCCATAATTTCAGTCAAGGTAAATTCCTCTCAAAAGATAAATTGCCTTCAAACGTTCTTTTTGATATGCCTGAATATAATAACGCCAATGTGTTCGAGTCTCTGGATCAGGGCAAGACAGTACATTACCTTGGCCAGTCAGAGGTTCCTCGGGAAGTTCGTTCCTGTTATGAACAAATGATTGTCGAGAGAAAAGATGGTACTCTATGGATGTTATGCCGGACAAAATACGGTATCGGCGAATCTTTCTCTACCGATGGCGGTAAAACATGGACGAAACTGGTTCCATCAAAAATAGCGAATCCGGATTCCAGATTTTTTATTGGCCGATTACGATCAGGTCGATTACTCTTAATCAAAAATGGTCCTATTCAACGTCAGATCGGTCGTGAACAAATAACGGCATTTCTTTCTGACGATGATGGGATCACTTGGCAGGGTGGTATTATACTGGATGAACGTAAAGGCGTCTCCTATCCCGATGCGGTTGAAGGAAAGGACGGTACTATCTACGCTGTCCATGACAGAAACCGAACAACAGATCGCGAGATTCTTCTCTCGCGCTTTAAGGAAGAGGATATTTTGGCCGGTAAACCTGTTTCCAAGGTATGCCGCTTTAAAATAATCGTTAATAAAGCAGGGATTCCATAAAACAGGTTTTCCATAAATCAGGTTTTCCACACAGACCCACGTATGTTACCAACGACTTTTCTACGGCGCGGCATAAACCAGGGAACAAAAATCAGGAGAAATGACAATATCAGAAATATCGACATGACCACGATGGCGATCCGATGCTGATATTTTATTTCTTCGAAATTATCATAAAAATTTTCACTTAAATTCAGACCATTTTTTAAATTTTCAAAATAGACAACGGAATCGTATGCCCCAAAATGGCCGATCAGTTCTTCCGAAACATAATAGGTTCTTCCATCGAAGGCAAACAGGTAAAATTCGACATCTGATTGAGACAGTGGTGTTGAATTACGATGGATAATTTGATCACCATTTTTGAAATTAATTCTTTTGTCAAATACATTAATTGGTTTTGGAGGTGAATTGATCACCTCCATGAACAGGAAGGAGAAAAGAAGGGTCAAAATAATTCCTGTAATAAAGATACCAAACCGTGCTCCATACAGAACATGTACCTTGTTTTCTTTTTTAGAAGGAACTGACTGTGTCTTTTCCGTTGTACTGTCTGCGAAAGAATCGTCGGACTTTTGTTGAGTTTCCATTGATTCCACCGTTTTTTCTTCCCAAACCGGAAGTTTTTTAATACGAAGCATCGACGGTATGGCAATAGAACAACCACATTCACAGTGCAGCGTTTGTCCCGCCTGTGAAACTTCAATCGGATACGATTTACCACATTCACAGGTGATTTTATACTGTAACCCCATTAAATAGATCCTTTATAAAAAATAGCGTACAAATTATCAATAAATATTATATCAAACAACAGCAATCTAAACTAGTATAAAGGCAGAAGTTATTTTTGAAAAGTCCTTTTCCGGAAAAAAAGATTCTGTCCTTGACAAAAGTATTGAACTGTGTAATACTTATACGGGAAGTATTGTAATGTTTTATAGGGATAGGGAACGCAAACAGGAGGGAAGGACCAATAAAGGTCAATGTTTGAAATCACTTAAATCTCCTTTATTGGAACTGATTGATAACGACTTCGAATATCATTGCTGTTCTTGCCGATATAATTAAAGATGTCAAATATTGTAAAATAGGTGAAATAATGCTGGATCGTCGGTTTATTATGGATAATGTACAGGCAGTTAAGGATAACTGTAAAAACCGTAACATGAAAGTCGATGTTGATCGATTTGTTGAATTGGAGAATTTAAGACGGGACAAGCAAAAGGAAATAGAGCAGTTAAATCAGGAGGCGAACGCTGTTTCGAAGACGATAGGACGTGCGAAGACGCCCGAAGAACGAGAGCAGTTCAAGGAACAGGGACATCTTTTACGCGAAAAGACCAATGCCGTCCGTATTGAATTGGATAATATTGAGAAGGAAGCGGACGATCTTCTTCGGACGATCCCCAATATGGCGCATCCGGACGCCCCTATTGGAGACGATGATTCTTCCAATCGTCCTTGTGAATATGGGATAACGCCAATTCCTCAATATAATTTTACTCCGGTGGAACATGTTGTTTTAGGAGAAAAACTTAATTTAATAGATTTTGAATCCGGGTCTCGAGTTACGGGAGCCGGATTCTATTTTCTCAAGAACGAAGCGGTTCTTCTGGAATTGGCCCTTCAGCAGTATGCAGTGCATCGATTAATAAAGGCGGGATTTACACCACTAACGACCCCAGACCTGGCGAAAAACGAAATTCTTCAGGGAACCGGTTATATACCACGTGGGAACGAGACTCAAATATATTCTATTGACAATACGGATTTGAGTTTAGTGGCTACGGCGGAAATAACGCTCGGCGGACTCCTGGCCAATCAAACGATCGACGCGGAGAGTCTACCGATTAAAATGTGTGGTATTAGCCACTGTTTTCGAACAGAGGCGGGAGCAGCCGGTCGTGCTTCCCGAGGTCTCTATCGTGTTCATCAGTTCACCAAGGTAGAGATGTTTGCCTTTACTTTACCGGAACAGAGTGATGCAATGCACATGGAACTACTGGGGATGGAGCGGCAACTCTTTGATGATTTGGGAATTCCCTATCGCGTCGTAGATACGGCAACGGGTGACCTCGGTGGACCTGCTTGGCGTAAATTCGATTTGGAGGCATGGATGCCTGGTCGAAATGAATATGGCGAAGTTACCAGTACCTCCAACTGTACCGATTATCAGGCACGACGTCTCAATGCCCGATATCGGGTTAAAGGCGAAAAAGGAACCCATTTCGTTCATACTTTAAATGGAACAGCTATTGCCATTAGTCGTGCACTCGTTGCCATTATGGAAATATATCAGCAGAAAGATGGATCGATTGTTGTTCCGGAAGTTTTGCGTCCCTACTCCGGAATCGACATTATTAAACGATAAAAAAGCGATATATGGACGATCCGTCCATATATCTTTTATCTAAACCCGAATGTACGAATTAAGTGTCCGTATATTGTATCTTGATAAAATCATTTTTTGAAAATTCTGGTTTTAGAACTGTTATGACTCTAAATTATTTATACCACTTTTTTTTACTCATAAAGGAAAAATATGAATCAAGAAATTAAGTTGCGGGATATTACCGTTGACAAGACTATTGGTCTCAATACGGAACAAGTGGAACAAATGAGGTTATTGTTCGGTAAAAACGAACTAACACCTCCTAAACGAACACCATGGTGGAAGGAGCTTCTGGAGAAATTTGATGATCCGACCATTCGTATTCTATTGGCGGCAGCTATTATTTCACTGATTATTACCGCAATTGAAATATATATTCTCGGTAATAAAGACGCCAATTTTATCGATTCGGCAGGCATATTTTTTGCGGTCTTTTTGGCGACTCTCGTCAGTTTTTTTAGTGAACGCAAAAGTGCCCGGGAATTCGAACTGCTCAATAAAGTAAAAGAAGATATCACAATTAAAGTTTTACGAAACGGTCAAATATCGGAAGTTTCCATTAAAGAACTCGTTGTTGGAGATCTGGTTCGTCTGGATGCCGGTGATAAATTGCCTGCTGATGGTATTTTGCTTGAAACAATGAATTTAATGCTCGATCAGTCCATGATGACAGGTGAATCGGTTCCTGTTCGTAAAACCATATGTTCACTTCCACTGGATATTGATATCATTCATCAGAAGATAACCTCCAACGACACAAGTTTTTGCGCACGTGGAACAATGGTTGTCGATGGTAACGGACAGTTTCTCGTTACTTCTGTCGGCGATAATACGGAGATGGGAAAAATAGCCAAGGCTCTCAGTCATGAAGAAAATGATCAAGTGGAAACCCCTTTAATGGGAAAATTATCTATTTTAGCACAACAGATTAGTGTACTCGGTGTTGTGGGAGCTTTAGTGATTTTTACGATGATGTCTTTTATGGCCATGTTGAAATCTCCTCTCTTGCTGCCACTTTATCACAATACCCCTATATTTTCCGCAATTCTTTTAACGGCAATTGGATTGGGGTTTCTTCTGATGCAGTATGTACTCAAACCTTTTTTTGCCGGAATGAATATGGAAATGCGGTCGAAACGTCTTTCCTGTCTAACGGCACTCCCTGTTGCCATTGCCGTTTTTGTATTGTTAATGGGATTATGGGGCATCTTCTTCGTTTCAAATGACGCAACTGAATCCGAAGTGGGAATTGAACTGTTAAAGAGTGTTCTTCTAGCCTTTGTTGTTGCTGTTACCATTATTGTTGTCGCCGTTCCAGAAGGCCTTCCCATGATGGTTACGACCAGTTTGGCATTGAATATGATGAAAATGGCACGTGAAAATTGCCTCGTTCGTAAACTGGTCGCCTCGGAAACCATTGGTTCGGCCACGATAATCTGTACTGACAAAACAGGGACTCTAACCCAGAATAAAATGCAGCCGATCTGGTTCTTTTTGAATCAAAAGGAATACAATCTATCGGACATTTCTCAATTTCGGGAGAGTGAAATATGGTCCCATCTTGTGCAGGGAATTACCGTGAACAGTGAAGCCAATCTCCATATCGAACACAAGGACGACCCGGCCAAACGTGTTATTCAGGGAATCGGTAATCCGACAGAATGTGCATTGCTAAAGTTTCTGGAAGAAAATGGTGTCGATTATCGGAAGGAACGCGAACAATATCAACGTGTTTTTGAAGTCGGACATAATTCGGACCGCAAAATGTCCCTGGTCGTTATTGAAGATAACGGTTCGAAGATCTGTCTGGCCAAAGGAGCTCCAGAACGTCTGATTGCACGATGTGGGTTCATTTGGATCAAAGATCATCCGGAACCCATTGCCGCATATCAAACGGAAATACAGGAAGCGTTGACGCGCGCATCGGAACAGGCGTTACGTATTATTGCTTTTTGTGAAAAACCTTTAAAGCAGGATGTTTGTGAAGCCTGTCGTTCGGGACAATTTAATGCTTGTGTGGAATGTGGAGATCAAATTCTGATTGGTCTTGTCGGTATTGCCGATCCGATACGGACGGAGGTTCCGCAAGCGGTGGAAACCTGCCAGACAGCAGGGGTTCAGGTCAAGATGATCACAGGAGATGCACTTCCGACAGCAGTAGCAATAGCGAAGCAGGCAGGTATTTATCATTCAAAGGCAGAAGAACTTGTTCTGGATTCAACGCAATTTAATCAGATAACGGAAGAAGAGCTTCCAGATGCAGCCCGTCGTATTCGGGTTTTAGCCCGTTCCACCCCGATGGATAAACTCCGTTTGGTAAAGGCCTTGCATCAGACGGGTGATGTTGTCGCCATGACCGGGGATGGAACTAATGACGCTCCCGCACTCAAGTATGCCGATGTCGGACTCTCGATGGGAATAACCGGAACGGAAGTGGCCAAGGAAGCTAGCGATATTGTACTTGTCGATGATAATTTCAAAAGTATCGTCACCGGTATCTGGTGGGGCCGTACCCTGTTCCAGAATATTCAGAGGTTTCTCCAATTCCAGTTATCGGTTAATGTGGTTGCCCTCGTATGCGCTCTGATTGGTCCCTTGGTCGGAATTCCACTTCCTTTAACGGTCACTCAACTTTTGTGGATCAATATCATTATGGATACATTTGCAGCCCTCGCTCTGTCTACCGATCCACCCCGTCCACATACCATGTTGGAAAAACCAATTCCACGTAATTCCCATATTATCACTGGTACCATGGGGATTACTATTTTAGTTGTCAGTTTATATCAGGTTGCGATTCTGTTTGCTACAATCTTTTTCGGCTGGTTTGTAACTGCCGCCAATCATTATGATTTTACCGTCCCAATTACGTCGCCAGAATATCTTAAGGAAAATCTGGAAGCTTTAACGGTCTTCTTTACTGTTCTGATTATGTTCCAATTCTGGCACAAAATCAACTGCCGTGCCTTGCGTTATAATGAATCACCTTTTACCTTGATTACGAAAAACCATTTGTTTTTGGCGATTATTATTACAATTACCGTTGTCCAGATTATTATGGTTCAGATGCCGTTTTTTGGTGCCTTCTTCCGAACAACACCACTCTATTTGAACCAATGGATCGGAATTGGTCTTCTGACCTTAACCGTAATGCCTGTGGCCTGGTTTGGACGAGAATTGGCCCATTGGATTGGATGTCGGGAGTAAAGACAATCTGTTATCGTTAATAGACATTGTTAATTAATCCGCAGATATAGGGGCAATATCATTCCATCTTCAGGAGATATACCCCTGACTGTTCTTCCCCTTCCATTCAACAAAAATTGTAACAGTTCAATGTCGATTACAATCCCGGGAAACCGAAATTACGGATTCCCCCCTTCATTTATTACTGAATTTGGATAACGTCTATTGACAGACCTTTTCCAATAATGTAAACTTCATAAATTGAAAAATTTAAGATTCAAATATTTTAAAGGAGTAGACGATATGAAGTACACTATGATTTTACCGGTTTTTCTTTTACTTTTATTTCCTGTCCGGATGTGGGGAGCAGAATCTGTTTTACCGCAGGAGGGACTTAAACTCGTTTGGTCGGACGAATTTGACTATCCGGAGGCCCAGTTGGACGTAAACTGGACAACACAGAACGGTCCTTCCAGTCATATATTATGCAGTCGATGGCGGGAAAACGCCAGTGTTAAAGACGGAACGCTCCGCCTAACCAATCGGAAGGAAACCCGAGGTGGTCAAAATTGGACTTCCGCTTCTTTAACAAGTAAACGCCAGTTTCAATATGGATATTTTGAATGTCGATATCGTTACGCCGCTGCCACAGGTACGAATAATTCTTTCTGGCTTATGTCCACAGGAAAATTTCAGTCGGACAATCCCAAAGCGAAACGATTTGAAATCGATATCAACGAAGGGCATTATCCATCCGAAATCAATATGAACATACACAACTGGTCCGATATCACGGATGTCAAGGGAAAGAAACAGCATCCCACCTATCATAAATCCATCGTTCCAACAGACAAACCGGATCTGGCAAAAGAATTCCACGTCTACGGACTTCTCTGGACCGAAACGGAACTCGTCTATTATTTCGACGGTAAAGTAATCCGCCGTTCCCCTAACCTGTTTTGTTATACCGCTGTCCCGGTATTTCTATCGGAGGCCATTATCAATTGGGCCGGAACCGTTTCCGATAAAATAGATGGGACCTTTATGGAAGTCGATTACGTTCGCGTTTATCAATAATGCAGGCGTTAAAAACAAAAAATGTTATCCATGATTATAATAAATAATATTTATGGTTTAAGAACAGGTACGAACTACGTTTTTTGAGAAAGGTAAATGGAATGTCTCCTGGTAAATATTTTTTTCATCTAATGACGATCATCGTATTTTTATACGTTCTTCCGATATTGTACGTTCTTCCGATATTGAATAATAGTGACTTGTGTGCGGAAGAACCGAATCAATGGCGCCTGGATTCTCCCAATGGAGAACTTTCTTTAAAACTTAAAATGAAGGGTGATACCATTCTTTATAATGTTGTTTATAAAGGACAATCCATTATTATCGATTCCAAACTTGGTTTTATCTTGGAAGGGAAGCGTGACTGGACCTGTGGCTGGATACCAATATCGCAAAAGGTTCAAATCAATGAATTGAATCAAACATGGAAGCCGGTCTGCGGCGAACGGGCAATCATTTCCGATCACAATCGAACATTTATGATTACATTTCTTCGCAAGGACGATAAACAAGCAACGAAAATGGACTTGGAATGCCGAGCCTATAATGAAGGAATCGCGTTTCGTTATTCGTTCAACAGAACAGATTCGTCCGAATTGAATAATAACAAGGAATCTGACGAATTACATATTACGGACGAAAAAACGGAATTTCAATTTCCGGCAGGCTGTAAATGTTGGCCGGTCTATTCCGCGCAAGGACGTTACGAACATGTAACACTCGATAAAATGCAAAAAGGAGCACATCGTCCGCTCCTTGTCGAACTACCAAATGGGCCTGTCGTAGCCATTGGGGAAGCCGCCTGTCTCGATTACGCCCGAACATTATTTTCTCCGGCAGGCAACCCCAATACGATAAAAACAATGTTGGGAAGTTCCGTTTCCCTGACATTTGGTCATCCAACACCATGGCGTTTTGTTATGGTTGCCGACCGGCCGGGTCAATTGGTCGAACGAAATTATTTCCTCTTAAATTTAAACGATCCTTCAAAAATCACGGATACCTCCTGGATCAAGCCGGGCAAGGTTATTCGCGAGGTCACCTTGACAACCAAGGGGGGAAAAAATTGTGTCGATTTCGCCAAAAAAATGAATCTGCAATATATCGAATATGATGCTGGCTGGTATGGTTTTGAATATGACAATACTTCCGACGCAACGACGATTACGCTTGACCCGAAACGAAATCCGGATGCAAACGCGCTGGACCTGTACGAAGTTATTCGTTATGCCAAGGCGAATGATATCGGTGTCCTTGTCTACGTAAATCGACGTGCGCTTGAAAAACAATTGGACGAGCTTTTACCCTTGTATAAAAAATGGGGAATTTCCGGCATAAAATATGGGTTTGTCAATGTTGGTTCACAAGAGTGGACCTCCTGGCTCCATGAAGCAATCACCAAGGCGGCAAAATATAAAATGTTGCTTGACATTCACGATGAATATCGCACGACGGGTAACGAGCGGACATGGCCCAATCTCTTAACGGTAGAAGGCATTGGCGGTGATGAAACCCAGCCTGGTCCAGAAGACAACTGTAAAATGGCAATTCTTCGTAATCTATGTGGTCCGAGCGATCACACTTTCTGTTGGCAACAAAAAGGAATGAAGAGAACATGGTCCCATCAGTTGGCGGCTCCTATCGTCTTTTATTCCCCCCTAACCTTCCTGTATTGGTATGATCGCCCGACCTCCTATACCGAAGAGATACCGGAACTTGAAGTCTGGAAGGAGCTTCCAACGGTCTGGGACGAAACACGGGTTCTTCAGGACCGAATCGGAGAACAGGTAACGTTTGCGCGACGTAGTGGAAAACGCTGGTTCATTGGCGTTCTTAATGCAATAGAACCTCGGGACATTACTATTTCCCTTGAATTTCTTGCTCCTGACGTCCAATATGAAGTCAAGATCTTTTCCGATGGTGCCCCCGACAAAAGTGAACCACATAACGTTCGTAAAGTGGTTCGAAAAGTCGATTCCCATGATAAAATACAACTTCGAACTGCGTCCAATGGCGGAGCCGCCCTCATTTTCACGCAAATTCCATAGTCCCATTCTCCCCGGATTTATCTCTAGCCTTTAACCGATATCGCATTTTATCCCACAAGCAATGTCAATCAGAGGCAAACTTTTATACAGAAACGGTCCACATATCCGGATTAGTTTAAACTGTAACGATTTCTGTTTTCAAAATACCATCCAACGTTGAGACATGAATGATATTGAAGCCGGAAATCTTGTTCCAAGGTAGTTTAGAAAACTCCATAAAATAACGGGGAACCATTCATGAACGATTTTGGAAGCACAGATATCACGGATAAACAGAGATAGTCTGTCGTAAAATACAATATTTTACAATAACAAACGAAACATTTTTATCTATTATCATAAATAATTTTATCATAAAAAAGTTTGTTTGCCAAAAAACTATCCGTGAAAATC
>CAYUAP010000121.1:0-14922 GCA_964442735.1 uncultured Planctomycetaceae bacterium | reverse complement strand
GTCTCGCCTGTTTTGCCTCTATTCTATAAACGTAAAGTATTAACCATCATTATCACATAAAAAGAGAAGACCTGGGAGCGTGGACGTCTCCTCCGCATCCTCCAAAACAGGCGTCTCGCCTGTTTTGAAAAATAGACTTTTATAACAACCTTGAGTATATTGGTAGGTGATGGTACAGGAAGGGCAAGTCGGAAAATTTTCAAGTCGGCTATTGAATTCGATATTTTCTCTTGTTATAATTTTTGAAGACATATAAAATGGGAGCAGGGCAGTAACCCAGGACGTTTTCTCCTGCTCCTTGAGCTAAAAATAAACTTGAATGAAAAATAAGGAGTTCAATACATGAAAAAGAAAATGTTGTTCCTCTTGTTGCTTCTTCCATTATTCTGTCTTGGTGCCATGGCGCAGGAGTTGGGAAAAGCCTCTATTCCGGAAGACCGTAACATACCGCGATATGTTCAGCAGACCAGTTGGATAAACGCCATCGCCCGTAACGAGAAAAACTTCCCCATTGATCTGATTTTTGTCGGTGATTCCATTACCCATGGTTGGGAGAGATCGGGCAAAGAGGTCTGGAAACAATATTACGGAAACCGTCGTGCGTTCAATTTCGGAATCGGAGGCGATCGAACCGGTCATGTAATATGGCGTCTTGAGCATTCCCCCATGGATAAAATATCACCGAAAATGGCTGTCGTCATGATCGGAACGAATAACAGAACCGCGCCTGCCGATACGGCCGAAGGTATTAAAAAGATCGTATCCATACTTCAAGAGAAATATCCGGAAATAAAAATACTATTATTGGAGGTCTTTCCGCGTGGTGAAAAACCGGACGATCCCGCCCGAAAAAGGGTTAATGCCATTAATGTCATTCTCCGTCAGAACTGTGCAAATATGAAAAATGTGACCATAAAGAGTCTGGCCGACCTCTATCTCGACAAAAAGGGTATTCTGCCAAAAGATCTCATGCCCGATTTCCTTCATCCGAATGCCGAAGGTTATAAACGCTGGGCGAACGCCATAGAACCGGAAATAGAAAAAGTACTCGGTCCTATTCCGTCGAATCCGCCCGAGGCCGTTGGATATCCTAGAGAAATGGCTCGTTTTAATGAAAAAAACGAGATTCTCAAAAAAGGGAATATTGACGTCCTAATGATCGGCGACTCCATTACACACGGTTGGGAGGGAAATGGCGCGAAGGTCTGGTCCGAACTCTTTAAAAACGTCAAGGCGGTTAATCTGGGGACCGGTTGGGATCGAACCGAAAACGTTATCTGGCGCCTTGAACATTACGATTTCTCCAAGGTTTCGCCAAAAGTCGCCTTCTTGCTCATTGGGGTTAATAACAGCGCCTCCAGTACTCCGGAAAATATCGCAAAAGGAAATAAAAAAATCTGTCAAATTCTCCATGAAAAATTCCCGGACATTAAGGTCTATGTCCAAAAGGTCTTTCCTTGGGGCGGGAATGATCTCAACGGAAAAAACGAGTTGCGGAATACTATTAATGCAGAAATCACCAACGCTGTTGCCGATCTCCCCTATGTAAAGATTCTTGATTTGTCCTCCTGTTTCCTCAATAAAGAAAACAAACTGGATACGAACGTTATGACAAAGGATCTTGTTCATCTTCAAGAGCCCGGTTATAAAAATTGGAAAAACAGTATTCAAAAATACGTCGAGGAAGTTAAATAGAAGAAGTTAAATAGTAACCATTCACGAACGATATTGGAACCACGGATAAACACCGATAGTCAGCCGTAAAATACAATATTTTACAATAGCAAACAAAAAATTTTGTTTGTCAAAAAATGATCCGTAAAAATCAGTATTATCCGAGGTTTCACTTTATATTCATGAAAGGTTACGTTAAATAGAGGATAAATCAATGGCAGAGGACAATAAATCGTCGAGACGAGAAGCGATCAAGAAGATTACGTTAGCTGGTCTTGGTGGTACATTTGCCTATTCCACGATCGAGGAGGGTTATCTCGTCGATCATTTAGTAGCGGAGGAGGCGCAGAAAAAGGGGCCGTTTGGTTCCGATATGTTCAAATTTGGAGATTAGGAAGTCAATACCAAACATGAAGTCGATGCAGTAACGGGAGCGACGCGAACTTCTTTTACCCTTCCGCAGCGCGCGAAACTAAAAGAGAAGTTACCTTTATCAAAAATTGGGAAGGTCACTCTCAGTCGTATGATACTCGGGGGCAATATTTTGACCGGTTTCGTTCATTCGCGCGATCTTGTCTATGTCAGTGATCTTGCCCGTCGGTATAATACGAAGAACAAGGTCTTTGAGACACTTCTTCTCGCGGAAGAATGTGGAATGAATACCTTTCTTGCCTATCCTGGCGTTCTTGACATGCTCAAGGACTATCGTAAATGGACAGGAGGCTGTATTCAATATGTATGTGATTCCCGTTCCGTTGAACAGATTAATAAAGCAATCGATTATGGTGCATCTTCCTGTTATATCAATGGCGAGTGGGCCGATTCACTGGTTGCCCGAAACGATTTCGATGGTGTGATTAAATTACTGGAAGAGATTAAAAAACACAAATGTCCCGCCGGTATTGGGGCCCATAGAATCCAAACATGTCAAGCACTGGTCGAAAAAGGGATTATTCCCGATTTCTGGATGAAGACATATCATCGAACAGACTATTGGTCCGGGCGGCATCCCGAGGAGCACGACAATATTTTTTGTCGAAAACCGGACGAAACGCGCGCATTTATGGCCTCGCGTCCGGAGCCCTGGATTGCCTTTAAAGTCTGTGCGGCGGGCGCTATTCCGCCTAATGTCGGAATTCAATATGCGTTTGAAGGTGGTGCTGACTTCGTATGTGTTGGAATGTATGATTTTCAATTGGTTGATGATGTCAATTTATGTGTCGATATTTTGAAATCGAAACTCAATCGTTCCCGTCCATGGCGGACCGAAACACTCCCGTCAACGGAACAAGAAAAAGAAGACGAGGCATAAACGCTTCGCTTGTTATGAAACGGCGTATGTTATACTGTACGATGTTATAAATTCGGCATTTCCTGGGAGCGCGGACGCCATGCCTGACGGCAGGCAGGTCTCGTCCGCATACTCCAAAACAGGCGTCTCGCCTGTTTTGAAAAATAGACTTTTATAACAACCTTGAGTATATCAAGTTATCAAGTTATCAATGAAGATATTTTAATAGAGATGGAGAATAAATGGAAAATAAAATGAAAATAGACAGACGTGGATTTATACAAACGGCCGTGACAGGCATGACACTAGCCGGAACATCGTATTTACAGTCGTCGGAAGCAGAAAAGGCCGTGCCTCCTCAAAAAAGAATCTGGGCGAATCTGCTTCATTGGGGCCATAATATGTGGGGGGATACGGATCGCGCCTATACTCCACCTATTGATCATTTAGGGTGTGATATTCCGTTGTGGAACGAACTGACGAAAAACATGGTCGATTCCGGTTTGAATATGGTTGTAATCGATCTGGGAGAGGGAATTCAATATCAGAGTCATCCGGAACTTGGCGTTAAGGGAGCCTGGTCTGTCGAGAAGTTTCGACAGGAACTTGCCCGACTACGCAAACTCGGACTTGAACCGATTCCAAAATTAAACTTTTCTGCCTGTCACGACTTCTGGCTCGGAGAATATTCCCGTATGCTTTCGACGAAAAAATATTACGAAGTCTGTTCCGATTTAATTCGGGAAGTCTGTGCTATTTTTGATCGACCGCGGTTTTTCCATCTCGGCTACGATGAAGAAAATTTCGGTAATCAGAAATCCTATGATTACGCCGTTGTCCGTCAAGGGGAATTATGGTGGCACGATTTTCTTTTCTTCGTTCATACGGTCGAAAAAGAACAGGTCCGTGCCTGGATTTGGTCCGATTATTATTGGAGTCATCCGGAGGAATTTATGAAACGAATGCCCCACTCGGTTCTCCAGAGTAACTGGTATTATGCAGATAAATTTTCGCTCGATATTCCTCGTGTCAAGGCGTATGTCGATTTCGATAAAGCCGGTTTCGATCAGATTCCTACCGGCTCAAACTGGTCCAACAATGTGAATTTTAAGGGAACCGTCGAGTTCTGTCGAAACAATATATCCAAGGAACATCTTCTGGGGTTTTTGCAGACTCCTTGGCATTTTACCGTGCCTGCGGACCGCGAATATCATCTTCGTGCCATTCAGCAGGTTAAAGAAGCGATATACTAAACTTAATAAATAATCGGCTTAACCGTTCACGGATAGTTTTTGGTAAACAAACTTTTTTATGATAAAATTATTGATGATCATAGATTAAAACGTTTCGTTTGTTATTGTAAAATATTGTATTTTACGGCAGACTATCTCTGTTTATCCGTAATATTCGTGGTTCCAAAATCATTCGTGAATGGTTATACTGTACGACGTTATAAATTCGGCATTTCCTGGGAGTACGGACGCCATGCCTGACGGCAGGCAGGTCTCGTCCTCCAAAACAGGCGTCTCGCCTATTTTGAAAAATAGACTTTTATAATGACCTTGAGTATACGAATCGGCTATCCGTAGTTACAAAAACAACTGCGTTAATAATTACACAATTGACTTGTCAAAGTTGCGCCAGGGGATATAATATTTTCCTGGTGCTTGTTTGGTGAATGTATATCTATTATATACTTGATATCTATTATATACTTGAAAGACCAAAAGCGCGATATCATAAAATTAACAAAGGATAGAAAAAATGAGTGAAGATTGTAGTCATCATTGTTCAAGCTGTGGCGAGGAATGTTCCCATCGGGAATCGGGAATTACAAAAGACAAACTGAATGAAGCGAGTCGGGTACGTAAAGTTATCGCGGTAGTTAGTGGCAAGGGAGGGGTTGGAAAATCGCTTGTTACATCACTTTTATCGGTTCTAATGAATCGAAAAGGGTATCGCACGGCAATTTTGGACGCTGATATAACGGGTCCTTCCATTCCAAAGGCTTTTGGACTTAATGATCATGCCATGATGAGTGAACATGGAATATTTCCGGTAATCAGTTCCAGTGGAATCAATATTTTATCCGTGAATTCAATATTAGAGAACGAAACGGACCCGGTTCTATGGCGTGGTCCGATTATAGCCGGTACTGTTCGTCAATTTTGGACCGAGGTCTTTTGGAACAATATTGATTATATGTTTGTTGATATGCCTCCCGGGACGGGCGATGTACCTTTAACGGTTTTTCAGTCGCTCCCTGTTGACGGAATTATTATCGTAACGTCTCCACAGGAACTCGTCTCCATGATCGTTACGAAGGCGATTAATATGGCTAAAATGATGAATATTCCTGTCTTGGGAATTGTCGAAAATATGTCCTGTTTTGAATGTCCACATTGTGGTACAAAACATTTTCTTTTTGGAGAAAGCCGACTGGACGAGATTGCCCGGACGAACGAAGTCGATGCCCTGGGACAAATTCCGGTGGAGCCGACACTTTCAAGGCTCTGTGATCAAGGGAAAATAGAGTCGTTTGAAGGTTCCTGGCTTGACCATATCATTGAGAAATTGGAGACCATTTGATAATGTCCAATCTTTCCTGGAATCCGAACAGATCTCTTGGTGCGGAAGGTCGGCGAGTCGCGGTTATTAGCGGGGCTTCCAGTGGATTAGGGGTTCTTTTTGCCAAATTATTAGCGGAACAGGGATATGATCTTCTTCTCATAGCGCGACGGGAAGAGCTTTTACAGCAGGAGGCGGAGGATCTGACCCATCAATATGGAGTTGTCGTTGAGATCATGTCGGCGGACCTGGCCGAGGAGGACGCCCTAAAAAGGGTGGAACTGCGTATTGAGGCAATAGAGGCTCTTGAGTATCTGGTAAATTGTGCAGGATTCGGAATGACTGGAGCGTTTCCTTCTGTGGATCCGGAACAGGAGACTCGAATGATTAAAGTGCATTGTATTGCCACCATGCGATTATGTCGGGCGGCATTGACTTCCATGGTCCGACGACGGGCTGGAAAAATCATTAATGTCGCGTCTCTGGCTGGATTTCTGGTAGGAGAAGCCTGTGCGGAATATACGGCAACAAAGGCCTATATTTTAAACTTTTCACAGGCTCTTCAAGTTGATGTGCGAAAATATGGTATTCGTATTCAGGCATTGGCGCCCGGTTTTATTCAGACTGATTTTTTCAAGACAGATACCTTGAAAAATACTGGAATGATAAATCGGATTCCCAAATGGCTCTGGATTTCAGCCGATTATGTGGTTAAAACCTCGCTACGGGCCATAAATCGACGTTGGTTTTATAAAGTCGTCTGTATTCCAAGTCTGCGGTATAAAATTCTCGGTTGGCTGGGGGGGGCCTGGTGGTTTGCTCCTTTTCGTATTTTCTTCTCGGGGGGATCCATACGTTAATGAATTCATACGTTATACATACAGAATGTTACATACAGGTAACCATTCACGAACGATTTTAGAACCACAGATAACCACAGATAACTACAGATAACCAAAGATAGTCTGTCGTAAAATACTATATTTAACAATAACAAACTAAACATTTTTATCTATTACAATAAATAATTTTATCATAAAAAAGTTTTATCATAAAAAAGTTTGTTTGCCAAACAACGATCCGTGAAAACAGTATTATCCGTGGTTTCACTTTATATCCGTGACCGGCTACCAATACAGTTTTACCAATACAGTTTTTACAGGGAGAACGTCTCGTCCGAATCCTGTACAATTGGCGTCTCGCCTGTTTGAAAAAGAAGGCAATTAAAACGGTCTTGAATATAGATTGAGAGGAGGAATGTGTTTTGAATATCAAACTGACATTGGCGGATCAGGATCGTGTTAATGAACTGGACATAATTCGAAAAGAAAATTTTAAAGTTCTGGAAATATTTGCCGACTGTCTGAACAATGGATCCCGATTTATTACTGATAAAGAAATTCAGATATTAACCAAAGAGGGTGGACTTGAGGTGGAACAGGCTTTTCGAGAACTTCTGGCGGCGGAAGGTGGACTTGACATGGAAAACAGCCGAAACGACCGTCATCTTTTTCAAATATATTTCAAGCCTTCCGTAAAAAAACTTGATTCACATACATTTGAAAACGATTCCTATTATCGGTTTCTTGCAGGGAGGTCTTTTAAGACACGATATTGGGAACTGAAACAGACAAGATGGGATCCCTACGAAATTTTTGTTCGAGACGATTTAATCGTAACGAATGATTTTCGGGAGATTCCGCAGCTTGGTTTTTTTGATTGCCCCTATTATTTTCCAGTTATTCTGCAAGACGCCAGGGAATGGATGACTATAACGCCAAACGAAGTGGCAACGATGAAAGTTGCGATTGACAAATGTCACGGGCGCGTAGTTACCTATGGATTGGGACTCGGATATTTTGCCTTTAAAGCGTCCGAAAAAGATTCGACGGAAGAGGTCGTCATCGTCGAATCGGACATTGAGTTGATTTCACTGTTCAAGCAGTATCTTCTTCCCGATTTTCCATTTCGGGAAAAGATTCGAATTGTTCCGGCTGACGCGTTTGAATATGCGAAAAATATTGCTCCCTTTGAACGTTTCGATTTTGCTTTTGTTGATTTATGGCATGATCTTGGCGATGGTCTTGAGCCCTATCTTCGAATGAAACGTTTAGAACGTCTTCAATCGGAACGTCTCCACTCGGGAACATTCTGGTCCTACTGGGTGGAAACGACACTTCTTTCAACACTACGCTGGAGTCTTTTTTCGATATTAAGACAGGCAATGTATCAGGAAACGGATATTCCCATTCAAAAATCGATTGAGACATTCGACGATTTTCAATCATGTTTAACCGATGATTTTCTAAAAAATCTTGCGGGTACATTCTTTTCTAAGGTTCACCGGGGGGGTGATAAAAGTTGGTAACCGTTCATGGATATAAAGTGAAACCACAGATATAAAGTGTAACCAGGAATATAAAGTAAAATCATAAATAACACGATTTTTACGGATAGTTTTTTGACATATAATATTTATTATGATATATTTATATATTATATATGATAATATTGTTTATTACATAAAACATTAATGCGTGTTTATTATTGTAATATATTGTATTTTACGACAGACTATCTGTGTTTATCCGTAATATCCATGGTTCCAAAATCGTTTGTGAAATGTTGCAATATTCTATTTTATGACAGACTATCTGTGTTTATCCATGATATCCGTGGTTCCAAAATCGTTCGGGAACGGTTACATTATTCTATTTTATAACAGACTATCAGTGCTTGTCCGTGATATCAATAGTTCCAAAATCGTTTGTGAATGGTTGCAATATTCTATTTTATAACAGACTATCTGTGTTTATCCATGATATCCGTGACATCCATGGTTCCAAAATCGTTCGGGAACCGTTACTATATTCTATTTTATGACAGACTATCTGTGTTTATCCATGATATCCGTGGTTCCAAAATCGTTCGGGAACGGTTACATTATTCTATTTTATAACAGACTATCAGTGCTTGTCCGTGATATCAATAGTTCCAAAATCGTTTGTGAATGGTTGCAATATTCTATTTTATAACAGACTATCTGTGTTTATCCATGATATCCATAGTTCCAAAATCGTTAGTGAATGGTTACCCTTTTTTTACCACAAGCCTGGGAACGGGAGAAAATAAACAGTACAGGATTAAGAACAAGATAATAAACAGCACAAAAAAACGACAGCACAAAAAAAACGACCGCACTATATAATCCTTTAGCACGGTCTTAATGAATTGATGAACTTTCATCATCCAAACATACATTGTAGTTTTCGAAATTCCTGTACAACAAGTTAGACAGATTGATACATAAATTATCGTGTATCTGTCATCTTGTTATTTTTGAAATACGAAACTCAAATTTCAACACTTCCTGTCATTGTCTTGTCTTAGCTTGAGCTTGTTTTTAGTGACGTATGACTTAACCATTTGTCCATCCCCTCGTAAATATATATAAAACTCAAAAGAGGGGAATGAGATTTGAACTCATATTTTACGCCTGATCTAATTTAAAATAATTAAATTTGATTAACAATTTGGTTTGAAATATTTTGAATGTTTGGTTCAGTCTGGTAGTAATAGTCTAATTTGGATAATGTCTTAATGACCTCTCCCTAAATCTAAATTTTAATCTGAATCTGAACTTTCACTACTTGAGTTTTATATTTTTAAATAAATTATTATTATTTTTTATTTCACTTTTGCAAAAATAAAATCGACAATCTCTCCTCCATAATGAATCATTTCGACTTCTCTGCCATTAGCTATTTCGCGTGCTTTTTTAACTCCGTCAATCAAGGCGTCAATCCGGCGGAGATATTCCTTTTTCGTTGTACCATCCAGTGCCGTGGATATATAGGTTGTATTCCAAATACCTACGGGGACATCTTCATCATAAACATCCACCTGAGCCGGATGTTTATCCGTGGCTTCCGCTTTAACGAATTTATACTTTCTCTTCGAGGTTCGCGTCGATTGAATGGGAACGGTTACAAAACAGTCGCGATTATCATCGAACGTCCACTTGTACATCGAATTCAAAACAGGCAGATTCGCAATAAAATTCCGCATTTCCGATAGGGCTTTTTCCAAATAGAGCAGGTGTGTTACTGGAACATCCTTTAAAACACAAACATCATCTCCGGACGGACATGCTACCATGACATTTGCTATTGCCGTTTGATTCCCTACATCGTTCGTCGCAATCAAATCGACCATTTCGGAAAATTGATCTCCAAAATTACGAATGATTGTTCGAAGATCGACCGCAATCCCCTTGGAATCGTTCGTCGGTATATTTTTATCTTCGTCGTTAAAGGGGGCATAGGAACGAATGAGACCATCCACCGCATCCTGCTTGACCACACCAAATTCCTTCGCCATCGCTTTCTGATATTGGGTCTTTTTGCCTGTTACAAGTGCAACAACCTGATTCAACAATATTTTCTTGGACATGAACCTGTCTCCTAATACAAAAATGAATCTGATTACTTTATCGTGAATATCTATTAAATCTTCTATTGTGATTTATTCGTATGAATTTTTATTTGATTTGATTTTGTATATACATTTGATTTTGTATATATTGGAATTTTATTCATACACCACAATCAAAAAGCCTTTAATAGCCATTATTTTATTAATCTTTATAGATTATAACTCATAAAATAATTCTGTCAAGCATGTTTTTGATATTTTTAAAGTATTTTTTTATATCAACATATTATAAAGCAACAACATATTATTGTAAAACGGCGACATTTAAAAATATTTGTCTTCAAAATATCTTAACCACTCCCTGTTTCTAACAATGTGTTATGTTAAACAGTATTTGTTACATATATATGATATCTACTTTTTTATAATATTTATGTTCTTTTTCATATAAAACTGAAATATAATTTCTTTAATAATATTCATAATCAGACAGGAGACAGTCATTTTATACTTGACTTCCATTTTATACTTGACTTCCATTTTATACTTGATTTCCATTTCTGTTTTGATTATACTGGATTTTAAGATGGTTAACGTTCCTGATGAAAATACAATCCATGTTGATTGTCATGAAAGTTTCATCCCAAGAACGGAATATAAAGTGAAACCATGGATAACACTGATTTTCACGGATTGTTATTTGGCAAACAAATTTTTTATGATAAAATTATTTTTATCATAGATGAAAATGTTTAGTTTGTTATTGTAATATTGTATTTTACGACAGACTATCTGTGTTTATCCGTGATATCCGTGGTTCCAAAATCGTTTGTGAATAGTTACGTTTTTATGAAAGGGTGAATTTCCCGTTATGAACATGATATCAAAATCGAGTCGTCGTGCTTTCCTTCAAGGGGGCGTTTTTTCCTCAACTGCCATACTATCATCCTTTGGAGGTATTTCCGGTGGGGCTCAAAATCAGGATCCGCAACAAGTATCCTCCACACCCTTCGACTCTTTTATGGTGGAAGGACAACATGTCATTTTTTATTCGGCCAAAATAAAGAAAAAGACCAATGTAATGGTCCTTGCCGACACCCATCTTTTTATGGACGATCAGCGCGGGGAACCGTTTAAATCGTATAGTGATCGTATGTCGAAGGCGTATAATCACACAAAACATTTTCAAACGAACGAACCAACGAATCCTGCGGAATGTTTTGTAAATACTCTTGAATTTGCAAAACAGAAGGACCATTGTGACGCTATTGCGCTTTTAGGTGACATTTTTAGTTTCCCGTCCGAGAGGGGCGTCGAATGGGCCTCTCAAAAATTAAACGCTTGTGGTCTTCCCTGGTTTTATATTTCCGGAAATCATGACTGGCATTACGAGGGAATGACAGGAAGTGAAAAAAATCTACGCGCCGAATGGACTAAAAAACGATTGTCGCCTATGTATCAAGGCAGGAATACTTTAGCCTATTCCGTTGACCTGCCCGGAGTTCGTCTTGTTATGATCGACGATTCCACCTGTGAAATACTTCCGGAACAGCTTGATTTCTTTAAAAAACAGATCCTAGAGAATGTTCCAATGGTTCTTATGATGCATATTCCACTTTACGCCCCTAATCGAAGTCTTGGTTTCGGTTGTGCGCATCCTCGTTGGAATGCAAAAAACGATAAAAACTGGAAAATTGAACGTCGTGAACACTGGCCGGAAAAAGGCCATTCTGCGGTTACCATGGAATTTTATCATGATGTCTTTACCGCCCCCAATCTGTTAGGTGTGTTTGCCGGTCACCTGCATGTCCCGGCTTTTGACTCCATTAATGGAAAACCTCAATTCGTTGTCCCCGCCAATTACAGCCAGAATTATATGATTGCCGAATTCGTTCCGCTTTAAAACAATGACGGGTCCTGGAACGTTTTCTCTTGTGTGATCAAGGTTCTCTTGTGTGATCAGGGGAACCTTTAGAATCAATTTATATTAGAATCAATTTATAAACGTGTACTTCTGTCCTGCTCTTTCATGATACCGCTAACCATAAACAGGTAACCATTCACGAACGATTTTAGAACCACAGATAAACACAGATAATTATCATAAAAAAGTTTGTTTGCCAAATAACTATCCGTGAAAATCAGTGTGATCCGTGGTTTCACTTTATATCCGTGAACGGTTACCACTTCTGAATTTGAATATCGAAGGGTCTCAATACAAAATACAAAAAATAACTTGATTCACCTGCAAGGAGGAAATATTTTATCCCCCCATTTACACGTCAAAAATTCGTGCTATCATTCACTCTATATTGGAGGAGGAAATTACCTCCCGGGTTAAATAATTAAAATTGCGGAATATAAAGGTATTCAACGATGAATTCGAATGCGGTAAAATTTTATTACTACTTTTATTTTTTTGGAAAGGACTGTCAAAATTTTACTGCATGACATTTCCCGGTTGTTGCTATTAGATCTCCGGAAATAAAAAATAATAAAAGCCTCGCAGTGAAATTCATTGCGAGGCTTTTTTTATGGAAAAAAAGAAAAATAAATCGAAAACAGGAACGTATTATGATTATTATTTTGAAAAAAGGACATGATATTCGGCAATTGGACAATCTGTCAAACTGGTTGAAATCACGGAAGGTCGATGTTCATATCAGTCAGGGAACTCAACATACTATTGTTGGCCTGGTAGGCGATACGACAGGAATTGATATCGACATGATCAAGGAGTTGGATATTGTCGAAGACGTCAAGCGGATTCAGGAGCCCTATAAAAACGCGAATCGCAAATTTCATCCGGAGGATACGGTAATTCAGTTATCGAATGGTGCGCAAATAGGCGGTGGTCATTTTCAATACATGGCAGGTCCTTGTTCTGTGGAATCGGAGGAGCAGATCTGTCTGATTGCCAAACATCTCAAGGAATTGGGAGTGAATATTCTTCGTGGGGGCGCCTTCAAACCGCGGACCTCCCCCTATTCCTTCCAGGGACTTCGTGGTCAGGGAATTGAGTTCCTTTCGAAGGCGAAGAAGGAGACCGGCCTGGCAATCGTTACGGAAATAATGGACCTCTCCCAGCTCTCTTTATTTGACGAAATCGATATAATACAGGTCGGTGCGCGTAATATGCAGAATTTTGAGTTACTCAAAGAATTGGGGCACCAACGTAAACCGATCCTTCTGAAACGTGGATTGGCCAATACGTTGGAAGAACTGTTAATGAGCGCGGAATATATTATGGCAGGAGGAAACGAACAGGTTATTTTATGTGAACGTGGTATTAGAACCTTCGAAACGGCAACCCGTAATACACTGGATATTGCGGCAGTTCCCATGCTGAAAAGTTTGAGTCATTTACCGGTTATTGTCGATCCCAGTCATTCGGGGGGCATTGCACGTCTTGTAAAACCTCTCTCTCTGGCCGCTGCCGCCGCGGGGGTCGATGGATTGATGATCGAAGTTCATAATAATCCGGCAAAAGCCCTCTGTGATGGAAAACAATCTCTGAATTTCGATATGTTCGATGACGTTTCCAGCGCGGTTAATAAAATACTGCCGTTTGCTTGCAAATATTAATTGTCCAATAAAAAGGCCCGGAAAATTTCGATAGAGAAAAAAAAGAGGAATACAAAATGGCAGATATAAAAGAAATACGTCAAAAAATTAGTACAATCGACGAAAACATTATTAATTTGGTCGTTGATCGAATGAAATTGGCTTCGGAAGTTGCTCAATACAAGAAGGAGAACAATGTTCCCCTCTTAAATCAAACGAGGGAACGTGAAGTTTTGAATCGGGTAACGCATCAGGCGGGTGAAGATTTTGAGGAATACGCGAAAATTCTTTTTTCGATTCTAATTGATTTGAGTAAAAGTTACCAGATCCGAATTATGTCTGGAGAAGGGGAACTGTCCAATAGAATCAAAAACGCATTGGAGACGACGCCGACTTTATTTCCAACTCGTGCTACGGTTGCCTGCCAGGGCATAGAAGGGGCCTATTCTCAAATGGCCTGTGATAAATTGTTTTCTCTTCCGGATATTTTATATTGTCGTCATTTTGATGGTGTTTTTCAGGCGGTGGAAAGCGGTTTGTGTCGTTATGGTATTCTCCCCATTGAAAACAGTATGTTCGGTTCTGTTCGGTCGGTCTATGATCTCATGAAGAATAAAAATTTCAATATTGTTCGCAGTGTCCGTTTGTTTGTTGCCAATACGCTTTTAGCGCGAAACAAAATCGATATAACTCAAATTAAAGAAGTATTTTCACATGAACATGCGCTGGGGCAATGCAGTGAATTTTTAAGACAGCATCCTTGGATAAAGGTATCCGTCTGTGAAAATACTGCTGTGGCTGCCAAAAAAGTTGCGGAATCGGATCGAGACGATATAGCTGCCATCTCGTCCCGGAATTGTGCGGAGTTGTACGGTCTGAACGTTATTTCACCTTCGGTTCAGAATAACGATAATAATTATACGCGATTCATTTGTATTTCGAAGAATTTGGAAATATATCCGGGCGCGAACAAAATTAGTTTAATGCTCTCTCTGCCGAACAGGCCAGGGGCGTTATATTCCATGATAGCCCGTTTCGCCGCTCTGGGACTCAATTTGACGAAACTGGAGAGTCGCCCTTTGCCCGGTACCGATTTCGAATTCCTCTTCTATTTCGACGTGGACGCGTCCGTCTATTCCGAAAACGTGGTTAAACTCTTGAGTCGTTTCGATTCCGGACTGGATCAATTTGTTTTCCTCGGATGTTATAGTGAAGTTATGTAATCGTAACGTTATATAGTCGTGAAGTTATATATACTTTAGGATGTTATAAATTCGGCATTTCATGGGAGCGCGGACGTCTCGTCCGCATCCATGAAACAGATGTCTCGTCTGTTTTCCCGACACGAAAAAAAGGTTAAAAAAGTTTCGCAACAAAGGGAGGTTAGGGGA
>CAYUAP010000120.1:0-14952 GCA_964442735.1 uncultured Planctomycetaceae bacterium | reverse complement strand
TACTAAACGCCGCCGGTGATATTCAAGCGGGATCTGTTACCAATAATACCGCGAAATCCATGACGGTTGGTGGTGATATGACCGTAACAGGGACCGTTGATAACCAGTTGGGTACCTTGAACGCCAAGGGAATAACTGCTGGTTCTATTACCAATGCTGCCGCAATGACCGCCGATGGCGATGTCAAGTCTGATGTTCTGACGAATAGTGGAAATTTGACTATTGCCGGAAATACAGATGTTGCCAATGCGATTACCAATACAGGAACACTCGCCGCAAACGGTACCGTTCAAGCTGGTTCTGTTATCAATAACACCAATGACACCATGACGGTTGGCGGTGATATGACTGTAGCGGGTGCCGTTGATAACCAGTTGGGTACCTTGAACGCCAAGGGAATAACTGCTGGTTCTATTACCAATGCTGCCGCAATGACCGCCGATGGCGATGTCAAGTCTGATGTTCTGACAAATAGTGGAAATTTGACTATTGCCGGAAATACAGATGTTGTCAATGCGATTACCAATACAGGAACATTAGCCGCAAACGGTACCGTTCAAGCTGGTTCTGTTATCAATAACACCAATGACACCATGACAGTTGGTGGTGATATGACCGTAACGGGAGCGGTTGATAACCAGTTGGGAACCTTGAACGCCAAGGGAATTAATGCCGGATCTATTACGAATAAAGACATACTAAACGCCGACGGTGATATTCAAGCCGGTTCTGTTACCAATAATACCGCGAATTCCATGACGGTTGGTGGTGATATGACTGTAACAGGGGCCGTTGATAACCAGTTGGGTACCTTGAACGCCAAGGGAATTAATGCCGGATCTATTACGAATAAAGACATACTAAACGCCGACGGTGATATTCAAGCCGGTTCTGTTACCAATAATACCGCGAATTCCATGACGGTTGGTGGTGATATGACTGTAGCGGGTGCCGTTAATAACCAGTTGGGTACCTTGAATGCCAAGGGAATAACCGCCGGTTCTATTACCAATAAAGATACAATGACTGCCGATGGTGACGTAAAATCGAATGATTTCCTGACGAATAGTGGAAATATGACTATTGCCGGAAATACAGATGTTGCCAATGCGATTACCAATACAGGAACATTAGCCGCAAACGGTACCGTTCAAGCGGGATCTGTTATCAATAATACCAATGACACCATGACGGTTGGTGGTGATATGACTGTAGCGGGAGCGGTTGATAACCAGTTGGGTACATTGAATGCCAAGGGAATAACCGCCGGTTCTATTACCAATAAAGATACAATGACTGCCGATGGTGACGTAAAATCGAATGATTTCCTGACAAATAGTGGAAATATGACTATTGCCGGAAATACCGATGTTGCCAATGCGATTACCAATACGGGAACACTCGCCGCAAACGGTACAGTTCAAGCGGGTTCTGTTATCAATAACACCAATGACACCATGACAGTTGGTGGTGATATGACTGTAGTGGGAGCGGTTAATAACCAGTCGGGAACCTTGAACGCCAAGGGAATTAATGCCGGGTCTATTACGAACAATGATATCCTGAACGCTGACGGAGAAGTTACCGCAGGCACTATTCGAAATAACGCGAACAGTAGTATGACTGTTTCTGGTGACATGGATGTTGCCAATCTTCTTAATAATAACGGGACCTTGAATGCCAAGGCTAATGTCGAGGCGGGCTCCCTGGTAAATACCAATACAATGAATATAGGTGGAAATGCTAACATTGATTCGAGTATTACAAACTCCGGAACGATAACCGCGAATGGTAATGTTAAGGCGAACAGTCTAACGAATTCCAAGCAATTCAATCTGGCCGGTAATATGACTATTGATGGTAATGTCATTAATACAAATGGAACGATAACCGGAACTTCGGCTGCTTCTACCGTTAAAGTCGGTGGTAATTTATCCGGAGGAAAGACTGATGATTTAATGCGTCTCGTCGTTGACGGGTCTGTTTCCAATACGGTCATCGATATGGCCGGAAACGGGTCTTCTGCTACACTTGGTTCCGTTCTCGAAAATACGACTATATCCAATGTCGGTGATTTAATGGTTATTGGTAAAACCATTACGAATGGTACCATTAGTGGGGCCGGAAACGGGTCAGTCATGACCTTTAAAGGTGGATTGGGAGATGCTACGCATCGTGTGGGAACTCTGTCCGATTTTGATGATTTGCAAGTCATTGGAAACGCCTATAGTGAAGATATTACTGGTATTGATGGTACTTCCATTGCGACCATCTCCGGAAATCTTGACCTGACAGGTGATATTTCCAGAATTGGCAATCTCCAGGTTGATGGCAATGCCACCTTTGATAATATCAATGTTATGGGCGATAATCCTGCCAGTGCTCTCTTTGGTGAAGGTTCCGTCTATAAAATTCGTGGAATCATGTCCGGATATACCAATATTGATGGTGTGGAAACTTTAATTGTTGGAACAACCAGAAATGGTGCGGATTCTACAATTACGGGTACCGGTGATGGTGCCAACTTCAAGACGGGGGTCTTGGAAGGTACAACGGCTGGTAGTGATCATGCGGGAACCATTAAAGATTATCAATATGTAACCGTTAATTCTCCATTGAACAATGCGGGTACCATTTCTGGAACTGGAACAGACGCAAAATTCAAGGTTAATGGAGACTTAAATAATAGAGCGGCTGGTACTATTTCCAACTTCTATGATATGACAGCGAGTGACGTTGTTAATGACGGTACGATTAGTGGAAGTGGAAAAGGTTCCATCGCCAAATTTGACTCGCTGGAAAACAGCAAGGAAGTTAAAGATATCGAATCTCTAATGGTTGCCGGGCAGGTGAACAATAAAACAGTCAATGCGACTATAACCGGTACCGGAGTCAATTCCGAAATGAACGTTGGTGGAAATCTTGACAATGCTGGTTCTGTTTCCAAATATGAAAACCTGATTGTTGCGGGTAATGTAGATAATAAAGCAAATGCTGCGATTTCCGGGACGGGTTCCAATTCCAAAATGGATGTCGATGGAAATCTTGATAATGCGGGTAGTATGACCAAATATGAAAACATGACCATTAATGGAACTGTTGCCAATGCGACGACAGGTACTATTGAAGGTACTGGAGTTGGTTCCACCTATAATTATAACAAGACGTTAACCAATAGTGGAACAATGAAGGCCATTCAAGCGTTAATGGTGCAGGGCAAGATTACAAATAATGCCAATGCTTCTATTGCGGGCACAGGGGCCAATTCCAAATTGGTTGGTAATAATGTATTACAGAACAATGGCAGTATTTCCGATTACGAATCCCTGGAAATTGCGGGTGATATCAATAACGCTCAAAGGGCGACGATTATCGGAACAGAAGCCAATTCCAAATTGACCAGTGGTGGAAATCTTGATAATAACGGCAATATTGTACGGTATGAAAACATGACTATTACCGGTAATGTAAACAACACCGGAAACATTTATTCGACTGGAAACGGATCCACCTATACCTTTGGTGGAAACCTGGTCAATTCCGGTCTCATTTACGATATTGAATCGTTCAGAGTGAATGGTTCCATCACCAATAATGCGGGTAGTATTATAGGAACTGGGGCCAATTCCAAACTGGAAGGCGCCCAAACCTTAATGAATAATGCAGATGTTTTCGGTTATGAAAACATGGATATTCTCGGGAAAGTCATCAATACTGGAAATATTATGTCAACGGGAATCGGTTCGGTTTATTACTATGGTAATGATTTAACCAACTCCGGAATTATCAAGAGTATTGAATCTCTAAATGTTGCACAGAATGTCGCGAATACAGGAAGTATTATATCGACCGGAAACGGGGCCGTTTATAACATTGGTGAAAATTTAACCAACGATGCTGTTGACGGAGTTGCCAATTCCGGTGTGATCTATGATGTTGCGCAACTAGGAGTTACTGGAAATGTACGTAATGCCGGTGAAATATCCATGTACTCGGGTGATAATGGTATTTTGAGTGTCAGTGGACAGTTACTCAACGGTCAGATGGCTGATGGTACCAGTACAGAAGGTACGATTAATGGTTATCAGGAAATGAACGTTCATAATGGTGTTATCAATACTGTTAAAGGTACGATTTCGGCAACGGGAAAAGGTTCGATTTACAACTTCAATGCGGGATCTTCCAATTACGCGTTAAACAATGCTGGTAACATTATCGGTGTTGAGAATATGACCAATACCGGAGATGTCAATAATACGGGATTCATAATAGCCACAACCGATTCGCTTTCAGGACCGGCATCCGGTACGAATTCGTCCTTTATTGTTGTGGGTGACTTGGACAATGGTATTGTCGACGGGGAAGCCTTAACGAAATGGAATCCGCAAAAGATCGGAACCAGTGGACAGGATGTTCGTGAAGTTCAACGGGAAGAGTATCCGGCAACCATGGTCATTAAAGATCTCTTGACGCTTGCTGATATTGACGGTATTGTTTATTATTCCAATATGAATGTTACCGGTACTGTAACCAATAAAGCGAATGGTTATATCCAGGGAACCGGAGTCGGTTCGACCTATACCTTTGGCGCCTTGGATAATAGTGGTATTTTGTCAGATATTGAAACGCTCAAAATCGATGGAGGACAACCGAGTGAATTCCAGGTGGCCTTTACCGAATTGAGGGATAACATAAACAATACCAGTCCGAACAGTATCTATAACGTCTATGGCGCTGTTAATAGCAATATTAGTGCGAAGGCGGGTGATTTACTCAATCGTAATAATGGTTTGATTGTAGGGACCGGAGTTGGTTCGACCTTGAGTATTTCCGGAAACGCCTATAACTTGCTTGGTTCAACGATTCGCAATTTCGAAACCGTTCAAGTGACTGGAAGTATGGCCAACGAAGGTATGATGGAATTCATTTCCGATACCTATATTAAAGGTGACTTCGTTAATAACAAGGGACTTGACGAGACGTCCAATGCGGTGGGTGGTGTTCTGGTTACCGATACCTATAACGGGCGACTTGGAAAAATTACTGTTGACGGCAATGCTACAATCAACGGTGGTCAATTATGGATTGGTGGTTCCGGGGAACAACTGGCGGTCGGAAAAGATTATAAATTCATGACGGTGAACAATGGTCATCTAACCGTTAATGAAGCTCTTCAGATTCGTGCCATTAACGAGTACGATTATGATACGCTCTTTAACGACAACTTCCCGTATGGAAGTTCCAACCAATCTGCCTCCGCAACGCCGCGACTCTTCCACGCGGAAGGGTTCTATACGGATACCGATTACTACGTATCACTCCGAAGAGACTACGTTTACGGTCGAAACGCCGAAACTCTCAACCAGGCTAGTACCGGTTACTATCTCGATAGTATTGCCTATACTCTCAACAGTACAGACGATAATTATACCGAAGGTGATCTGTTTAACGTTCTGTCCGCGTTGGATAACGAAAACATTGCCGACGGAAACATTCCGGATAAAGATTACGGATATACTGCCGAAAATGGAAACTATACCTACGTTTCAAATTACGCGTCCAAAGGGGCTCTGAATGCTCTGGACCAGATGTCCGGGGCTGCCTATGCCGATATGGGGACCATGGCCATGCAGAATACATGGCTGATTCAACAGTATATGTCCAATCTGTTACGTCCCAGTTTCTGTGTCGCCTGTAACAAGAGCAATTCCGGTTGGATGTGCAACTCTGTCTGCGAGGCGGAAAATGACAAGGCAACCGGTTTCGGACGAAACCTGTGGGGATTTGCCTATGGTACTGCCGGAAGTATTGAAAGTGATGGAAACGCTCGAGGGTTCGATTATGATTCTGCCGGATTCGTTATTGGGGGCGATATTTACCACAGTAATTTGACTCGTATTGGGTTTTATGGATCCTTCGGAAGTAGTAATCTGAAAAAAGACAATATAGATCAGAGAGTTGATACTGACCATTATAACCTGGGACTCTATGGTGTTCGAGAATTCTGCTATGGAAACTTGATTGGTATGGCTAGTGTTGGTCGGGACTCCTATAGTTCTTCACGTCATTTGGTCTTTGGTAATCGCTATTCTGGAAATTCAAACTATGTTGACCGTATGCATCGGGGGGATACGGAGAGTACCCAGGCGAACGTGCGATTGGAACAGAGTTGGAATTATGCCATTTGGAATACAGTACTTCAGCCATACCTTGCCGGATCCTATTCGCATCTTAATGTAGAAGGTTTAAGTGAATACACAGAATGGGGTGATCGTGCCGATGGTAAATACGTTACGGAACTGACAAACGATGGATATACACTTGACTCGCTCCGAAGTGAACTGGGTCTTCGAATTTCCCGTTGTTTAATCAATAGTGAAAGGGCTTTGAATATTCATGGCCACGCATCATGGGTCCATGAATATGCCGATACACAGGCTACAGTTACCAATTCCTTTACCAACAGAAACTACGATTCTGCGGAGACGGGATATAACAACTCCTATAATACTCTGGCCAATAATGCCTTTAATAGCAGTAGTCAGTACAATACTGCTTCCTATACGGTTTCCGGTATTGATATGGGACAGGATTACGTTTGGGCGGGTGCCGGTTTGAGTTATACCAATCTATGTGGGGTGGCTACAATCTTTGGTTCCTATGATATCTTCGCCAATAACCGACAGGTTCTTCATAACGGTACCTTGGGGATTGAAATCGACTGGTAATTACTGATTATTAGTTGTAAATGAATTTGAACAGGAGGGTGGATTTTATCCATCCTCCTGTTTTTTTGGTAGACCGTAATACACTATTATACTCAAGGTCGTTATAAAAGTCTATTTTTCAAAACAGGCGAGACGCCTGTTTTGCAGATATGCGGACGAGACGTCCGCGCTCCCGGGAAATGCCGATTTTATAACAATCCACAGTATGGAATATTACAAGTCTGTATAGAGTTCTATTACATACCCATACGTGCTTTTTCGGCATTTTCGACAGTAGTACGATTTTTCGAGGTAGCTTCGATTTTTTTCAAAACAGGTTCGAAAAAGGACTTGTTTGGCTGACGGAGAAAACGATGGTGTGCCAGTTCGACGATTACATTTGCGGCAGTCTCGGCGAGATCGGCATTATCAAGATATTCGTTAGCCCATTTAACGGTATCAAGAGAACGAACGGTTGCGGCGCGGGCGAGTGCCAGTTTACGTGTCTCGATATTTTCGGCTGCGGCCATGGCTTTTTTAAGCATGGATAATGTTTCACTCTCTGCTCGTTGATTAGGCAGGGTCACGACCCGGATATAAGCGCGGAGCGCCTGATTTCTAATGATTGGCGCCTCTGTTGTTTCCACGATCTGCCATAATTCCGATACATGTTCCGCGTTTGGCCAGTTACATAATGCGCGAATGGCGGCCGCTGCCAACGCTGGATTTGTCGATTTTTGCGCTGTTACTATTCGCTGATAGACTGCTGTAGTTCCCAGACGACCGAATAAAGGAAGGGTTACTGCCTGATAATTATCGCTATCATCCTTTTTTGTATCGGAGCAGGCCAGAAGAATTGTAGCGCGATCCTCCGGATTGGGATTTTTTTCTGCAATATAGGTAATTGCGCGTGCAATATAATCACGATGTTTATCATTTGTGGCGGCGAGATAAAGATCGAACATTCGAGTCAAATCCGGCTGGTCCGGATCACAAATTCCACGGAGACCTTCAAGAGCGCCTTCGTAAATTTTTGGATCGGCATTTCGCGCCAAAACGACCAGAGGATCGATTGCTTCATAATATTTGAGATCGGAGAGAACAGGAACGATACGATTACGAATATCGGGCTTCGTATTCAAGGCCTCCAGAAGTTGGGGACCGATCGAATCTTTAGACATATTACGTAGAGTCTTGGCCACAATTTCGCAGACCTCGGCATTATGAGAGTCGAGTGTCTCGATCAATGCGGGCACAATTCGTTTATCGTTATATCGAACAAGGATTCGCGTGGCCATACGTACTTTTTCCGGATCGGACATTTTCAGATTCTCGAGCATAACGGGAATCATTTTTTCACCCTGCCGTAAAGCCAAATCTTCCATTAGAATCAGGCGAAGTTTTTCGGAGATATTTTTACTTTTAACATAAAGTTCAATGGAGTTATCATCCAAACGTCCTATTTCACGAACGACGACATTCAATTTTGCGGAATCCGAGGATTTCATCCACAGGTCGAGCAGATTTTTCTTTTCCGCGTCACTGGCATTTTTGAACATCCAGTTAGCGGCGGCCATACGAGCAGCTTTTGTCCGATAATCGTTACCGAGCAGGGAATATAATTCTGCTGTTTTTTCCTTGTTATTTGAGAACACGGCAATGCGAATCGCTGCAGATTCTACGGGGCCGTTTGCCTTTTGGGATGATTTCAGTACTTTTGCAATGAAGTCGGAGGTTTGATCATTGGAGATATTACTAATAGCCCGCCAGGCGGCCAGGGCAATAGCGTTATCCTGACTTTGTGTCATTTCGATAAATTTACTGACGGATGCGGCATCCTGGCGAATGGAGAGCGAGTTCATAACGCCAATGGATTCCCGTTTGCCGGCTAGTTTATCCAATGCGTTTCGAAGGGCGGCGGTTGCTTCCTTCGAGGGCACTCGTTCGAGGAACAGGCGGGCAGCGTCTGCCGTCTTCGAATCTTCCAGCAGTTTTGCCACGGCAGGGACTTCTGCGGGCGTTCCAATTCGATATAACATGGAGCAGATAAACACTTTTGCTTCATAGGAAACATTGGGTTCATTGAGAAGACCTGCTAGTCGGGACGCAACCTTTTGACGTTCTTCCGGTTTATTGATTGCGTTGATTACAACCCATTCCAAAACGAAAAGAGCGCTTTGATCGTTTTTAGATCCTATTTCTTCATTGATTTTTTTGATATCCGCTTCGGACTTTCCTTCGAGATTCGGCAGGGAATAAACTTTATAGGAGGCGAGATCGGACCAGGCTTTTTCTATTTGTTCCTGCGTTAGATTTCCCTTGAGACCTCCGACTCCGGTCGTATTCCAGTCATTCGCATTTACGTTATTGCACAGACTAAAATTGCACAGACTGAAAATGTACAGACTAAAAATGTACAGACTGAAAATGTACAAGAGGGTTAAAATATGTTTTTTCATGGTATTACCTTTTAAATCCTTTCCGTTTGAAATTACATCGTCCAAGGGCTTCGTTCTGCGCGAAAACGCATGGCGTTTGCTTCATCGTCATTAATAAAGGAATCGGTTTGTGGATCCCAGCGGAGTTTACGGCCGAGTCGGAGGCAGATATCGGAGATATTACCGAGGGTTGTTGCGTAATGGCCCTGTTCGACGGGCGAGACCGGGTCTTTTCGGGAACGCATGGCGCGGAAGAAGTCGGCGGTATGTGCGGTATAAGGTTCTTCATAAAAGGGACTTTCATGGAGAATTTCTTTAGCGTTCTTTAGTTTAACGGCGAACAGTCTTGGATCGTTTGTTTTCAGATAGGCGGTATTATTATCTGAATTAGCGGTATCGAGTCCGAGAAAATTTGGATTACTCGCTCGAATACCAGCGCGATTGACGTGGACCCAACCTTCATTCCCGATGAATTTACAGCCTTGTTCATAGGGATTACCTGTATTGACGAAGTGCATAATCAGACCGCTATCGTAGGTCATAGTCATATTCCAGGCGATCCAGGTATCGGCCATACCGGAGTCGGGAAAAGATCCGGTTCCTTCGAGCCAGAAAGGTTTTTCAAATATTTCGGGAATCCCCCAGCCGGCGATATCCAAATGATGAACGCCCCAGTTTGTAATGAATCCGGCGCAATAGTGTTCGATCATATAAAGGCCCAGCCATTCGACACGGCGCGGATCGAACGGAAGGAGTGGTGCGGGTCCGGACCACATATCCCAATCGAATCCTTTTGGCGGATCACAGGAGGGGACGGCCGGTATTTTTGTTCCGCCGGGCGCTGCCACCTGGACTTCCGTTACTTTTCCCAAATAACCATTTCGAGCGAGGGAACAGGCAAGCCGAAAATGCGGCTGGGAACGTTGTTGTGTTCCTACCTGAAAAATCGTTCCGTATTGACGGACAAGTTTTTTGACTTTTATTCCCTGTCCCACCCAACGTGTCAGTGGTTTTTCACCATAAACATCTTTTCCCGACTCGATCAGGCGACTGTAAAGAGGTCCATGCCAGTGATCGCAAATTGTTCCCCAAACGGCGTCAATATCGTCTCGAACCAGAATATCACGGAAGTCTCTATAAAGTTGGCAGCCTTTATATTCATTTTTCCCAATTCGATCGGAATAAAATTGTTCTACATCGCGGCAGGCACTGATTCCCCGATCTTCACGAGCCTCGGCAATCGCAACTACCTGATGATCTGGAAGTGGGCGCATGGCACGAATGGAATGTCGTCCGCGATTACCCACTCCTAGAACGGCAATCGTGATACGTTCGCTAGGGGGAAGTTCTCCTTCTCGTCCTAACACGGCCGATGGAAGAATTAGGGGACTTGCGGCCAAAAGTGGTCCTGTCTTGAGAAATGAACGTCTGTTAATCATTTTTGGTTTTATCCTTTCATTTGTGTTGACAATACTTGTTCGGAATTCTAACTCCGTTCTTTAACCAATATCCGTTCTTTAACCAATATTATAATTGCTGGATTTTAGAAAAGCAAGAGCAGGGGAACGGACTCAAAAAAATAAATAATTTTTAAAATACAGTACGGTCCATTCAGACAACGAGTTCAGGTAATCCACGTTTTAGAGGTTATGTTCCGTAGAATGTAGTATTCTGTCAAGAGAAAGATAGAGAAAGATAGAGGAAGATAAATGGGAATGGAAATACGAATCATTCTTGCAGAAGTCAAACATTACAAATAATTTAAAGTAAAATCATGGAAGATGGACAGAATCATTCATTATGGGGATTCTTCAAATAGAGTTTGTGTAAAACGGTACTCGAAAATCATTAGTTATTTTGGTAACCGTTCACAGATATAAAGTGAAACCACAGATATAAAGTGAAACCACGGATAACACTGATTTTCACGGATAGTATTTTGGCAAACAAACTTTTTTTATGATAAAGTTATTTATTATAACAGATAAAAATGTTTCGTTTGTTATTGTAAAAAAATGTATTTTACGGCAGATTATCTCTGTTTATTTATAATATCTGTGGTTCCAAAATCGTTCGTGAATGGTTAGTAATATTGTTTACGCTACACCAGCCCCTTTTCAGAGATGTTCCTCCTGATAAAATTATGAAGAGAGGTCGTGGTTTGTTTGAAGAACGATACTATAAAATAAAAATAATACATAAAGGCAGGAGTAAAAGATGGCCGGTCGGTTTTCGACGATAAAAGAAGCACTGGAAGCACTCAAACAGGGTAAATTAATCATAGTCATGGACGATGAAGATCGGGAGAACGAAGGCGATTTTATATGCGCGGCGGAACTCGTAACGCCGGAACATGTCAATTTCATGTTGAAGCATGGCAGGGGCCAGGTATGTATGCCTCTCCTTCCGGAAACGTGTCGTCGATTGAATTTAACACAAATGGTCAAGGACAATACGGCTCCGTTACAGACGGCCTTTACGGTACCGGTCGATCATATCTCTTGTCGAACAGGAATAACGGCCCAGGAAAAGGCGGCAACCATTCTGGCTATTGCCAATCCGAAGAGCAAGCCATCCGATTTTGCGCGTCCCGGCCATCTTTTTCCACTGGAAGCAAAAGAAGGTGGTGTTCTTCGTCGTGCAGGTCATACGGAAACGGCTATCGATCTGGTTCGTCTGGCCGGACTGCGGCCGGCGGGAGTTCTGTGCGAAATTCTGGACGATTCCGGAAATCGCGCCAATTTCGATACGCTAGCTCATATTGCCGATGAATACGATTTAAAAATGATTACCGTTGCTCAATTGATTAAATATCGTCGTGTTCGTGAAAAAATCGTCGATCGTGTCGCTACTGCCGAACTGCCGACAAAATATGGAATGGCTAAAATTTACGCCTATTCCATTAAATATGAAGAAGGAGAGCCCGTTGCTATTGTTTATGGGGATCTCGCCAAGGTAGAGGCTCCGTTAGTACGACTTCATTCTTCCTGCTTTACCGGGGATCTGGTCGGGTCCCTTCGATGTGACTGCGGCGATCAATTGACCATGGCCATGCAAATGATCCAGGAAGAAGGTCAAGGTGTTCTGGTTTATCTCCCACAGGAAGGCCGTGGTATCGGCTTGGCTGAAAAAATCAAGGCCTATCATCTTCAAGATGAAGGAATGGATACTGTTGACGCAAATTTGGCCTTGGGACATGGTGTTGACCTTCGTGATTATGGAATCGGAATTCAAATACTCAAGGACCTCGGTCTTCACAAAATTCGTCTAATGACAAATAATTCCAAGAAGACAGACGCCTTTATTTACGGCGGTTTCGATCTGGAAGTTGTATCACAGGTCCCTATTGTCTGTCCGCCAAATGAATATAACCGTCATTATCTCGAAACGAAACGAGATAAAATGGGCCATAAACTTCCGTAACGGAAGAAAGGGTTTTTTTATGCTCGATTTTTTTTTAATCTTCTGTCTGGCCATGTTGGGAGGCGCGTTCGGAAGTTTTTTAAACGTTGTAATCTGGCGTCTCCCGGCTGGAATGAGCCTGATAAATCCTCCTTCGCACTGCCCTAAATGTGGACATTCAATCCGTTTCTATGATAATATCCCCATTCTCGGATGGATCTTTTTGGGCGGTAAATGCCGCGACTGTCATAATCCGATCAGTGTGCGATATCCTTTTATCGAGGCTCTCTGTTTCTCTATCTCCGGCCTTTTAGGGTGGTTGATTCTCTGTTATGGTTGGAGCCCGGAAAAAACTTCCATTTTCTACTGGAATGGAGTCGTCCAATGGAAACAGGCCATAGAGTCGGGAGTATTACAAAATTTAAACGAGAAAACTCTTCTCTATTCCTATGATACTCTTGTTCAAAATGGTTGTTTATTGACCGTAATCTGGTCAACCCTTTTTTTCCTGCTCCTGACAATGGGGATAATTGAATATGACGGCAAAAAAGTACCAAATGCTATTCTCCTCTTTGCCTCTGCTTTTACGGTGGGCGCCTTTTTTATAGGTGGACTTTTCTTTCTGCCAATCCGTAACGTACAGTTGCCGCCACCATTTCAGGAAGACCCTGTTATGAAATTATCCTTCTTTACCGGTCTTTTTCTCCTGATGATCCTGACAAGGAAAGAGGTCTATAAAATTCTGGTCCTGACCCTCCTTTTAATTCCCTTTTTGGGGACACTTCGTCCTTTCGTTGTCATCTACACGCTAACAATTATGCTACTCCTGGCAGAACGCTATTTGAAAAAACCATTAACACCAGCCCTAGCCTTTTTCGGGGCCGTACCCTTCTATTTAATCTTTCATGAATGGTTTGCGCAGTTGTAATGTCTTTATATCGGTTTTATCACTATATTCATTACAACCGTTTTCTCCTTTCTTTTTTGTTTATTTGTTGTAAATATATTTCTTGAAAAATACTCAAGTCCTGTTATAGTATAATAATAGGTAACCATTTACGAACGATTTTGGAACCACGGATATTACGTATAAACAGAGACAGTCTGCCGTAAAATACAATATTTTACAATAACAAACTGAACATTTATATCTGTTATACAGTACGACGTTATAAATTCGGCATTTCCTGGGAGCGCGGACGCCATGCCTGACGGCAGGCAGGTCTCGTCCGCATCCTCCAAAACAGGCGTCTCGCCTGTTTTGAAAAATAGACTTTTATAACGACCTTGAGTATATAATAAATAATTTTGTCATAAAAAAGTTTGTTTATCAAAAAACTATCCGTGAAAATCAGTGTTATCCATGATTTCACTTTATATCCGTGAACGGTTGCAATAATAGTTAGATTTATAGAGACAGGGATGTTTTTAGACTTTTTTAATGGGAGAAAAAGTATGTTAAAATATGGTTCAATTCTATTTTTATTGTTTTTATCGGGACTGGTTTGCCAGGGTGATGAAAAACAGCGTTGTAGTGAATGGGGAACGACTACGGAAATAACAACGTTTCAAGGACTTTATTGTCCTTTACTAGCTCCGGAGATTCCGGTTCTGGCTCCAGCGAAGAAAAAAACGATAGAGCCCTTCAATCTGGACGAAACGGCAGTTTCTCCGGAAACGGCAATTAAGGTGACCTCTTCCGATGGAAAAGAGTATTCCTATTATTATTCCGATGTAATCCGCTATCGACTGGTTGGTAATCCACCGTCCTGGCAGCCGGTTAAGGTTCGTGCGCGTATATGGATTCCCTGTACAAAATCCCCGGATGATTTTCAGCAGGGTATGGTGGGGATACAGAAATCGGATACGGCGACCGTTCGATTTCGCAGTAAAGTTATCGAAAATAATGTTCCTGCCGATTCCAAACCGTCTTTGTCTCCAGTCCAATTAAAATAACATTATTTTTTACGTAACCATATACGAACGATTTTGGAACCACGGATAAACAGAGATAGTCTGTCGTAAAATACAATATTTTACAATAACAAACGAAATCGTTTTATCTGTTATAATAAATAATGTAACCATTTACGAACGATTTTGGAACCATGGATATCACAGATAAACAGAGATAGTCTGTCGTAAAATACAATATTTTACAATAACAAACGAAACCGTTTATCTATTATAATAAATAATTTTATCATAAAAAAATTTGTTTGCCAAAAAACTATCCGTGAAAATCAGTGATATCTGTGGTTTCGCATTGTATCTGTGGTTTCACATTGTATCCGTTATTTCACATTGTATCTGTGGTTTCACATGGTATCCGTTGTTTCACATTGTATCTGTTGTTTCACATTGTATCTGTTGTTTCACATTGTATCTGTTGTTTCACATTGTAT
>CAYUAP010000119.1:0-14956 GCA_964442735.1 uncultured Planctomycetaceae bacterium | reverse complement strand
TATCTGTGTTTATCCGTGATATCCGTGGTTCCAAAATCGTTCGTGAATGGTTACTTTTTTACAATTGTTACCAGTATCTTGAGAGGAACTTGTAGAAAAAAGTCTCCTTCAAAAACTTGTTACAGGAAATTACCACACCTTCACCTGTTCGTGTGGTCTTCTATAACCAGAAATAAAAATGCCGTTATCCCTATTTTTCCAATTGAATAGACATTTTACCTTCAAAAAAGCCCGGTCGTCCTCGAAATAACGGTTGCCCATCTACGTCAATCCAAAACAGAGAATCGGCAGGAATCGCCGTCTGTAACGTATCACCAACCTGAAGATGTGACAGATCGTTGAGAAGTACACGTGCCTCCCCTATTCGAATTCGAATTTCCCGTTCCGGGTGAGTGTCTCCTTCCGTATTGTCTATTTTGGCTTCTGTACTCTCTCTCCATAATAATTCCTGAACCGCCAAATAAAGAGATCCATATCTTTTTCCTTCTTCAGAACATTCAAACTCCATAAAATCAAAAGAAATAGACGGCATATTTCGTCCCATCTCCTGATTGTCCACGACTCCTGTTACTTGAAACGACGATGTTTCATTTCGACCAAAAAAATGCTCTAACTCCGAAAATGTCTTTAAATAGACCAAGGATGTCTTTCGTTCAAGCTCCGATACTTTTTCCATACCGAAATCCAACGAATCTTCCAACGTGAAATCATATCCCAATTGACAATCATATAATGTACGAAATAACGTAATATTCATGCCGAGAAAAAATAATGTTTTGTTTTCGGAGCAAAATTCTATCCAGAGACAGTCTTCCTTGATGTCAAACTGATTGATCGGACAGTTCTTCCTGGATGTCGGCTTGTAATATATTTTGACCGGCCTTTTGTAAAGTTTTTCCAATTTTTCTTCAAAAAAAGCTTCCAGTTTTTCTAATTTCTGTTTACTGTCCATTGCCGACTTCTCCTTCCATTAACTTCACAACATCAGACTGCGAATCAAACATCAGACTGCGAATCAAACATCAGACTGCGAATCAAACACCTGACTGCGAATCCAACACCAGACGACGAATCCAACATCAGACTACGAATCCAACATCAGACTACGAATCCAACATCAGACTACGAATCCAATATCAGACTGCGAATCCAACACCAGACTACGAATCCAACACATAACTACGAATCAAACACCAGACTGCGAATCAAACACCAGACTGCGAATCAAACATCAGACTACGAATCAAACATCAGACTACGAATCCAACACCAGACTGCGAATCAAACATCAAACTGCGAATCCAACACCAGACTGCGAATCCAACATCAGATTGCAAATCAAACATCAGACTACGAATCAAACATCAGACTGCGAATCCAACACCAGACTGCGAATCCAACATCAGACTGCAAATCCAACATCAGACTGCAAATCCAACACCAGACTGCGAATCAAAATCAGACTACGAATCCAACACCTGACTGCGAATCAAACACCTGACTGCGAATCCAACACCTGACGACGAATCCAACACCTGACTGCGAATCAAACATCAGACTACGAATCAAACACCTGACAATGGATATTTTAACAAAAAAAGTGTTTTCCGGCAATAGCAAAAAATAGATAATTGATACTCTATTCTTTTCTGTAGTTCTCCAGGAATTTTTCGATTTGTCGAATGACCCACGCACGTTTTTTTGTTCGGGCAACCATGTCACCATAGGCGGTCAGATGCCTTCCAAACTCGGCTTTCATCTCCCGGGGAAGTTCCTTCGGCCGGCCAAAAATGGGAAACATCCACAAGGTCACCAAAAAGGTTAAAAGGAGTAGATGCCAGAATAAAATAGAAAAAGGAGATGTCGTGAAAAAGAATGGTGTTTTCGAATTATTCACGACTTTTTCTTGTTGGTGATAATATAAAAGTGAACCGTCAAAAAAGAGTATCTTTTTTTTGCCAGATCCTATTCGGTCCAAAAGGCGGCTGGCTAGTATCTGATTCTGTTTTTCCATAATCGGATAATTCAAGAGAATAGATGCCGACTGAAGAATGTAGAATTGGCCCTCTTCCGCGGAACGATAACATATCAGTGGACAATCACCAACAGATAAAACCGTTTTCGTCTCCTTGGATGGTTTCAATCTGGATAAAAACCGAAATGGCTGCGTTACTTCTATTCCTTCCGTCCAATAGGTTTCTCCTGACAAATGCGTTTCTATCCGGACTTTCTCTATCGGAAACAAATGAAACAGAGGTTCATGACATTGCCTCATTATTACTTTCATGTCATTTTTTACGGCATTCCATTCTGCAGGACAATTATTACTATCGTAGTTTTCCGAAATATCATTTTTTATTGACGACTTTTGTTGGATATTTCCCATTATATTCCCATTATCCAGAATTGTAGAAAAATCATTCAGATAATCAATCTCCTTCTGTCGGGCAGCTATTAATTGTAAATTTGCCCAGGTTTCATGCTCCTTCGGTGCTTTTGAGACCATCTTTTCCCAAAATGGAACATCCGCAAGATAACCGTTACAGACTATTATTAATGTTCTCCCCGACTTCTCCTTCAGCCATTTTTTATAGATATCCACCTCATTCGCCTTCGGAATTAGAGAAAAAATGTCTTTTACATTATGGAACCATATAATCGCGTCCATGTCTTTTGTATAAAGAAGGTCCAGCATTGGATTATTATTGTTATAAACTTCGAAACCTTTCGATTCCGCCATTTTCTGAAATAAATAATATCCATTGATACTCTCATCCCGTGTTATCACTAAATTTGCCGGTGTATATTCCGTATATTTGTCATTCCATTTTTTGGCGCAACCGGAAAAACAGAATAATAACGATGGAAAAAGCAGTAGTAACACGATTTTTGGAATCGGTACTATAATACGAACACCTTTGGTCAATCCATTTCGCTCGTTTTGAATACGCTGTAACAGATCTTGAAAAAGTTCACGTTCCGCCCAGACACGCTCAAAATCATTTTGGTTTATTCGCCAGGTTCCATAATAGGTTTTCTCGAAAAGTTCCATAACCGTTCGATAGACCTTCCTTAATTCCTCCTGATTACACAACGCCGGAAGATAATCCCGATTGGTCCTCCCCTTGTTTAAGCGAATGAGTTGCGCTTTATCCATCTCCACAAGAATATAACTGAAATAAAAGATAATGGCCCGTCGATAATCACCCTCCCGATAATAGCGTTCCGCCATGGTATACAGATTATCTAGCGATTCATGAACCTCCAGAGGCAGATTCTCTCGTTGACGTTTTCGATTGTCGGGCTCCTTTTTCGCTATCTCAAAATCTTTATACTTTTTATAATACTGTTCGAACACAAACCAGAGCAGAATTCCCACTATCAATACAAATACTATCAAAATAAAATACAATACGGTTGACATTAACGAAAAATTCCTGCTAGTAGTGGTATCACGTTCGTAATAATAGTCGGAATTCGTTCTTTCCTGTGGTGGAGGCAAAAATTTCAGATCCCTTGTCTGTCTGGAATACCATGGAAAATGATCCTTCTTGACTAGTATTTTTTCCATTTTGACCAGCGTTTGTTTATCTGAATCCGATAATGGAACATTCCTGGCCGAAATTTCTTTATCGGTTCCAGATTCTTCCGACAAAAACGAAGTTGTATTCTGATCAATTTTTTCTGTATCGATTTCAAATGCTTCCGCTTTTTGTATTTCCGAAACGGCTGGAACACTGCTACTATAACCACCTTCCAAGAATAGAAAGAGAATCACGACAAGAAAAATAGCATCATATCGTATCATCTCGATTCCTCCTTCGATGTTGAAATGGTCTGTTTATCGTTTTCCTGAAGATCCAAACGGGTCAGGGATATCATATCTTCTTTTTCAGCGTATAATTCCGTAGCAGAAAGGGGAATAAATCCATCCGTTTTTTCTTCGTTTCGAAAATACTCCGCTTTAAAAGCAATTTCCAGGTCCCAACCTTCACGTCCGATACGAACGTGCAAATACCCCAGAAAATTATAAACAGCTAAATAAAAAATAAAAGACCAGCAATATAAAGGATAAAACCATAAAAAATAGAGGTGTAAAGTAAAACAGGCATTGGGACCGATGTTACTGTAATTTAAGGAAGGTAAAAACCAGGGAAGAAAGAGGCAAAAACCACCAATTAAATAGACACAGCAAAAAAAATTTATATAGGAGTACATTTCCGTTCCTGTACTTCCACCCGCCTTTTGAAACATACGAATACGCTTCGCCGTATTTATGGATCCTTTTTCCGAAAAAAATGGTGTCTGCTCTAAAAGTAAAATTTCGGAAGTATATTTTCGAAAGACCGAATAAAAACGGAATAATACTTGATAATACCAAATCTGCGGCAACAGATGGCCCCAGGTACCAAATATCTTTTTATAATATATTTTCTTTTCCGGATGAAAAAACCATTCACCAAGCCATATAGTCATTAGTGATGTAACAAAACTGCTTTCGTATCCTATGAAAAGAAACAAAACAATAATATAACCGAAATAATTGGGAAAGGAATCATGAAGTATGGACTCGTTCCACAACCTCCAAAATATACAGGAGAAAATTGTCTGTGTAAAAACAAAACAGGGAATAAAAAGAAAACAGAAATAGAACAAGAGAGGACGCCAGGCCTTGCGAAGTATAATAAAGGCAAGGTCTGCAACTTCAAATGGTCTCCGTTCACGAATAACGAATCCATGTTCACTAAATTGATTGGAATTCATTGGGTTCCTCGATTGATTATCAAACAGGAGATTACTGTTCTTCTTCCACAGTAGTAACTGGTAAATTTTTAAGAGCACGGTATTGGGAGATTCCCCCTAAAACAACAATATAGATAAAGAGCATACAGCCGGTAACAATGGCAATACCTTGTTTATAACCTAAAGATAAAAATGGATTGGGGGATATAATGCCCTCAATTAGGGCCGCCAGGCAGAACAGAACAAAAGCAACCATCATGATGGGGCCCGCTTTTCGGGCAGCTAGTCGAACAGAATCAATTCGACGGTAGCCATGGGTCACGAAAAAAGCAAATCCTAAACGCATTCCTGCTGCGGCGGACATTACTATTGCGGTTAGTTCGAAGGAACTATGCGCAAGAACAAAGGTTGTAAAATTTGTTCTTGTTTGTGGGTCAACCAGTGAACTGGTCATATAACCAAAGATTACCCCCAATTGAATACTATTACTCAAAAGAATCATCGCTCCACAAATTCCCCCTATAATTCCCATGGCAAAACATTGTAAACCAATTCCACCGTTGTTCCGAATGTAATATCCGACCATAAACATGCGATCATCAAAATCAATCTGATCGAAGGAAGTTCCATACATCTTTTCAACGATCTTCAGTTGTTCGCCGCTAATTACACGTTCAGGAAAAGAGGTATCAAGATGGGACATAAATAAACAGGTAAAAAAAGGGCCCCAAAAAAGAATGAACGCCAACCAAAAGGTAAAATCGGTCAGTATCCAACGCGGTATTTCCGTAAAAATCAAATACTGAAAATTTTTCCAACCACTTCGTGAACTGCAATATAAATAATGATGGGCCCGACCGACTATTCCGTTTAAATAATGGATCGTTCCTGGTGGAAGTTCGTATGACTCCGCAAGTGCCAGGTCAGAACAGACAGATCGATAAAGCATTGTAAAACGCGACGCCTTTTCCGGATTGAATAAAAGTGAATTCGAAGTCACTTTTTTCGTTTCATCCAAAAGATCTTCCAGTTCCTTCCATTCGGGCTTTCTTTTCTCCAAGAGTTCGGCTACATTCATAATTCACTCGTTTCTATTACCGGTCTATTTCCAAAACATGTTCCAACATTTGCCAAATTCATAATTCCTATTATACCCATATTATTCTGAATTGCAATATTTTCTTTTTACTTGCTTTTTATTAAATGTCTTGTTATAATAAAAGGAATGTTTTGTGATATAGGGTAATGATACCATTACCAACGATAAAAAAAAGAGGTCTGTTATACCAATATCAATCCGTAGAGATGTTTTGGAAAATTGCAGGAAAGGTGGCCCTCGTCCGTTTCTCGTGGAAACTGGTGTTCCGACTGTTTTTTCTGTGTATTGATTAATTATAGATAGATTAATTATAGATAGATTAATCATAGATTTAAGAGTGACTCTCTACAGGTATTTGTATTTCCCATTTATAAAGAAAAAGGAGATCCCATGTCCGACGACCAAAACACAACCGTCCCGATAAAATTCAATCCGGAAACAAAAGTACAGGAGATAATGAGTGCGCCAAGCTATCGTAAAGCCTATAAAGACGCGCAATTTCTGGAAGGTGACGATTCTAGAGAGATACGACTTCTCTCCGAGTATTTAAAGGCCGATCTCGCCTTTCATCAGAAGAATATACTCTCTACCATTATTGTTTTCGGAAGTGCACGGATAAAATCACCGGAAACGGCACAACTTCATTTTAAAGAAGCGGAAGCCGAATTAAAAAAAAATCCTGAATCCGCCGAAGCTGTTAAAAACATGTCCAAGGCACGGGAAGAACTTGAATTAAGCGCCTATTATAAACAGGCTGGTGAATTTTCTCGAATCGTCACCGAATACAATAATCTTTATAATCCAAATCCGAACGATAAAAACTATGGTCATCCATACCATTATGTAATTTGTACGGGCGGTGGACCCGGAATTATGGAAGCTGCCAATCGCGGGGCGTCTGATGCCGGTGGAATTTCGATTGGACTGAATATTTCGCTCCCATTCGAACAGAAACCGAATCCCTATATTACTCCGGACCTCTGTTTCCAATATCACTATTTCGCCATTCGAAAACTGCACTTCATGTTAAGAGCCCGTGCTCTTGTCGTCTTCCCCGGAGGATTCGGAACTTTCGATGAACTGTTCGAAGGCCTGACTCTGCGTCAAACGGGAAGAATGCAGAATCTCCCCATTATTATGTTCGGCGAAAATTTCTGGCGAAGTTGTATTAATTTCGAATACCTCGCAAAAACTGGAATGATTTCCACGAAAGATCTCGATCTGTTTCATTTCGTTAATACGCCCGAGGAAGCCTGGAGTATCATTCGAGACTTCTATGCACATAAAGAAACTTCATGATTGACTCTATTTCTCTTGTTTTTTTCCGCCCTTTATATAGGTGCCGGGCGTCTTCTGATAAACGCGGACGTAATCGACATAGAGCGAGTCTGGAAGATTTTTTTCATGTTTTTCAATATGTCCGGCCCAATCGCCTATTTCACAGGAGAGAATTACGTAGGATACAACATGGGAAACGGCCTTCTTGTTGCGATAGGTTTCTTTTCCATCGCAATACATCACATATTCATCCGGGGTCCATTCCATACCGATTATATGAAAACCTTCACCAAGGCCAGGCTCAATTATTTTGGGACCGCTGATCGATTGATGTTTGCCTTTTTTATAACCGTTCCAATGAAAATTATGCTTTAATTCATCCTTAAAATTACATAGATATTCGAAAATATCCATTTCGACACCCCCTTGCCCCGGATCGGGTGGGTCAAGTTCCTTCATAGAACTCGGCATAAGCCAGAATGCGGACCAATGGCCCATACTCTTCTGCATTTTGACTCGACATTCGAAATAGCCATAGATAAACTCCTGACGGGTTCGCGTATCGATCATTCCGGTTTCATAACGATATTTCGGCTTTTTCTCCGTTGTTTCCGGAAGAAATTTTTTACTGGTTGTGATCAGGAGATTTCCTTTACCGTCAAGAGTTACCGACTCCATTGTATTGAACGCATTACGTCGCGGACCAAGCTGATGCGCCCCCCAACTGTGGGCATCAAGAACAGTTCCATCAAATTCGTCTTCCCATACCAGTTTATAGTCTTCCGATGGAGGCCCCCCCCAGACATTAAACGGTATTGCCATTATAGCCAATAGAAAAATTAGCACTTGTGTTTTAGTTTGCATTTCTATACCTGTTTTCATTATTTGTTGATTATTTCCAATAACAGAGGAAGACTGATAATATTCCCCACTTTGGTTTTTATACCATTTTTATTATCTCCTTGCAACCATTCGAATTTTTCTTTTTGAGTGGGGCCTGAAAGGGAGGCTCCCATCCTTGTTGCGCTTCTTGTAGAAATGAAAATTTAAGGTATAATTATAAATTGAGTTTTTATCTTTATGATTTATATTCAGTTTCTAGTGGTTCGTAAACCTTAATTTGTGTGTATCCTTTAAGAGTTCTTAAAGTGGAATGTTGGTGTTTCCTATCGACTTCTGCTGTTAACGTTACAAACCATTAGTTGGAAAGATTTTTCATTACCAATGTGTCGATATAAAGAAACAATCATATTTTCGAGTATCAATCAAAAGAGCTGGTTGAATTACCTGGTTTCGCTCTTTTTGGGGATGCTCTGTTGTACCATTTTTTGCAGTTGTCTTTGTGGCGGACTTCTTCCGGGCGGAGAAGTATCGACGACCCTTCCAAATTTAACCGATATGATCGTGGGAACGGATGGGGTCTGGAAATGCGGCTTTTGGACGCCTGTCACGGTTAAATATTCCGGCGATTTTGCCAAATTGGAAGTGGAAGCCTTCGATTCCGATGGAACACCTACATTTGTACGCGCTGATTGCAGTGATCCGAAGGGAATACAAAGGGTTTATCTTCCGTTGGGGAGGGCCAATGGAAATATAACGATTCGTTTTCTCGATCAAAAGAACAATGCAATACTGACCAAAACATTTGTTCCGGAAGAACGAAAAAACAGAGAAGAAGAGGCTGTCAAGCGTCCGTCCTTCTGTTATCGTAAACCGGAAAATCCCCAACGTCCAATCTTCCTGATTTTAGGGGATAATAATATCGGTCTTTCGGAAGCTATTACCGATCTCCGAATTCCGGAAATACATCGACCTTTACTTCGGAGAATTACAGATATTAAAGATCTTCCGGATAAATGGTATGGCTATGATGCAATTGCTCAAGTTATATTGACGACAACAGACCCTGAAATCTTCAAGGGAGTTACGAAGGATGACATTCACCTCAAGGCATTGGCCGAATGGGTTCGATACGGAGGTAAAGTCGTTTTGCTGGCCGGACGCAATTCAATTCCCTATATAACGGGAAACGGTCCTTTACTCCCCTTCCTGCCCGGCAAGGCGGAGCAACAAACAAGGGAAGTGCGAATTGCAAATTCCATTGTCCGCTCGGTACCAAAGGCCAAAAACCTTGTTATGACCGGTTCGTTGGACGCTCCATTTCTGGAAATGCCGGTATTGTATGACCTGAATAGCGATTCTAAAGTTGAAATGATTGAAATGGAAACGCCGGTTTTGATTCGTACACCCATCGGGTTCGGTTTAATTACCTGGTTCGCGTCCGACCTCTCCCAGGCTCCCTTGAGTAAATGGAGTGGCCGATCCGGACTGGTTTCGCGTATCTTCGATTATGATTCTGAAAAAAATAATTTAAAATCTTCGGATGGAAAGCTCATTCAGCGCGGATATTCCGACCTGTCCGGTCAAATTCGCAGTGCTCTCGACCGTTTCGATAATGTTATGAATATTCCCTTTTCCATTATCCTCCTCTTTATATGTCTTTATATTCTGTTGATTGGACCGTTCGATTGGTATTTTACACATCGTCTCCTCAAAAAACCTAATTTAACCTGGATTACTTTTCCTGTTTATATTCTGTTGTTTTGTGGATTAGCCTTCTTTATCGGAAATATTTCCAATCCCGACGGAGTTCGAATCAATCAGGTTGATTTAATTGATATCGATCAACAAACCGGAATGGTTTGTGGCTCTTCCTGGAATGGACTGTACAGCCATTGGGACGCCAGTTATAATATCCATTTGGATACTTCATTCAAGCCCAACGATAGTAAAAATAACGATAGTAAAAATAACGATAGTAAAAATACAGACTGGAAATATCAGTCGGATCATGTTCTTTTCTCCTGGCTTGGTCTCCAGGGAAGTGCCTTGGGGGGGATGGATCCGAAGACGATCTCCCCTCAATTCTGGACGGAATCGTATCAACTCGGTTCGCCCGCAACGGAAATGACTGGGATTCCGGTTAAAATTCATTCGACGAAAAGTCTTTATGGACGCTGGACCGGTCTCCTCTCTAATTTTAAGAAAAGTGAGTTGGCTTTTTTTGATGGTATTCCAAGGGGAACTGTCGAAAATCCTTTTTCCGTTCCGTTGGAAAATACCTTTTTATTCTATGGACGATGGGCGTTTGACTTGGGAACACTTCCGCCGGAAGGGAAAAAAGTCGATCTTAAAACACCTCGTATGGAGAGTCATTTGGTAATTGGAACTTCAAAAGATCCCTTCGGGGATGCAAGTCATTCGATGATACAGCAGGGCTTGGCCAAATATGACGTGGAGACCAGTTCGATTCCCTATATTCTTCGAACGGTCATGTTCTATCGATTGGCGGGTGGTTTTCCAACGATTGGTCTGGAAAATACAGGTTTGCAGTATCTTGATTTCAGTCATTTAATCGCTATGGACCGGGCCGTTTTAGTCGGAACCATTGCCGATTCCGATACGAATAAATTTCCGTTACGTTCCGAAATGATTTTTACAAAAGATGACCAGAAGGTGGAAGAAATGGCCTCAAACCATTCGGTTTTTGTCCGTATTGTTCTTCCCGTAAAGCACTCTAAAACCAATTGATTATTCCTTTTATTTATACAATATAATTCAGACGATTTTATTATGTTTCGAAACTTTAAATTCGGACTTTTAAATCGTCTCTAAAGAAGACAGATGCCTTGTGTTATGCGCGCATACGTCACAAGACTGGAGATAATAAACGCTGGAGATAATAAACAATGATTAAAACAGAAGATTTAACAAAACAGTATGGCAAATTATTTGCACTGAAGAATTTGAAGCTGGATCTGGTCGAGGGGGATCTGTTTGGTTTTATCGGTCCCAATGGTTCGGGCAAAACGACCACAATGAAGATTCTGGCGACTCTTCTTCAGCCAACTTGGGGCGAAGCCTATATTTGTGGGCATTCCATTTATACGGAACCGAAAACGATTCGTCGTTTAATCGGGTTTATGCCGGACTTTTTCGGTGTTTATGACGATATGAAGGTTATTGAATATCTGGAATTTTTTGCGGCCGCCTATCGAATCAAGGGAGAGGCTCGACAGAAGGTCTGTAACGATGTTCTGGATCTGGTTGACCTCGGATATAAACGGGAAGCTCTGGTTACAAGTTTGAGCCGTGGCATGACACAACGATTGGGATTGGCACGTGTCCTGCTGCACGATCCGCAGGTACTTCTCTTGGACGAGCCTGCTAGTGGTTTGGATCCTCGTGCACGAATAGAAATTCGGGAACTACTGAAACGTCTCGGTGGTCGAGGAAAAACCATTATGGTTTCCAGTCATATTTTGCCCGAACTTGCCGATATTTGCAATAAAGTCGGTATTATCGAACGTGGTGAACTATTGGTCAATGCCAAAGTTGATGATGTTATGCGTCAAGTGCGTAATCAGCCGGTACTCCTGGTTGAATTGGCCGAACATCGTGACGACCTTCCAAAATTTCATGTACGTCTCGACGAAGCTATGAAGTTGCTCTCAAATGAAGAAATAGTCGAATCGGTTGATCTGATTAAAAATGATGCCATTCGGGTCTTCATTCGACATGGTAAAACATTAGACGAATATTCGCTCCTTTTAAATCTTCTAATCGACGCCGGTTTTCGAATTCGTTCGTTTCATGAAGAAGAAATCAATCTGGAAACGGCGTTCATGACTTTAACCCGAGGTATTACAAGTTGATTTCGGCCAAGTTGATATCGGTGACCAACAAGGTGGAGGAACATCCCTGGTCCCCCTTCTATCCCGAGGGGACTCGTCTTCTTATATTGGGGAGCTTCCCGCCTCCTTCGAAACGATGGTCCATCGACTTCTATTATCCCAACTGGCAGAATGATATGTGGCGGATTATCGGCCTCATTTTCTACGATAATCCCTGCTATTTCGAAAAAAAAGAACTCAAGGCCTTTGATCTCGATCTCATCAAGATATTTCTAACAGAACGGAAGATTGCCCTCTCCGATGTCGCTCGAAAGGTAATTCGAAAACAAGGAAACGCATCCGATCTATTCCTGGAAATTGTCGAATCAATTGATTTAGCTATGGAACTTCGAAAACTGCCCGACTGTTCGGCGGTCGTTACTACAGGACAAAAATCCAGTGATGTTCTTAAAGTCCAAATAAAAAAAAATAATGATCAACCAATTGATTTACCGGCGATAGGCTGTTATACTAACTTCCAATTGGATAACCGTTTACTTCGATGGTACCGTATGCCGTCTTCATCCCGGGCATGGCCGCGGCCTATTGCCGAAAAAGCGGAATATTATCGTACCATGTTTCATTCGCTGAAAATAAATTAAAACTGGGAATAAATTAAAACTGGAGTTAATAATGACAATATGTCATCATGAGGCGAGGAACAAAATGTTATTTTCGTTTCTCCGTCTATTCGTATTGTATTTTTTGTTTCTAAACGGAACTTTTCTGCTTTTTAATGAAAAATGTATTGCCAAAGAAGGAAAACCGTTGGTGCCAGATCATCCGGAGCGTCTTCCGCAATCGTTGGACGGACGAACCATTGCCCCTGATTTGGGATGCTTCTGGAGCATTCGTCCTTCGTTTCAGCAGAATTGGGACGAATATAAAGGATATCTGGATACCGTTGGCGGGACGGGGGCCTATGATGCTTTTCTTCTGACGATTCGTAGTCTGAACAGTTTGACCGACATGCCGAACCATATTCGAAACATGCGGGATGCGGCAGAATACGCCCAAAAAAGGCTCGGAATCGGTGTTCTTCTCGATATCGACCTCCGAATTTCCCGAACTGATTTCGAGAAAAAATATCCCCAGCTTCTTCAGGAACGACTCTGTTTAGCCTCCGACGAATTTAAGGAAAAAGCATTGGAAATGAATTTTTCCATGTCACAGTTATCGGACCATTATACCGGTAATTATCCCTATTACGTTCGAAAAAACAGATTTATTAAAGCCTGGTCCTTTCGCAAGGATTCATCCGGCTCCGTTTTACCCGGAACGATAACGGATATTTCCGATAAAATAGAATATCAATCGAAAGACGCACAACACGGAACTGTTCGTATTCCTGCTAATGTATTGAAGTTGGGTGATTTCGTTTGTGCCGCTGTTGCGTTTGCCGTACTTTATCCCGATCTTTTTTCACAGGAAGCCTTCGATTACGACTCTGATCTCTACCTGCGGTACAAGAGTGTTCCCGCCTTGGGAATAACGAAGGATGAATGGGGATTTCCACCCGATTTTAATCGCCAATGGAACAGGGACTATTTCTGGTTTTCAACGAATATGGCCAAGGCATATGGTCAAAAGACGAACGGCAGGTCTCTTGTTGATGATTTCTTCCTAATCTATCTTCCCTGCCAGGGCAAGGAAAAGGAACGTCTTCAGGCAATGGACGATTTTAATCATCTCTATTCCGATCGCGTTTTGGAATACGAGGATCTTTTGTATAACAAGACAAAAGAGATTTGGGGATCGAATGCGTTTGTCGGGGTTCACGGAACCTGGTTTCCTTGGCCGAATGCCCTGGAGTTTCGTAAAAACGGCCTGATGTGGTGGCGTATGAAACGAGATTATGCGCAGACGGACGAATACGTTCCCTTCTGTTGCAGAAATGGTATGGCCAAGGCTACAAATTCAATCTGGTATAATATGTATTATGCGTCCAATGTACCCCCCTATCTTTACGAACATTGGACCGCGGCTCTTTCTTCCGGACGTGTTCATATTCACACTCTTTATCCACGTTCAAAAAATACTCCGGCCACCGCAGAAAATTACGGAACACTTCCGATTATCAACGGTGGTGTCGGTCAAATTCGTGCCAAGGTCCGTTTGGTCAATTTCATAACGAATTCTCCGATAGAATCATCGATTGCGGTTGTCTTCGGACATTATGGCGCAATGAATCCGTTGCGGCCTGAATATCAAAAGGTGGGAGTCGATCTGTGTGACCTCTGTGCGTTGGCTGGATATCCCGCCGATCTCGTACCTAGCGATGAAATCAATTCCGTTGGTATTACTGGTGAAAAACGATGGAAACGTAACGTGGAAGGATATCTTCAATATGGAATTCAATCCTATCGTTATATAATCTTTTATGGTGTCAACGATTCGGATCGAACCGATTTCAATAACTTGGTAAAACTAGCCGGTACGGATTCGAGAACAAAAATCATAACGATAGATCCGCTATCGTCAATGACCGAACAGAAAAAAATAGTCAACGATATTGTGGCTAACCTTCAAAAAGCCAATATTCCGGGCCATACCCCATGGACTCCGGATAAATACCAGTTCTCGACAAATACTCAAGAACAATCAACGCGTCCGGGCCTTCATGGAATGGCTCGCCTGGTTGATGGGACCCTTCTATTTGTTTCTGCAAAAGAAAAGATTACTGGCGACAATATAACCATGACCAATATAGAGGTTGTTTCAAACGACGGAAATAGAAAAAATACGTTATCGGCCTGTGCTAATGGTATTTTGGCCTGTCGATTTGACGATAATGGGAAATTATCCGCATTGGCTGCCGCTGGATTGAAATTATTTCAAGGAGGGGGCCAGAAGATAATATTAGATGAAAACACTCCTGTCGATATCGCTCTCTGGAAGGATAGTAACGGACAATGGAAGGGAGTCTTCCAATCCGATAATAACAAAATTCCGGCTCCTTTGTTAGAAATAACAAGTCAATGGTATTTTCTGAAAAAACCATAGATCCTATTTAAGAGTTTGTAACCATAAATTTACGCGGGCAAGATACCAGGGCTGACGCATACTCAATGCAGCAGGTTGATGATTTCTGAACGGTATTCTC
>CAYUAP010000118.1:0-14965 GCA_964442735.1 uncultured Planctomycetaceae bacterium | reverse complement strand
TAAACTATTGAGGATTTCTTGTCAAGACATATTTATCCCCCGTGAATAATTACTATTATTAGTATTATGTATAATGAAGAAGTTTACGAAACCACAATTTTAACGGATAAACAGAGGTAGTTTATCGGAAAAACAATATTTTGAAATGGCGAACCGACCAAAAATTTTCAGATAAATATTGTATCATAATAAACATTGTTTTCCAAAAGCTATCCATAAAAATCAGTGTGTTTGTAGTAACGAAATCCTCTTTTTATAACTATAATATTTACTTAAATGTTATTCCAATGAAACGGTTATTGAATCATGTGTCAGCATATTGAAATCATCTGCCGGTAAATCAATTTTTTCCATTTCAGAAGGAACGACCCTGCTTTTCGGGAAACGCCATATTACTCGATCACCATCATACACAATGATGGCGGTATTTTTTGTCGGTTTGGCAACACGCATCATCATTGTAATTTTTTTATCCACTATGGGAAGTTCAAGTTTTTGCGGAACAGTATAGCGGATTCCTTTTCCAGGTGAAATAATACATCTTTTTTTCGATTTTCGATCATTATCATCAAGTCGATTAAGATATTCTGCGGCGTTTTTCCCAGCGTTTTGTGCTTCCTGTGTAACGAAATCGACTAAATCATGAACATGTAAAACGTTACCACAGGCAAAAACACCAGGAATTGACGTTTCATGATTCTGATCGACTTCTGGACCGGAAGTATTGGAATCCAGTATAACCCCCGCCTGATTTGACAACTCATTCTCCGGAATTAAACCGACGGAGAGAAGAAGTGTATCGCATTCTAACTCCTTCTCCGTTCCCGAAATAGGGTTGAGTTTATCATCTACTTCGGCAATAACGAGTTTTTCCAGCCGTTCCCTTCCTTGAACATTTACCACGGTATGTGAAAGATAGAGCGGAATTTCGTAATCGTTCAAACACTGAACGATATTCCGGGTCAGTCCATTCGACCAAGGCATCAACTCGACAACACACAAGACTTTAGCCCCTTCCAGGGTTAAACGGCGTGCCATAATCAAACCGATATCACCCGATCCTAAAATAACGATCTTTTTACCGACCATAAAACCTTCGCGATTCAAAAAGCGTTGTGCCGTTCCTGCGGTGAAAATACCGGCTGGCCGATCTCCTGGAATGGATAATGCTCCACGAGTCCGTTCCCGACATCCCATCGATAAAATAACCGCATTCGTCCGGATCTTCTGCCAACCTAGTTTTTGATTCATGGTATAGATGATTTTATTCATACTATCGGTCTCCCATCGAACAACCATCGTATCCAGACGAACCTCAATTCCAGTATTACGAACCTGATCGATAAAGCGTTGTGCGTATTCGGGTCCCGTCAGTTCCTCCTTAAAAATTTGAAGTCCGAAGCCGGGATGAATACACTGATTGAGAATACCGCCCAATTCGAGATCGCGTTCCAATAGGAGAATGGAACGAATTCCATTATTCCAAGCCTCCATAGCCGCTGCCAATCCGGCGGGGCCTCCACCGATCACCACCAATTGATATGAATTCATTTTGTCCTCCCCGATATAATCCAGGAACCGTTTAGATTCTGTAGTATCTCTTCTTCGGAACATTCCAGTTCCTGGGCCAATAATGCGATCACTTTAGGAGAACAAAACCCCCCCTGACATCGACCACATCCGGGCCGACATCGTCTCTTCACACCATCAACAGTTCTAGCACCTAAAGGACGCCGAATGGCCTCCAGAATTTCCCCCATTGTAATACTTTCACAACGACAGATAATCCGACCAAATGCTGGATCCTTCTTAATCCGATCAATTTTTTCCTCCTCCGATAGCAGCATGAAATGGGTCTGTTCCCGAGTTGGAATAAAGTTTTCCTTTTCTACCAGTTCAAGTCCCATGTCGGCGAGCATATCACGGGCAGCCAGGGCAATGGCGGGAGCGGAAGTCAAGCCGGGCGACTTGATGCCGGCTAAATCGATCATCCCGTGTACTTCTTTTACTGGCTCAATTACAAAATCGGACCGGTCTGGAAGTGCTCGAACTCCGGCAAAATTACGTATATTTTTACGAAAATTCAATTTTTTCGATAAAGCTAAAGCCGCACGGCGTACTTCTTCCTGTCCGGCCTGCGTTGTCGTGGTATCGCCAATATCATTAATATCACAGGCATTGGGCCCTACAATCAGATTACCATGAACGGTCGGCGAAATCAAAACACCCTTTCCCTGTCGAGAAGGTACCCTAAAGATAGTTCGTTCTACAAGCTGGCCTTCCGTTCGGTCAAACAGAAAATACTCTCCTTTACGCGGATGAATCCGGAAGGAAGGAGGCGCAACCATATTGTGAATTTTATCGGAAGCCAAACCTGCTGCATTAATTAAAAATCGTGTTCGAATTCGTAAATCATTGTTAAAAACAATTTCAAATCCACACGGAGATTGTAAACGATTGATGTGCCGGACTTCACTGTTCAATAGAATTTCTCCGCCATTAACCAATCCGTTTTCGGCTAGCGCAATGGTCAATTCATAGGCTCCGACAATGCCACCAGTCGGTGCCCATAACGCACCTGTAACCGTCGGATCCAAATTGGGTTCCATGGCAAGAATCTCTTCCGGCTTAAGAAGTGCCAGATTCGGAACACCATTTCGGATCCCATTTTCATATAATTGCGTTAAATGCAGATTATCCTCGTCATTATATCCCAAGACAAGCGAACCATTTCGACGAAACGGCACGGTCAGTTCACTGCATAATTGATCGTATAATCTGTTTCCTTCGACATTAAACCGAGCCATATGGGAACCATAGACCGGATCATATCCAGCATGAACGATGGCGGAATTGGCTCGAGACGAACCACAAGCGACATCATTTTCTTTTTCTATTAGGATCGTACTTAACCGAAATCGTCCCAGTTCACGAAACAGGGACGCTCCAACAATACCTGCTCCTATAATCGCCACGTCGTACATTATGGTGTTATCCTCCCCTCCTGCTTCAATAGTTCCTGATAAACTTTTCGTACATAATTGCTAGGAATGGCAAATCCAATTCCAAGATAACTTTCTCCCACTATAGCCGTATTAATACCGACTAATTCCCCTCGAATATTAACGAGGGCACCACCACTGTTACCAGGATTGATCGGAGCGTCCGTCTGTAAAAATTCCTGAACGACAATTTTACTCATATTGGAGGCGTTATATCGTTTTTTAGCACTTAAAATACCGGATGTCACCGTATGTTCCAACCCATAGGGATTTCCAATAGCCAAAACCTCCTCGCCCACTTCCATTTGATCGCTATCCCCCCAGCCAATAGCTGTTAGATCCAATGTTTCAATCCGTAAAAGAGCTAAATCATTTTCCGGACTACATCCGACCAAGGAGATTCCCGACGAGATAATCCGGTCATCACTAAAATGAATTTCGATCGCTTCAATCGTCGATTGACTGTCACCTAAGACGTGAAAATTCGTGATAATATCACCTTTTTTGTCGACTATAACCCCGGAACCAAGACTGATTTGCCCGTTACGCTGGACTTTAATACCTACGACACTCGGACCAACTGCCTTAACCACCCATGGAATAATTTTTTCCTTTATGGGAAATTCTTTAAGGAAGGCAAGTGCCTCCTCGCGCATAGCCTTTTCCGCTCCTTTATTAACGGAATAGGATATCTTTTCCGCAAGGGATGGCAACATAACAAGACCAATCAAAAAACATAGCGCAAATATCAAATACGTTAAACGTGTTCCGTGATACATCGCATCTCCAAACTTAAAAAAGAATCACTATGGTCATTCAGGTTGTATATATTCAGGAAACAGTAATTCGAATTTCCGAAACAGATATTCCGCTTCCTCGGTTCGCTTTGCTTCTTCCAGTTCCGCAATCCAATGTTGATAAAAAATCGGAAGATTTTCGCGGAATTGAATAAAATCCGGATCAAGGATTTGCCCCATTTCCACAAGATGAATCGCTTCTTTAAAACAATTCTCTTCCGCCAATTGAATAGCCCAATTATTTATCGTCGCCTTAAAATTTCTCAAAATAGTTTTGTTCCCGGAATCCAGACATAACGCCTTGAGATAGGCGGCCAATGCTTTATTATAACTCTTCTCCTGATAAAAATCCACCCCCCGATTATAATAGATCATGGCAATAATCTGAATATCGTCAATTTCCCGCATTATTCGGCGACCAGACAATACCAGACGGCGTGCCTGCGCCTCCTCCGGTGTTATGAATTGTCCTTCCGAAACCTTCTGTTTATTGAGTGATGGCGATTTTTCCGTAGCAAACCCGGATGATTTTATTAGTTCCCGTGTATTCGGAGGAAGTGTATAACGTGTCGATAAACAACGCATACGGTCCGGAAGTAAATCCCAATTAACACAGGTCGTCTCAATATCCAAAAAACCATCTAAAAAAAAGACCCGGCTCTTGGTATGTCCGGTCGTCTCCAGTGCTAAAACCGTTAAATCAATATCCTTCGCTAGTATATTATATAATATTGTCGCACTGACACAGTTAAAAACTCCATTTTCGAACAGCGCCACAAGACTTGAATTGTTCAAACTGTATTTTCCGGTCAATATATTATGGTGCATATATTCGAAAATAAAACGTGCCCTCTGTTGCGGATCTGGATAATCCAGGATCTTTTTCCTGACCTGTACTTGATATTGTACATATTTCTGCCGATAAATCGATCTTTTTGCCTGGGCGATTCCCCCTTCTGCAATCATCGCCGCATCAAGTAATGTCATTGATGAAAAAACTCCTGACGGAAGGTTTGTTAGTAATTCTTTTTCATCCTTGTCAATTCGATTAAGTTGAAACAGAATAATTTTTTTTCCTGAATCGGAATCTTTAGAAGAAAGTTCCGCCGCATTTTTTAATACGACTCCATTTTTCGAATTACCTATACCAGGTTCACAAAAATAAAAAATGGCGTCTGAAAATTCCTTTTCTCTTTTTTTTACATATTCACCAGCCTCCTTTTGTGTTAAAGAACCTATTATCTCAAAAAAAGGACGTTCCTCTTCCGCCGCAAAAGACGGAAACAAACCCCCTAGTAACAGAATCCAAAAAAAGTAAAATCGAATCAAAAATTTACTCCTGAACTATACGAATTTATCATTAGGTATCATCGAAAACGGTTCGGAGAACAAAACCATTATATCCAATGATATTCAATAGTCGGACTTTGTCCTCCAAACGTAACATTCATTAGATTATAATAGAAAATTTGAAAAATGAGATTCCCCCAACCTCCCCCATCCTGTTCTTTTTTTTAAAAAATAATACAATGGTAAATCAATTATAAAGGACAGAAAAAATAACCCTATTTATCTGCATCACCATTTTAAGCTATAATATATCTATATAACGTATTTTAACATAAATAACAAAAATTAAGAAAATTCATAAAAAAACAATAAAATAGGTTAGTCTGATGGATTATTTTGCCGAATAATTAAAAAAGGAGTATTCAGTACATTTTACCATTCTTAAAAAATGACGAAACGATTAAAGGTTACTTCAAAATGAAAGTACATACAAATATAAAAGACATTATCATCAAGAGCATTATGTTAATATGTACCTTTTTGCTGGCACTAGAGAGCACAAGAGGTCAAGTTCGAACATCGGCTTCAGGTGGACGGGATCTATGGGCGGAAATGATGTTTAATGATATGGGAACACAACGAACCCACGATTTTGGTAGTGTTGCACTCCATGCAGAAGTAGAACATCATTTTCAGTTTCGGAATATATATAAAGAGGACGTTGTTATTCAATCGGTAACATCAAACTGCGGCTGCACAAAGCCTTCTGCCTCCAAAACGGTCGTTCGCTCGATGGAGACTGCGGAGATTATAGCCCGTGTTGATACCTCGGGAAAAGAACATACGAAACGTCGTAAAGCAACGGTTACCGTGATTTTTTCAAAACCAACCTATGCAGAAGTTCAATTACAAGTAACAACCTATATTCGCTCTGACGTTCTTTTCAATCCTGGTGTGGTTGAATTCGGAACCGTTCCATTGGGGAGTTCAATAACAAAAACCGTTTATCTTCAATATGAAGGTTCCAACCAATGGGCATTAACCGGTTTGAAAAAGAGTGATCCGGCATTTCGTGCCGAGGCTCAAGAAGTCGAACGTCAAAATGGACATGTCGTTTACAAGATTGACGTTACATTAAAACAGGACGCTAATCCAGGATATTTAAATGATCTCCTTCATTTTACGACCAATGATGTTAATACAACTACGGCTAGTGTATTTTTACCGATTCATGGAGTTATTATGGAACCTTTGTCGGCAAAACCTTCCTTTTTTCAAATGGGAATAATACAGCCAGGCCATAAAGTATCAAAAAATCTGGTCGTTCGATCCTCGACACCTTTTACCATTAAAAAAATCCATTGTGAAGACCCGCGAATGAGTTTTTTAATCGCCAACAGAAAAAGTACAATTCATGTTATCCCCATTTCTTTCCTTGCTGATACACAAGAGGGTGGTTTCAGTGATAATATTACGATTTATACAGACCAGATGGGACTGAATCCGTTGGATGTCTCCATATCGGGTTATGTTTCCAAGGAAGAAGATTCAAATTTTAATATGGGAATACCACAAAGTCAAGTCGTACAAAAAAGTAAAACGGAATTACCCGAAAAAAAACCGAAGGCTAAATCCAGTCCTTTATTAGGTGAATCGAACACGACAAAAAAATCGGATACATCACCCAAGAGGGATAATGATAAAAAAATATCCGAACGAAATTCGACTCCCTCTTTAAATAAACAAACCGAGAAAGGACCAGTACCATTACAAATAGAACATACAGATGACAATACCCAAAAAACACCGGACTTCAAACAATATCCATTGGCGGAAATGCTAAACAATCAAAACAAGGTAACCGATCAAAAGACCAAACCTCAATTGTCTTTTTTGAATCCTCCTACAGACGATATATTACCGAAAACAGTTAAAGAAACCGTTACAGAAAAGACGTCTCAATGGCGAACTGTAGGTTCACAACCGACCGTTTCCAGAAAAAGTTCGCCATTAAGTTCGACACAAAACGAAATAACGAGAATTTCTGTTCAAAAGCCGATACAAAATGAAATAACAAACAATAAATCCGTTTCGGTAAACGAGGTACAAGTCAATGGAGGCATATTATTTCGAAGACCGACAAAAGTAGCCACGAACCCTGGGTATTCTGTTATTAGAAAATAAATCCATGAATAATACCCTCAAAATAAATACAAATACGAAAGAGCCATCTTTTCGGAAGGTGGCTCTTGTTGGACCTACAGAACGCCGCGAATTTTCCTCCATTTTCTATTCTCTTAAAAATAATGATTCCGTTATACTATCCTGCTTTTTGGATATTGACGAGTTCATTACTTTTTTACAGGATACGGACGATGTTCCGGATGTTATTATTTTTCTACAAGATATCCCTAATCGATATTCGGCAGATGAAATAATGCAAATCCGATTTATCCTGCCATTTGCCCGTCTCCTACTGATTTCCGGACCACTTTGTGAAGGTACGGGACGAACTGAAAATATTCTTCCGGTCCATTTCCGCTGTTATTGGCACCAATGGAAACGAATCGCTAATACAGAATTAGTAAAATATCTCCAGTCTTGTCAAGGTTGCTTGGCACTTCCTGAACCGGTTGCTATTGAAGATTTTTATTTGGATTCAAAAATCAAATTTGGAAATTCACTGCAAAATCTGTTTATTCATCAAAAAAGTATTTTAATTTTAGGAATAACAAATCATTATATGTCCGACCTTCTTGTCGATTTTGCAAAAAACGAAGGAGCTAAATATTATATTGTCGATAAAATTACTTCGATTCCACAATCACTCTCCTTCGATGGCATTTATACCGAAACAAAGGAACCAACATCCTCCGAATTTTTACAAATGACAGAGACACTAGTTCAACGTTATCCATCCACCTCTATTAGAATTTTTCTTTTTGCTCCACAAGTTGATGAAATAGAACAACTGGAATCAATACCAAATTGTGAAATCATTTCACAACCATTCTATTTTTAGTAATACAGTAATACTTTACGTTACACTTAAATTTTAAAGTAGCAATATGAAATGTTTCAAGATCTATTATTCTGTCTTTCATTGCCAAAAGGATAAAAAATATTAAAAATTTTTCAAAATTTGTCTATTATTTTCTTAAAAAGTAGGATACAATAGAAGTTTGGTACAAAACGATATTATGGAGTAGGAATTCCATATCATATTAAACTATTATCGAATTACGAACGGAAGGTGGAGATAGGTAATGTCATCGGCAGGGTTTTCATTAGAGGAACTGATAAAAAGGGCTAATTCATTTGGTATATTGGATATGCAACAGGTTAGTGAAATCTGGCGTATATTAGGTACCCGAGATGTAACAGTCGATGAATTTTTACAGGCAACGATTCGACATGGTTATTTAACAAAATATCAGATGGAACGTTTGAAATTTGGAGAAAATTCCGGTTTCTTTTTTGGTGATTATAATGTACTTTATCTGGTGGGGGCGGGTACTTTTGCTCGAGTCTATCGCGCTGTCAATAAAAAAAACAAAAAAATGGTAGCCCTAAAGGTTCTCCGATCACGTTACACCCATGACAAGATAGTACTCGATCATTTTATCAGGGAAGCGGAACTCTGTATGCAGTTACACCATCCCAATATCGTAAATGTCCACGAAATGATTTCGGATGATACCGGTCATTACATGGTTATGGATTTTATTGAAGGTCAAACTTTAAGGGAATATCTTCAGAACCATAAAATAGTTACCCCAAAAATAGCAACACGTATAATTATAGATGTTTGTCAGGCAATTGATTATGCGGCAAAGCGTGGCCATTCCCATCGAGACATGAAATTAAGTAATATAATTTTATCAAGTTCGGGAAAAGCTATTCTCGTTGATTTTGGGTTATCCGCAACGGAGGAAGACGTTGCCTCAAAAGTTAGAAACCAAAGGGCTATTGATTATGCGGCATTGGAAAAATTAACGGGGGCTCCACGAAATGATATGCGAAGTGATATCTATTTTTTGGGAACCATTTTTTATCATTTATTGACCGGTTCTGCTCCTTTATTGGAAACTACTGATCGAGCTAGACGAATGGAGCGTACACGTTTTACGAACGTTCGTCCTGTTCGCGAAAAGAATCAGGCCATTCCCATGATACTTGGTTTGATTGTGGACAAGGCAATGTCCTTTGATCCAGAACGTCGTTTTCAATCGGCGGGTGAATTTCTCCGGGAATTGGAATTTGCGGTCAGTAAAATAGACACCGAAGGAAAAGAGGAGACAGGAATAATGGGCAACAAAAGTTCCGATACAGGAAAAACAACGGCCAAAACAGCTCTGCAACCCTTAACCAAGGCTATTCTTGTTGTTGAAGGTAAACCGGATATGCAGGATATTTTCAGAAACTCCTTTAAAGAGGCTGGATATCGTGTGTTAGTCATGTCCGATACAGAACGGGCTATTGAACATTTTGAAATTGGCGAAAAGAAAATCGATTTAGTTTTGATTAACGCGCAAAGTTTGGGAGGGAAAGCTGTAGTGGCCTTCAATAAACTGGCGACAATGGCAAGAACGGAAGACATTCCCGCTATTTTATTGTTGGACGAAAAACAGACGCAATGGGCAGGAAAAACCATTCGAAAGAAACACCGATTGGTTGTAGGAATGCCCATTTCCATGAAGCGTCTAATGAATGTTGTTAAAAAATTATTGGAAACTCCTGATGAATTTGGTGATATTCAAGTTAAGAGTCAATCCAATATGAGTACTAAACAAGGAGATGATTTTTCCGATATTGATATTCAGGATGATGATATTGTTCAGCACGTTACACACAAAACCAATAAAATGCCTGTCGAAAATAGAGAATCGGTGGTTCCTACGACTTCGACTTTTACACGATCAGATACATCTTCCTCTCCCGCTTCAAAACCGACTTCTACTCCGTTGGCAGAGCCAGTACAAAAATCGACCTCGGAAATGCCAAAAATAATGATGCAGGATGAAGACGAATCGGTTCTATTTAATATAGCGTTTGATACAGTCCTTAAAGAAGCCACGGGAAAAAAAGAAGAGACAAAAATAGAGATTCAAGACAGTGGTAAATAACGGTGAAGATATTCTGGAATAAAACAGTCCCAATGAAAACCATTTTAACTACATTCCTTTTATCGTTAGTATTTTGGTTGTATTCTGATTTAACCCTATTAAGAGCCGAAGACCTTCAGCGGTTCGAATATACCGCAACAAAAATGGGGATTCCGGTCCGCCTGATTTTTTACGCAAAAAATGAAGTTCTGGCGGAACGGGTCTCGGATGATATCTTCCATCGTTTCGATGAATTGAATCTCTCTTTAAGTGACTATGACCCTGAAAGTGAAATTATTCAAGTTTGCCGAAAAAGTGGAGATACAAACGATTTTGTTCCATTAAGTCCGGACCTCTATGAAATTTTAAAACGTTCCCGTTTCTTTACGGATATGACACACGGAGCCTTTGATATTACGGTTAGTCCACTAGTTAAATTATGGCGACGGAGTCGTTCATTTCGTCAGCTTCCCCCTGAAGAATATTTAAAAGAGGCGTATCTTCTGGTTGGTAATCGAAATTGGGAGTTGCAGGCGGAAAAGGGACTGCGTATCTTGAAAAAAGGTGTCCGATTCGATGTTGGCGGAATTGCCAAAGGATACGCTTTGGATGAAGGTAAAATGATTTTTCAAAAGTCTGGTATAACCCGCTTTCTTCTGAATGCAGGCGGAGACCTTTGTCTAGGCGATCCACCTCCCGATCAAAAAGGATGGCGTATTGGCATTGTTTCCCTGTCTCTTGAAAAAAAGGCCAAGGCCGCCATTTATATGGAACTGGCTCAATGTGGCGTTGCCTCTTCTGGAGATTCCTTCAGATTCGTTGAAATAGATGGAATTCGATATTCCCATTTAATAGATCCGCGTTCCGGTAAACCTATGACAACTCATCGTATTGTTACTGTAATAGCGCCTGAAGCCACAACGGCAGACGCCTTGGCATCTGCATGCAGTATTCTTTCTCCTCAAGAAGGACTCGAATTAATCAATACTCAACCTGGTATGGAACTTCTGATTTTTCAGGCAAAAGAGAATACTGTGGCGACTTCTTCCTGGAATACCGATCAGATGGAAATTTATTCTACAAAATTTTTTATTCCATTTATTCCGGAAATATTGAAAAAGGCAATAAAGAGCCCTTGACCTTAAATCGTTTTTTGTTTATTCTTTAGGAAGTTGGTATGGAGAATGGATATTTTTACAGTCTGACTACACAGGATTCCAATCTATACTCAAATTAGTATTTATATGATAACAACAGAAAAACAAAAAACGGTTTTCACGGATGAAGTTAAAAATCGGAATAGGAGTGTTTCTTCTTGTAATATTGGGAATAGCCTCTTGTCAAGGGGTCAAGACCCCAACCGATCCGGAAGAAAAAGGGACGAACGTGGCTGCGGTTGTTTCCAGGAATATGTTGCCGCCTGATTCGGTTACTTTTGATGTATTTTTGATTCATGTGGGCTATCAGGATCGTGAACTTGTTCGGGAACTATGGCAGGACGTGGACGAACAGGAACAAAATTGGGAGATTCGTCAGAAACTCCGCGAACATGGTTTTCGTTCAGGTATTCTAGGGGCGACGATTCCAGATTCGTTATCGAAATTATTAACCCTTAAGGGGCGGCCTCTTCGAACCACTCTGGAAGAAGAAGTTTCACTGGATCAGGAGGATACAACTGCTGCTGTATCAAAACCAGTTACACTTCAAGATGGTCGGAAAAGTTTGATTGCCGTTCGGGATCAACGTGATATCATTGCCAGCGTCCCGGTTCTGGAAAACGATGACGGTCAATTAGTCGGTAAAACGTATGAAAATGCAAGTCCTCTCTTAATGGTTTCCATCAGAAATATCCCGGATGGATCAGTACAATTTGAATTAACCCCCATACTCCGATTTGGAGAAGCACAAACTGTTACAAAATATAAACATGCCCAGCTTTTCCGGACCCAGGAACAACCAACTCGAACCTTCGATAATTTAAAATCATATCATTCATTACGTCCCGGCCAGTTTATGGTTATGGGGGTATCGGACGAAAATACAAAAGGTTTGGGCCGATATTTCTTTACAAAGGGCTCGGATGATCTGGAGCAAAAAATTATGCTCATTCGATTACTGGTTACACAGCACGATGAACAATTTCGACGTTTCCCTGGCTTTCAGGATATCTTGGCCAAGACCTCCTATAACGAGTCTGTTAATACATCTGAAGAAATAGTAGATGAAATGTCCAATGAAATCCCCAATGGAATAAATGAAAAAAAAGAATAAGAAAATAAATAAAAAGGCCTAAATAAAACTATTATATTAAATACCGACTGTTATTCTATAGGTATATTGCAATATTATAATACAATAGTAACGATATATAATCATAGGTGTAATTTTGAAGAAGGGTAGAACTGTGATTGTTTTTAGGATAGCATTCTGGTGGTAAAATTATCGGCATTTATCTTTATCGTCTTTTATTACAGACTTTAACGATAATAATAGTGTTGGCAATTAAGATCACAGATAAAAATAGTTCCCCGGAATGAATGTTATTACATCTTGGTCATTTTTGTCTGTACCAGAAGTACGGTTATTTCTGGAATGAATCTTTAGCCATATTTCAAGAACATTGTTTAAAACAGAAATATTAAGGAAACGTTATTTATGAATCCTAACGTAATTCATCCTCGTTCAAATGATCCACAAACAATATATTTAAAAAATGTCATTCAAGATCCCAATATTATTATTGGAGATTATACAATGTATAATGATTTTTTTCGAGACCCGGTTGATTTTGAGAAAAATAATGTCCTCTATCATTATCCAATAAATCAGGAACGTCTGATAATAGGCAAATACTGTTCGATTGCCTGTGGGGCAAAATTCATGTTTACGTCCGGCAATCATACAGGACGTTCATTATCGACCTACCCCTTCCCCATTTTTTTTAATGAATGGGGACTTTCGGTCAAAAATATTGCGGAAGCATGGGACAATAAAGGTGATATCGTTATAGAAAACGATGTCTGGATTGGATATGAATCGATCATTATGCAGGGAGTTCATATTGGTAACGGCGCTGTTATTGGCGCGCGGGCGGTCGTAACAAAAGACATTGAACCCTACACTATTGTTGGGGGGGTACCTGCCAAATCAATACGAAAACGGTTTGACGATACTACTATTACCAAACTTCTGGAAATTCAATGGTGGAACTGGACCGATGAAAAAGTTCAGGCAACTCTCAATGCTATCATCAATGGTCGTGTTACCGAATTGATAAATTGAATGAAATTTCATTCAAACCTGGGAGAATCACCTTTTGGGATTGCTTCAGTTGCTGGCGAGGAAAGCCCTGCGGTATTAATTGCCGAAATGGAATAAATATACTTCTTGTTCGGAAGATAATTGGCGATTTTGTATATCATTTCCGGATGTTCCGGATCGGGAGTATCGCTATAGGACATTCCTTGAAAGAGTTCACGTGCATTAACGGATTTCAGTGTTGGAAGTTGTATAATCTTTTTGTTATTGCAATAGATTACAAATGTTTGAAGGCCGCTTTCAAGGTCAGCGTTACATTTCCATTTCATTAAACCATTGGAATCAATTTCGACCGCAAACGGAGCTGGCGGGGGGGTTGTGTCTTCAAAAGTATTATCGATAGAGTATTTTTTCCAAACACTGACATAACTTTTAATGGGAAGCCAAATACCATTTTTAACATATTCTTGATGTTTTTCATCATTGATTTCATGGCCGGGTAGAACAAGTCCCGTTGTCATTGTTCGGAGCGTTGCCGTACCAGGAATGTTTGGAATACGTTGTTGTATACAGATATCCAGAAATTGAATGGCCGGGTAACGGGAATTACCCGTTTCATGATGGGTATTTGGATCGACGATTAAACCAATCAGAGCCCCTTGAGACCGCATTTTTTTGAAATATTCCCAGCCATTATCCCAAACGGTACGCATATCCGTTTCTTTTATACCGAGATTCAGCATAATCGGTACTTTTTTTACGTCATCATTCATGGGGAGTTCATCGAAGATCTGACCGACGCAATCTGGATGTCCACTTCTCAACCAGGCAGCCATTACTCTTTTTGGATAGAATTGAACCATACTTCCACACCAATGTCCACCTCCAGAATGTCCCCAAATCGCCCATGGAACAATGGTTAGTTCTGAATGACCGCTTTTTTTGGCAAAATAATCGAGTGCTTGCAGGAAACTTTTTGCGGATCCGTTACGCGGATCGCACCATTTTTCACAACGATGTTTATTCTGCCGATAGGAAACGGCGATGAGTGCACAATCGTACTTGTGTGCCAATGCCTGCCAATGCAGGTCATACACTCCTGTGCGTCCGCTGTCACAGGACCCCATTCCACAACCATGTTGATGAACCACAATTCCACGTATGGTTTTAACATCGTTGGGAATCCAGATACGCCATTCTGCAGCCATTACCAATTCACCATCTACTGGTTTTTCCGGTTCGGGAAAAATTACTTCATAATACTCATTTTTTTCAGCCGACGAGACAAAATTGCCGAAAAACAATGGAGCAGTCAATAAAATCAATGGCATAAAACCGATTTTATACAAAAATTTTTGAAATATCGTCACTTTATTACAGTCCTTAATATATTGTAATCCATTATAAAACAAATAACGATGCACTTAAATAACGATGCACTTAAATAACAATGCACTTAAATAACAATGCACTTAAATAACAATGCACTTAAATAACAATGCACTTAAATAAC
>CAYUAP010000117.1:0-15088 GCA_964442735.1 uncultured Planctomycetaceae bacterium | reverse complement strand
AAATATTGTATTTTACGGCAGACTATCTGTGTTTATCCGTGATATCCATGGTTCCTAAATCGTTCGTGAATGGTTACAAAAAACGTAACTACTAACATGACTACTTTATAGTATTAACACAGTTGTATATCGTTTTATCGTGAAACGACAACAACAAACAAAAGTACCACAAATAACGGGATATTCCATAAAAAAAGGGTCTTGAGGAAGACCTCAAAACCCCTGTCAAATGGGCAATACAGAACTCGAATCTGTGACCTCTGCCGTGTGAAAGCAGCGCTCTAACCAACTGAGCTAATTGCCCGCAATTTAACGGTTTATTAAAATAGAAACTTAATAAATTCAATATAAATATTCTAGCTTCGTTTTTATAATTGACAAGGGGCCCTTTATTGAAGACGTTTGTTTATCCATATGTTTATCCATAGGCTAAATTTTTATCTTGTGATTATTTTATCTTGTGATTATTTTATCTTGTGTCTAATTTATCTTGAGACTAATTTATCTTGAGACTATTTTATCTTGAGACTAATTTATCTTGAGACTAATTTATACAGTGTATACTCAAGGTCGTTATAAAAGTCTATATTTCAAAATAGGCGAGACGCCTGTTTTGGAGTATGCGGACAAGACCTGCCTGCCATCAGGCATGGCGTCCGCGCTCCCAGGAAATGCCGAATTTATAACGTCGTACTGTGTATCTAAAATTCTGCCATGTCTAAAATTTTGAAACGTGGCTAATTTTTTATATTGCGACCAATTTCTTGTTGGCGCTGCCGACGACGCTGTTGAATTTGAGGATCACCAAGGACTTCCTTCATTTCCTCCTTAACTTCTTCCGGCGTCATACGCAGATCCTGTGCGAGTTTCCAATGCTGCCAAAGCAGATCGAATATCGAGAAAAAAAGAAGAACGCCCCCCATTAGAAGCCCTATATTAATAATAGTATAAAAGATAAAAGAAATTATTTCCTTAATACTCAAGGCCCCCATCTGCATTAAGGCATTCCATTTCAAATAAAGATAACCAAAAGCAATTGCCAGACATAGAAGAATACGGCCAAATGCCAGTATCGTTCGTATCACTCCTTCCAGAGTAAAAATTCGCTTGATTCCTGATGATGGACTCAATCGCGAAAATTGTGGGATAATACGATCCGGTAACCAAAGCCAACCCGTCTGGACTAACGAACCACCTATTCCAATAATCATTAAAAAGACCAAAAACGATATGAACGATTTCAGAATAATAAAAAACGTCTGGAACAGATAGGTATAAATATCGTCCGAATTAACCTGAATCCAGGCCTTTTGTCGATACAGTCCGGATGAAACTTCGAAAAGGGTCTGTATAACAGACTCGCCCTGAAAGGAAAAAAACAAAAATCCCCCCAGAACGAGAAGAGCGCCAATAATATCCTGACTTTTGGCTATTTGACCTTTTTCCCGAGCCTGCGCCAAACGACGTGGCGTTGCGCTTTCCGTCTTCTCCTGGTCGAACATAATAACTTCCTTGTTATAAAACTTGAATCAGTACTTGCATGTACTGTGGGACATTATAAAACCTTCATTCCAGATAGGTATGGACAAGAAGTCGACTCCCCTCCTATTACAAATTTCCGGCCGTTGTATTGTCGGCAAGATCGGCAATCATATCCCGAATAGCCGCATCGACTGCTTCCTCCCAATGGGACTCGCCAAATTTATCAGCGTATTTCGGAGTTTGATACGCAAAAATAATTCCTCGAGAATTATTGACAAGGGCCCCAAATCCCTTGTCATCGAAGGCCCCTGCAACGTCTTTTGCTCCCCCTCCCTGACTGCCATAGCCCGGTACCAATATCCATGAATGTTTTAGTACTCCACGTAGTTCGGTTAACTGCTCCGGCCATGTAGCTCCAACAACAGCTCCTATTATACTATAGGGCGAAATTGTATTGATATCCCTATTTTTAACGGCCAATTGCTCTACATATTCGGCGACATGACGATAGATCGGTTTGCCATCGGCAATTAAATCCTGAAAAAGAGCACCTCCCGGATTGGAAGTTTTTACAAGAATGAAAATACCAGACTGCCGTTTACGTGCCGTTTCGACAAAAGGTGTTAGACTGTCGTCCCCTAAATAGGGACTGACAGTTAAGGCATCGGCCCCTCCCGGACTCCTGCCATGGGCCCCCAATAGTCCATCGGCATAGGCCGTGGCCGTGGAACCGATATCGTTGCGTTTCCCGTCAAGTATGACGAGAAGCCCCTTGTCCGTGGCATAACGAATAATACGAACCAAACAGGCAATGCCTGGAACTCCACACTGCTCGAAAAAAGCGGATTGCGGCTTTACCGCAGGAACCAGTGGCGCCGCTATATCGATTATCTTTTTACAGAATTCCTCGTATACGTCGGCCCTCTCTTGAAGTTCCTGTTCTACTTTTCCCTGTGTAAAGATGGATGGGATCTGCTTCCAACGCGGATCCAGTCCGACAAGAACCGGAGTCCGTTTTTGGGAGACAGCATTATATAAAAGATCGGAAAATGTTTTCATATTTTTATCCAATAACGGGATTATAACGATTATTCATTACGTAGAATAAAAACGGTAACTTCACGTGGACCATGAACGCCAAGGACGAGGATTTTTTCGATATCGGCCGTTCGACTAGGACCAGTCATTAACAGATATTCACCGGAAAGCGCGGCATTGGGCTTTGTTGGATCAATTTTTTGAGATAATTCAGGCCATAGATGGGGAAGATGTTCCCGAAGGGTGGATTCCCGGGCGATAATCCAGCAGACAGGCGACAGATAGCATAATAACCGATTAAAAGCACTTGCAGCTCGAATAACAGCACTTCCGGTATCAGCCAAAAGATAGTCGGCGAAGACCAGACTGGCATTCCAGGAGGCTAATTTTATCGGATCCGCATCTTCGGGAAGGTCCGGAGCGTTTATTAAGGTAGGAATCGCTTGTTTTTTTTCTCGACAATAATCGACAATTAAATTGGCTAAATCCAAGGTTTCCGAACACGGCATAACCCCTAAAGAGAGGGAGGAACCGTTTTTTTCCTGATCCAAAATTTTTAAACGATCCGCAATCAAGCCTGGCAAGTCCTGCCGATTAACACCCTGGACCACCTTGCCGGCAACTGCCGTTAAATTTTTTTCAAATTCCGAAGCAAGTAGTTCGGTTGATTTCCCCAGAACAGGCCATACTTCCGGAATTTCAGGAAGAACGGGATCGCTTTTACCGTTTTCCAGAGCCGATTTAATGGATTGAAGTATAGTTTCCCGACTTCCCATGAAGAACCCCCATATAATAATCTTGACGTACTAAAATTTAAAACACCATTAATATATAATTGTATTCATTCAAAATGGTATGTCAAGCGGAAAAATACAGAAGAAAAAAAGTATCGATTTTACTAAATATAGATATTAAAATGGAAAAATGGGAAAGGAATGAATAAATTTTACCCAAACGGGAAATTTTTGATTGACAGAATGGCAGAACCTGGCTAGAATAGGAAAAGGAATTTCTGTTTATGAGGAAATAGAAAGGGTGTTTTTTAACATTTTGTCGATTTTTGGTAAAATGGAAATTTATTGGGCAGACTACCATTAATGATTACAATATTGTACAAATGCTTTAGAAGGACTTCTTGATATAAGAAGGAATGGGATTGCAATGAAACAATCACAAGGGCTTATCATAACGCTCATTATATTCATTATCCTAACACTTGGGTTGGGGGTATTGAGTTATTTTATGGGACAAGGTTATAAAGAAACGGCAACGAAATTAAAGGATGCGGAAAGCAAGGCAAAACAGGGAGAAGACTCCGTTCGGAGCTTAACCAGCGATCTTGAGAAGATCAAGAGCAAGGTCGGCTACGAGATGAAGGAAATGGACAAAGTTCTTAAAGAAATGCAGAATGACATCGAAATGGCTACTGGAAAATTGGGCAGTACTTCCAATTATAAAGATTCTTTAAGAGGCCTTTTCAAGAACATGTCGGAACGAAATAAAGAGCGTTCTGATTTCGAAAAGAGCAATGCCCAATATAAACAGATAATGCTTAACGAAGTTGCCAAGACAGAAGCACAGAAGGCAACATTTGAACAGCAGCGTAAAGATGCGGATGTTGCCTATCAGACCCAAAAAACAGGCGATAAAAAATTACTGGATGAATGGGAAAATAACTATAAAGCGTTAACCCAAAAAGTGGATACCGTCGAACAGGAAGCAAAGGCCCTCAACGAAAAATATCGAGTGGAAGCGGCCGATGCGAAAGAAGTTGCGGCTAAAATTGCCGGTATTAATACCAATTTGAGCATAAAAATCGATCAGTTAAGTCAAGCTGATTTTGAAATTCCGGATGGTAAAATCCTTTATGTTGATCAACATGAAAAAACGGTGAACTTGAATATTGGTAAAATGGACGGAGTTCGTGTTTTGACAAAATTCGGAGTTTTCCCGCATAATTCATTGGACCTTGGTCGTGCGATACCGAAGGGAAGTATCGAAATTATTCGTGTAACAGGCGATCATGAATCCGTGGGAAAAATTTTGGAAGATGAATTGATCGATCCCATTCTGCCGAATGATATGATTTATACGCCCCTCTGGAAAGTGGGAGAAAAAGTCCAATACGCCCTGGGATATAGACTTGACATAAATGGCGATGGAAAATCTGATATTGATTATCTCAAAAATTTGATTAACGCCAGTGATGCCTATGTTGCCTGCTGGATTGACGACGAAGGAAACGTCCATGGTAAAATGACTCCGGATATCACCGCTTTTGTCATTAGTGATAAATCCATTAATACCATTCTGGATAATGAATCTCGTAATCAGAAAGATAAAACCGCAATCTATACAAAGTTTATGACCTTGGTGGACGAGGCACAAAAGAACAATATTAAGGAAATGAAATTACCGGAATTCCTTCGTCGAATCCATTACCGGAAGACAGCAGATATCGCTAAATTCCAGGAAATGAACGGAGCCGATCAGATGATAGGAACAGGTTCTTCTACAACTGTATCCGAAACGCCAGTAGCTCCAATCTATGTTAATAAAGAGCATGCGACCCCGGTATCATCACTTGGAAAAACATCGCCGCTCTATAGTTCCGAAAAAAGTCAGCCTGCGCCGGGAACTACAGGAAGAGTCAGTGATTATTACTTCCGTAAACGTACTCCCTGATTTGATATATTCAAGGCCATTTTAATTTCCACTTTTCTATACTCAAGGTCGTTATAAAAGTCTATTTTTCCAAACAGGCGAGATGCCTGTTTGGAAGGATGCGGACGAGACGTGCGCGCTCCCAGGAAATGCCGAATTTATAACATCCTAAAGTATAAACAGGTGGGACGCCTGTTTTGCAGGAGGTGGACAAGACGTCCGTATACACCCAGAAAAGGTAATATCATTCCAGCCGGGAGTATATAAACAATTATCTCCAAAAAGATCCAATGATCGGAGAATGTAAAGTTGTCCGAAGACCCGAAGGTCGATGAAAAAAAGGAATCGGACGAAAAGGAATTTTCGCCCGAGGAAATACGAGATGAAATTCTTCTGAATATGGTGGAGGGAATCGGTTCGATTCTCTCCCAAAATCTTTATTCACATTTTACAACGGCACGTGCAATTTTAACGGCATCGAGAGGTGAATTGTTATCGATACCGGGAATAGGTCCGCGTTTGGCCGAGCGTCTTGTTGTTGCCGAAAAAAGTTGTCCTGTTGACGATCTGATTGGTTTATGCAGACGGGAACATATTGATATTATCTGTAAACGGGATTCCCGATATCCGGATTCCTTGAAACGTATTCATGATCCACCATCCATTCTCTATCAAAAAGGAAAAATGATACCGGAAGATTCATTATCGATTGCCGTTGTGGGAACTCGTGGTATTACTTCCTATGGAAGAAAAATGACAACGCGATTAACCATGGGACTGATAGATCTTGGATTTACAATTATCGCCGGTCTGGCACGTGGTGTCGATACAGTTGCGCATAAAACGGCCTTGGACGCGGAAGGACGAACAGTAGCGGTTTTGGGAAGTGGTCTTTTGAATATATTTCCAGTGGAGAACAAGGAGTTATCAGAAATAATAATAAAAAATGGAGCGCTTTTAAGTGAATTTCATCCCTATATGGCTCCATTAGCGGGTAATTTTCCTCAACGGAATCGAGTGGTTAGCGGACTCTCCCTCGGTGTTTTGGTTGTAGAATCGCCTGAAAAAGGCGGGGCATTGATTACAGCTCGTTTGGGAATGGAACAGAACAAGGATATATTTGCCGTACCCGGTCCTGCTGATAGCAATAATTCACATGGGTGTCATCAGTTAATTCGTGATGGTGCCACTTTAGTGGAAAAGGTCGATGATATTCTGGAAGTGCTTGGACCTTTGGTTCATCCGATAAAACATCCCTCAATGCCCGGTTTGATTCGTACTCCCGTGGAAATTAAATTGAACGATCTGGAGAAAAAAGTTCTTCTTTATATTGAAACGACTTCTATTTCGGTTGAAGAAATTATTCTTCAATCCGGTCTGTTGCCACATCAGGTTCTGGCCATTATCTCCGCCCTGGAATTTCGCCATCTGGTCATTCGGGAAGAAGGAGGTTTTGTTCGTCGTATTTAAAACGGTTTATCCAATTTGTATAAAAGGAATAAAGGAACAATGAAAAGAACGTTAAAAAGATTGTTATTTCCAATAATTGTAATCGTTTTGTCGATTCTTGTTCGATGGGGATATGCGGTTGAACTGCCGAAAGGTCTTCAATGGGAGTCTTCCGAATTACAAAAGAAACATTCGTCCGAATTTTCTGAAATAGATATTTTAATTAATCGTTTAATCGAGAATCGGAATATTCCTGGAGCGGTGGTCGTTATCGGTCGAAAAAATCAGATCTCCTTGTTCAAAGCGTATGGAAACCGACAGGTTTTTCCCGATTGCGAAGTAATGACTCCGGATACTCTGTTCGATTTGGCCTCTATTACCAAGGTTGCGGCTACTGGATTGTGTCTCAATATTCTTTTTGATAGAAAGAAGATTGAACTTGATGCCCCCATAGTACGTTATCTACCCGAATTGAACAGTTACGGAAAAGAAAAAATTCTGGTTCGCGATCTTTTACTCCATGTTTCCGGAATCGAAGATCGTTATAAAGTAACCGGAACGGAAGAAGAAATCTGGAAGAATATTTGTAATACCCGAATGAAAAACCAGCCAGGAGAAAAATATGAATATTCCTGTTTGAGTTATATCATTCTCGGTAAATTGATTGAGAGGGTTTCCGGAGAGACACTTCCCAATTTCGCAAGAAAGAACATCTATGATCCATTGGGAATGAAAGATACAGGATTTACACCGAATTTTGAGCAACGAAAACGGACCGCCCCAACGGAACAACGAGAGGGACGTTGGCTCCGTGGAGAAGTAAACGATTTTCGGTCATATTTCATGGGAGGGCGCGTTGGAAATGCCGGTCTGTTTTCTACGGGGGGCGATCTTGCACTTCTCGCGTCCGTTCTATTAAATCATGGCGTTTACACAGATGACAGTACAGACGGCGGTACAGATAACGGTACAGATTGTCAAGGGAAAGAGCAGTCTCTTTTTTGTGAAGACACCTTTCAAAAAATGACAGCCTCCTATGCCGTTCCCAATGGATACCGCGGATTGTCCTGGGATAAAAAAACAGGTAAACCGAATCTGCCTCCCGATTTTTTTCCGACAACAATAGGTCATGGCGGTTATACAGGCACTTCATTTTTGGTTGATCCGGAACGAAATATGTTTGTTATTATATTGACGTCTCGATTACATTTGAATCCCAAAAATCCGAATATTTATCCTACCGCAGGTGCAATCGCTAAAATTGCGGCAAAAATGTACGAAAAAGATAGAACCTTGCTCCCATAGTTAAAATTACCTGTTTATACATTAAACAATGTAATCCATATTTGAAAGTAAATTCATGAATCCCTTAATATCAATAAACGTATCCGCAGCATCTTCCATTAATTTTGCCATGCAGCAAAATGGTTTTTCCATTATTCATAATATTCGAATTACCAATGGTACGGAAACCAATCTGGAAGATCTGGATTTAAAAATAACAGGAATTCCCGCCTTTTTAGAGCCGGAAATACAACGTATTTCCGGGATCGCCGCCGGTGAAACTATCGAACTGGACAAGATCAATTTATTTTTGAATGGTCCCTATCTCGTCGCTCTGACGGAAGGAATTCAAGGAACACTTCAAGTCGAACTCTATTGCCAAACACAATCTTCATTATCTTCCACTAAAATACCTGCGAAGGATTTAGCATCAACGATCACTCCTGTAGAAGTTGGAACTGTAGAAGTTGAGGCAGGGACATCAGGGACTTCAAATACAAGTCTTCCAGACAATCAAGTGGATATTGAAACCACCTCCGAAACACCCGAAGCTGTACCGATCGAGGTCAATACCGGTTCCGACTCGAATCCACCTCTACTAGCTAAAACACTGATTTCCATAAAGATATTTGCCTATGATGAATGGCCGGGAATCGGTGTCATGCCGGAATTTCTCGCTTCATTTGTAACGCCGAATCATCCGCAGTTAGTAGAATGTCTTCATCATATTTCCGGTTATTTGGAGCAATGGCACGAATCCCCGGCTCTAAATGGATATCAAAATGACGATATTAATCATGTCCGATGTCAGGTTGCCGCAGTTTATGCGGCGATTCAGGATCTGAATATTACCTATTCCAATCCACCTGCCAGTTTTGAAACACGAGGGCAGCGCATTCGTTTATGCGACAGTATAATTCAGAACCGATTGGGAACATGTCTTGATTTAACGTTGTTCTATGCAGCTTGTCTGGAGGCTATCGGACTGAATCCTCTTTTAATCATTTGTCAGAATCACGCTTTTGTAGGCGTTTGGCTGATAGAAAAATGTTTTCCGGAAACATGTCAGGACGATGTTTCCGTTTTAACAAAACGTTTGGGAGCCGGAACCGAATCTCTCGTTGTTGTTGAATGTACCGATGTAACGAAGGGAAGCAATATATCGTTCGAAACGGCAGAAAATGACGCGAAAAATACCTTGGCCAAGGAAGGTAATTTTGTTCTTTTAGTCGATGTTAAACGAGCACGTAATAGTGGAATTCGACCGATACCGCAGCGCATAACGAGCTCTGACGGTTGGAAATTTGATTCACTGGAACCAATAAAGCAGGAGGAAAAGCAGGTTCCCCAGGATCTGCTTCGGGCTACGTGGACGTTTACCGAAGGGGCCGTTGAACATACGAAAATGGCCCAATGGGAACGAAAACTTCTTGATCTCTCTCTACGTAATTCGCTCTTAAATTTGCGGATCACCAAAAAAACATTACCCGTCTGGAGTGTCTCTTCCGCCGAACTGGCTGCCGGACTATCTAATGGAATTGAATTTCAAATACGTCCGGTACCACAGGAATTGATCATGATTAACGGCATCAAACCGATCCAGTTTCATCACGATGATTCCGACGAATCTTCTGAACCGTTTTCGAAGAACAATCGATATTGGGATTGTAAAACGATCTCTTCTTTATTCGAGTTTCAACGGCAGTTGGTCAAGAACATCAACAGATTTTCACTCGACTTTAAAGGAAAGATTGTACGATGTCCCTATAGTCAGGAAAAGGAGGTCAATTATTCGGTTAGTCAACTGTATCGATTTTCGAAATCATCGTTTGAAGAAGTTGGAGCGAATACCCTTTATCTTGCACTCGGGCTCTTGAAATGGTATGAATCACCGAGCAGTTCCCGGGCCTATTACGCACCGCTTGTCCTTCTGCCGGTGGAAATTATTTCTCGTTCGGCCAAACAAGGCTATCTATTTCGGGCACGATCCGAGGAAACGCAACTGAATGTGACCCTGTTTGAGATGTTGCATCAGAAATTCGGACTTGATACCAATCTTGTCGAACTGATATCGAATTCCGGAAATGATAAAGAATTCGATGTTGACGCCATATTTGGCCTGATTCGCCAATTAATTATTGATCAGGATCGTTGGGACGTTTTAGACAAGACCTTTCTTGGTATTTTCTCTTTTGCGCAATTTGTCATGTGGAATGATCTCCATTATCATGCGAACGAGTTTGTGGAGAATAAAATCGTATCAAGTCTTCTAGCCAAAAGATTAACGTGGACGCCGGAGGAACTGGATATGCCCGCCGATCTGGAATCGGGACTTTTAGTACCGCTCCCCGCCGATGAATCCCAATTAAAAGCGATTCATGCGTCGGTCAACGGGAAGAGCTTCGTTCTACACGGTCCTCCCGGTACCGGAAAATCCCAAACGATCACCAATATTATTGCGAACGCACTCGGATTGGGACTGCGCGTTCTCTTTGTTGCGGAAAAAAGAGCTGCGCTAACTGTTGTACAACAGCGTCTCGAACGAATTGGACTGGCTCCCTTCTGTTTGGAACTTCATTCCAATAAAGGGACGAAACGGGAAGTTCTGAATCAACTTCAGAAGGCCATGGAGATTGTTCCCCCCACTCCCCAATCACAATTTCAGGAAGAGACGGATCGAATGAATGCCCTGCGTGAAGTACTCAATGCGTATCCCGCGGCACTGCATCGCGTTCGCCCTTCCGGTCTGACTCTCTATGAAATGATTGGCCGATGGCAGGAAGTTGCGCAAGCTCCCGATTCCGTTACCATAACGGAGACGGAAGCGGCTGTCTTTAAACCGGAAACATTGGAAATTTGGAAACGACTCCTGACCGAGCTTCCCGCCGTTACGAAAAACATGACGGTTCCCAAGGATCATCCGTTACGGGCATTTCAAACGCAATGTTTCCGGCACAATCTCGGTATGAAACTGTCCGAACTCCTGGTTCCGTATAAAAATGCCATTATTAATCTGCAAAAGTCATGGCGAATCCTGGAAAAACATCTAGTAATTACACTTCCTCTAACAACTGCGGAACTGCAAACGGTCCTGTCCATTCTGGAAGAGTTCGTCGAACGAATTGTTCGTCTTCCACAAAACTGGATCTCCCTGAATTCGATACGTTCTATTGCGAAAACGGTCAACCAATGGTCCGCCTTCGGAGTTGAAGGACAAAATTTAAAAGAGACATTATCCCAAACCTGGAAGGACGTTTTTTTTCAGGAAAATGGAGAAGAACTTCTTCAGCAATGGCAGAATCTCGATCTCGAATGGTTTCTCCCGCGCTTCTGGAAACGATTCTTGTTTAAGAAACGTTTGAGAAGAATGGCGAAAACAAAATTACCATCTAAAGACATATCCGAATCCTTAAAAATACTCGTCGATTATCAGACCAATACAAACAGGGTATCGAATCTGTTCTCTTCACTGCCAGACGGACTGATTCCGGAACTATCAGATCTTTCCTTGTTATCTTCTTCAGAAAAGAAGGAGCTTCTCAATCCATCGAAAATGGGAGATACCTTCGATTGGGGAGTACAGAGACAGAGGGGGATCGATGTCACCCAATGTTGTAGTCTTCTGAACGAACTTCGTCAGAAATATGGTACGACGTCGAAGTCGTTCGATCCGGAGTCGGCGTTTGGCGGGGAGACCTTGACTTGTCTTCAGACATTTATCGATTCCTGGAAGGTATTTTCGGAGAAGGAAGAGGCAATAAACGAATTAATGTCATTAGAAGAGGAGCGATTGGACAGGAATACCGATTTCACCGAACGTCGTTTATCCGCCTGTCGGGAATGGAGTAACGGACTTGTGGACCTGCGTCAATGGTGTCTTTGGAATGGATATCGAACACAGATGATGGATGCAGGACTTCATTCGTCCGTTGAGGCGTTTGAACAGGGACTGGCAGCATCCGAGATATGGTCGGCAACCTGTAAATCACTCTATCGATCCTTAATTATTGACGTTTTTTCGAAGGAGCCGGATCTCAACGAATTTACCGGTCAACTATTCGAGAAACGGGTCGATCAATACGACCAGGAGAATCAGGAGTACTCAAGCGTACTCAAGGAGGAGATATTCAGTCGTCTGGCGGCTCAAATACCGAATCTTTTGATCGAGGCGTCCCGAAGTTCGGAGCCGGGAATATTACAACGTGCTATTAAAAACGGTGGACGCGGTATTAGTATACGTAATCTCTTCGATAAAATACCGAATCTGTTAAAACGATTATGTCCCTGTCTCCTGATGAGTCCAATTTCTGTCGCACAATTTTTATCGCCGGAAATGGAACCGTTCGATTTTATAATCTTCGACGAGGCATCCCAATTGACGACGAGTAAAGCAGTTGGTGCGCTCGCTCGGGGGAAAAACGCCATTATTGTCGGCGACCCTAAACAGTTACCGCCTACCAGCTTTTTTATTACCAATCGAACCAATAACGACGATGATTTCGAACAGGACGATATGGAGAGTATTCTGGATGACTGCCTCGCTCTCATGATACCGGAAACCCATCTTCTCTGGCATTATCGAAGCCGCCATGAAAGTCTGATTGCTTTTAGTAATCGTGAATATTACGAGAATCGATTATTGACATTTCCTTCGCCGAACGATCGAATCTCGAAGGTTTCCTGGGTTAATGTTCAGGGCCATTACGAACGAGGAGGGACCCGACAAAACAAGGCGGAAGCGGAAGCAATCGTTAAAGATATTGCGGAAAGATTGAGTAATCCGGAGACGAAAAATCAGAGTATTGGTGTTGTAACATTCAGTAGTGTGCAGCAAACAATCGTTGAAGACCTTCTGGACCTGTTTTTTAAAGATCATCCCGAATTGGAAGAACGCGCCAATCAGGAAAACGAACCGTTATTTGTCAAAAATCTGGAGAATGTTCAAGGAGACGAGCGGGATGTCATTTTGTTTTCGGTTGGTTATGGTCCGGACAAGGAAGGAAAGGTTTCTATCAATTTTGGTCCCCTAAACAGGGAAGGAGGTTGGCGTCGATTGAATGTGGCAGTATCCCGGGCACGTCTGGAAATGAAGGTCTTTTCGACACTTCAACCGGAACAGATTGATCTGGCGCGAACACGTTCGCACGGTGTGGTGGGACTTCGCGCCTTTCTGGAATATGCGCGTCATGATTCTATTATTCAGAAATCAAATCAGCATCGTATTTTCGATAATAATGGAATTAGTGGAGAAATAGCAGCCCTACTCAAAAATAAAGGTTACGAATACAGTTTGAATGTCGGTCAGTCTGATTTCCGAATCGATATTGCCGTCATCGATCCGAACGACCCGACAACCTATCTACTCGGTATTCTTCTGGACGGCGGTAATTACCAAAACGCGAATACAACCTATGACCGGGAATTGGGACAGCGAAAAATACTCAAGGGACTCGGCTGGCAGATCCTGCGTATCTGGTCTGTCGATTGGTGGGAGAATCGACAAAATGAAATGGATAAAATTATTTCCACTATTGACGATTTAGTTCAATTGAAGAGATCAGAAAACAATGAAAAACCGGATTCGGAAGAGCTGGGAACTTCTCCTGCCAACAACACAGATCCTGTCAACAACACAGATCCTGTCAACAACACAGATCCTGTCAACAACACAGATCCTGCCAACAACACAGATCCTGCCAATAATACAGATCCTGTCAACAATACAGATCCTGTTAATAATACAGATCCTGTTAATAATACAGATCCTGTTAACAATACAGATCCTGTTAACAATACTGATTCAGTCAACAATACAAACGAAATGGATAAAACACAGGGGTAACTTTTATTTCTGACAGTAGAAATACAACAGTAGTAGAAATACATACTGTGGATCGTTATAAAACCGGCATTTCCCGGGAGCGCGGACGCCATGCCTGACGGCAGGCAGGTCTCGTCCGCATCATTCAAAACAGGCGTCTCGCCTGTTTGGGAAAAAGAGATTTATAACGGCCTTGAGTAAAACTGTAGAAATATAACGGTAGAAATACTATATAGAACAGCTATATAATAAAGTAGCTATATAATAGAGCAGGACATATAGTCCCAAACAAAATTGTTCCCTAAACGCCCGATTTTACCTGTTTTGAGAAATTTATTTTTTACAATACAGCAGAACGTTTCAATACTGTCTTTTTCCATAAACATAAACGTTTCGTCACCCTTTTTCCAAACAGACATCACGTCTGTTTGGAAAAAAAGGAATTTAAACGGCCATGAATCCATATACACCATGAAGGTAGAAACAATTAGAGATCGACTACCGGTTTAGCATTCTTTTTCGGTGGTTTTTGCGGCTTGAAATCGGTCTTGATGTCATAATCGAAAATATTCTTTTTGCCTTGAACAACCTCAAATTCAATATTACTTTTTTCATTGAATTCGGGTGGAATAATAGCAGTATTGAATTCATCTTCAAATTTTGTGTTGGGGGTTGCCAATTCACCGGTTTTTTTATCAAATGTAGCGGTACAGGAAATACGGACGGTATATTTTCCAGGTTTAACACCATCCTGCATAGTCAACAGATATTTACCGGACAGAATTTGGCCAGTTCCCCCAGCCCCTTTTGCGTTTGGTCCTGGATCGAAAAAGATACCGGCAGCCCCTTGAAGCGGCTGACCATTGAGAGTAATTGTTCCACTGACATCTTCACGACCATCCGGATTTTTTTTACCACAACCGGATAAACATGGAAGAAGGAGACAGCCTAAAAGGAACAATGTAATTGTTATATATTTCTTCATGACTGGATGTTCTTTACTAAAAAAATTAATGGACAGTGCGGTATGATCAGGAGAATCGAAGAAGGAAAATCCTGATCATCCCCAAAAAACAACGAATTAAAAACAACGAATTAAAAACAACGAATTAAAATTAACGAATTAAAATTAACGAATTAAAATTAACGAATTAAAATTAACGAATTAAAATTAACGAAAGTGAATTACATCGAAACGGTTTCAGCCCCACCGGTAGAAGCCATAGCTCTCCAAATCGTACGATTGATTGTATCGGAAACAAAACGAACACTACCATCCCCCATGGCCGCGTTCACGCAGGGCTGACGCATACTCAATGCAGCAGGTTGATGATTTCTGAACGGTATTCT
>CAYUAP010000116.1:2382-15116 GCA_964442735.1 uncultured Planctomycetaceae bacterium | reverse complement strand
AATTTAAGTTAATGCGTATGGACGTCTCGTCCGCAATGCCGGGAAAACAGGCGTCTCGCCTGTTTTATTCTCCCAAAAGCGTAAAGTTTTAACCATCATCATCACAAAACAGACAATACCTGGGAGCGCGGACGTCTCGTCCGCATCTGCGAAACAGGCGTCTCGCCTGTTTTGCCCCTATTCCCAAAAACAGGACTGGAACACAGGCGTCTTGCCTGTTTTGGCAAACGTAACTTTATAACGTTCTTGAGTCTATATTATAATTCAAGAATTTTCCACAGTCCTGGGCCCCCATACTGATTGCAATATTTAAGCCTTTTATAATATTTAGGCTTTTTATAGTATTTAAGCCTTCTTATAACGGATTATTTATAATTACAATATTATTATTTTTGTTTTTGTAATTATCAATTTTTAAAAGGAACAGACAGAATGCCTGTTTTACAGGATACGGAGGGGCCATATGCTCCTCCGGAAAAGACCGTATTGTAACGTCCTTCCGCATAACTTTTGTAATCATTATATTAGCCATTATGTTTATCATTATTAAAATACAGGTTCTGTTTAAAGAATAGTGGTTAATATAGGTAAAACAGGCGAGGTGCCTGTTTTGTGTATGGACGAGACGTCCACGTTCCAGTTTTGTCTGTCAAAACAACAGATTTTATCACATCACCCTGTGAACAACAGGTAAATATATAATAAAGCGAGAAACAATCTTTTTAGGGTAGGGGATCACTAATAACAAATGGGCATGATGGAGATTATGGATATTTTGCATAATATGAGCAAAATAGAAGTATTTAAAAAGAGTTTTTAAAAAAAGGTCATTTTTTAGACGAAAAGAAGAGAAAGCTCTCTTTTGATCTTAAAATCGAAAATAGAACAAGGATCTTTTGAGCAGGGATCTATAGAGTTTTGGACACTCGTTTCCGGATCAAGGTCCTTTTTAGGAAGTCAAAAGAGAGGAGAATACAAGGGGGGAATGCAAGGAATGTCATTTTCTTGTGGAGCGGCATCATCAATTTTAGCTCTAAAATAGTGGAGGGATCTGTTGACTTGTCGGTTCTATGATAATAACGCGACACGTATGTTGTGGATAATCATACTGGTTTTGGTCTTCTGTTTTTCAGGAGTGCCGGAAGCGGAACAAGTACTTTATGGCCAAAAAACACCGGAAATACTCTATGAATCTCCATTTCGATCCCGTCCGACGACACTTTCCGGCCCAGTACAGACAGAATATCCGGCCATAGGAAAAATCGTAGGTCGTGGTAACGTGACCGAAAACAAGTCCAATCATCAGGAAATGCAATGGGTCTATTATGGATCCGGAGTCTATGTTGCCGAACTCAATGATTTTGGAGTCGTCATAACGAACTGGCATGTTGTGTCCCAATCGGATAACTCCATTAAAGTGGTCTTTCCGAACTATACCAGTGAAGGAGTTGTCCTTTTAGCCGATGAAGTATGGGATTTGGCCGCGGTTGTTATACGACGACCCTCCTTTCTTCCGATTCCAATTTCCCTGGAAGTCCCCCAAGTCAACGATGAACTATGGGTGGGCGGTTATGGGCCGGAGTCGGGTCTGGATAATTTTCAGTTACAGGCAGGCAAGGTTCTCCAGTATATGACGCTGGGAGTTCGCGAGGGTCTCCCCGTCGAAACAATTGCCATCGAAGCCGGTGTTCGACAGGGAGATTCCGGAGGTCCTGTCCTAAATAAATATGGTGAATTGGCCGGCATCCTCTGGGGAACAATCGACGGCTGGACTATGTGTACCTTCTGCCTTCGATTACAGGCTTTTTTAACCCAGGCTCAGTTTCAATTAATTAATATGGCCGACGATGCAGATACCTTTTTTCGCAAGAGACATGGTAATACAACAACGAAAACAATAACCCAGGCAACAACTCCCGCAAAAACAGCCCTTCAGTCGGCAGGTATTTACCCCATCTCGACCCGTCCGGTTTATCAAACAAACATGACTGCCGTAAATTCCGATATTTTAGAGAGTTCGACGATTCCTTCCGTAAAAGGAATACCTCCTCGTCATCCGCCCTATCCGCCGATCGAGTCCCCAACTCTGTTGGCACAACGACAAATTATTGGCCGCGATAATCCGGAAGTCTATCCTGAATCGACTCCCTATCTCAAAAAAAAGGGAGGAACCCCCCGATTCGTCGGTGTTTCCGGAAATGAAAAACAGGTTTTTCTCGATGTCGCATCCAATAGCCGGATGAATATATCAGCACCACAAAATATATCATCGACCAATGTATCAACACCTAATGTATCAGCACCCCAAAATGTATCAATACCCAAAACGGAGAAGGGCTTGAATAAAGAAAGTGCTCAAAACAAGGTGCCGATCAAAGTACCTCAAACAGCAAAAACATCGTCCAATGACAATTCGGGCAGTGGTTCGGTGGAAGACGCTTCCAAGGCCCAAACAAATGATACCGATAAAGATGATAACCAATCCGCAAGTAATCAAGAGGAAGGTCCAAAAGAAATTTCACCATTTTTTAGACTTTTTAACGCGAAATTTATCGTTGTTTCTATTTTTTTGCTTTTTCTTTTTTTCAATTCACTCCGCTTTCTCTCGATCGCGAGTGAAAAATAGCGATAAAAAAGAGTCTAAAGAGATCGCTTTTTCGAGATAAAAGAGGGTGGAATGTTTATCGATATTACGCATATTACCTAATATACTGACAATTTTATAAAGAATCAAAATATTTAAAGAAATAGTAAAAATGGGGCTTGACGATAATTTAATAGAGGTTATACTTCTTCCGATTGAATGGCAGTTATCAAAAGCGCATTTCAGAGGCTAGTGTAGCTCAATTGGCAGAGCAGTTGATTTGTAATCAACAGGTTGCGGGTTCAAGTCCCCCCACTAGCTCTTTCAAAAAAGTGTGTTATAATACATTCAATAAATAGAGGGGAATTTCCCGAGTGGTCAAAGGGGACAGACTGTAAATCTGCTAGCAATGCTTTCGGAGGTTCGAATCCTTCATTCCCCACTCAATACACAGTTCGAAACACAGATTGAATAAAGCAAAAAATTCCGGTGTTGTAAGAATTAATATTTTAGAGATATATAAAATATAAATAAAACAGATTGAAAAATCGCATATGCGGGCGTACCTCAATGGCAGAGCGTCAGCCTTCCAAGCTGAAAATGAGGGTTCGATTCCCTTCGCCCGCTTTCCGCTATATTAATTATAATAATGGTGGATATATACTGTGTATAGAAGCCGATTGGATGATGTTTCGGTCGGATTTTTCGCCGTGAACTTCAGTTTCATGGTAGTTTTTATATTACGAACAAGTCCATAATGCTGCTGTAGCTCAGTTGGTAGAGCGCGTCCTTGGTAAGGACGAGGTCATGAGTTCAACTCTCATCAGCAGCTTTTTTATGTAGGACTTGTTTTTCGTATGGACCTTTTGTTGGGAGATGTTTGAATTATGGCAAAGGAAGTTTTTCAAAGAACAAAACCGCACGTTAACGTCGGTACGATTGGTCATATTGACCATGGCAAGACGACGCTGACAGGTGCTATTCTCGCGGTCCAGGCTGAAAAAGGACTCGCGCAATTCAAGTCTTATGCTGATATCGCCAAGGGTGGAACCGTTCGTGATGCCAGCAAGACAGTAACAATTGCTGTTGCGCATACCGAATACGAGACCGAAAAGCGTCATTATGCGCACATTGACTGCCCCGGTCACGCCGACTTCATTAAGAATATGATTACCGGAGCGGCGCAAATGGATGGAGCAATCCTCGTTGTATCCGCCGTCGATGGTCCCATGCCACAGACTTCCGAACACGTTCTGTTGGCTCGTCAGGTTAACGTTCCGCGTTTGGTCGTTTTCATGAATAAATGTGACCTCGTAGATGATCCGGAATTATTGGATCTCGTGGAAATGGAAATTCGTGATCTTTTGACGAAGTACGATTTTCCGGGCGACGAAATCCCGATTATTCGTGGTGCCGCACTGCCCGCCTATCAGAATCCAAAAGATCCGGCCGCAACAAAGTGCATATCCGAACTTCTGGACGCTGTAGACAGCTACATTCCCGAACCAGTTCGTGAACAGGACAAGCCCTTCCTGATGGCCGTCGAAGACGTGTTCTCCATCGAAGGTCGTGGTACTGTTGCGACAGGTCGTATTGAACGTGGTGTTATTAAGGTCGGTGAAGAAGTCGAAATCGTTGGTTTGGCTGCTGAATCCCGTAAAACCGTTTGTACGGGCGTTGAAATGTTCAAAAAGACGTTGGATCAGGGTATGGCAGGCGATAATGTTGGTCTGCTCCTTCGTGGTATCAAACGCGAAGAAATTGAACGTGGCCAGTGTATTGCCAAGCCCGGTTCCATTACACCGCATACAGAGTTCGAAGGTGAAGTTTACGTCCTGTCCAAAGAGGAAGGTGGTCGTTCCACTCCGTTCCGTTCCGGTTATCGTCCACAGTTCTATTTCCGTACAACCGATGTTACCGGCGCCGTCACCCTTCCCGAAGGTGTTGAAATGTGTATGCCCGGTGATAACGTTAAAATGATTGTCGATCTCGGAAGTCCTATCGCCATGATGGAAAACGTACGTTTCGCTATTCGTGAAGGCGGTCGTACTGTTGGTTCCGGTGTTGTTACGAAGATTATTAAGTAGTTTGGCATTTAAAGTTATTGTACCTGTTATAAATTCGTAATTCTATAATGGGTGCAATTTTTGGTTAGGGGTGTAGCTCAAGTGGTAGAGCACTGGTTTCCAAAACCAGCGGTTGGGAGTTCGAGTCTCTTCGCCCCTGTTTTTTTGTGTCAGATAATGCTGTCTTGAATGCCTGTTGAGGTTTAATGGTTATGGTTAAGTCCTTCTTAAAAGAATTATGTAGTACAGGAATTTATAAGCCCAATCTGGGAAAAGTCGCCCGAAGATTGACTTTCCTCGGTATTGCTCTTGTTTTTGTTATTGGCGCCTATGTTATTTGCCATGAACGTATGTTTGGCGGTAATGGTTTAATGTATACCATTGCCGGTTTAGATGCTATTATTGGCCTCTGGTTGTCCTATCGACTGATTAATTTCCCCGTATTCGCAGATTTTCTGATTTCCGTTGAAACCGAAATGGTTAAAGTTTATTGGCCGTCTAAAAAAGAACTCTTTACAACAACAAAAGTCGTTTTGATTTTTATGTTTCTCTTTATTGTACTGATTTTCTTTTTTGATGTTACGCTAAACTATATATTAGGTATCGTAAAATATGGTTTAAGTTGGTTTTTTGGTTTGTTTGGTTGACTTTTAATAACCAATTGATTAAAATATAAAGGATTGTGATAAAACACAATCCTTTTTTTATGGGTAAAAATAATAGTAACCATTCAAAGATATAATGTGAAACCACGGATAACAATGATTTTCACGGATAGTTTTTTGGAAAACAAAAATTTTTTATGATAAAATTATTTATTATAATAGTTAAAATGTTAGTTTATTATTGTAAAAATTGTATTTTATGGCAGATTATCAGTGTTTATCCGTGATATCCATGGTTCCAAAATCGTTCGTGAATGGGTAGAAATAATATACAAGGAGAAACGACAATGAATTCGCGAATTGCAACATTACGTCAGTATATTGTCAACAAAGAACACCAGTCAGTTCGCCAGGAAGTGGATTGGTCCTTCCTCTATAATACGGAGGAAGCGAAAAAAGAGTCGCGCCTCCAACGGGCAAAAAAAGTCTTTAAGAAAATTTTGCAATTTGAGGCGGAACATCCCCATTTTCTTCCGAATGAAAAAATCGTTTTGACCCGTTGCTGTAAAAATCTTCCGGAACGTTATACGGAAGAAGAAATGAAAGAACTGCGGAAGAACGCCTATTTTCATGAAAAAGGTTTGGTTTTTAATATCAGTCCCGATTATACATCAACCATCGAAGTTGGCCTTGATCAACGACGAAAAGAGGTGGAGCTACGAAAACAGCAGGCAATACAGGAGAAGGATGAAGCGGGAATTGAGTTTCTTGACGCCGTATTATCAGATATCGATGCGGTTCTGTATTTAGCCGATTCCTATCGTGCCGAAGCGGAGAAACAAGGTTTAACGGAAATTGCCGATCTTCTGTCTCATGTCCCGCATCATGGTGCCAAAACATTTCTTGAGGCCCTTCAATTCTTCCGTTTTCTCCATTTTTCGATGTGGTGTGATGGAGCGTATCACAATGGAGTCGGTCGATTCGACCAAATAATGAAACCGTGGCTTCAAGCGGATCTCGAGTCCGGACGTCTTGACCGGACCAGTGCCCTGGAACTCGTTGAAGAATTTTTCCTCTCTTTTAACCGCGATAGCGATCTTTATGTCGGTGTCCAGCAGGGCGATAATGGACAAAGTTTAATGCTTGGAGGCGTCGATCGTCATGGAAACGACGCCGTTAATCTTCTGACAGAACTTTCCCTGGAGGCGTCTCGTGAATTGCGATTGATCGATCCGAAAATAAATCTTCGCGTTTCCTCTAAAACGTCGTTTGATCTCTTGAAACAGGCAACAGAACTGACAAAAATCGGACTCGGTTTCCCGCAATACGCGAACGATGATATTGTCATTCCCGGTCTGGTCCGTTGGGGATACCCGTTGGAGGATGCGCGAAACTATACTGTGGCCGCCTGCTGGGAGTTCATTATTCCAGAAATTGGTATGGATATTCCCAATATTGCGGCGGTCTCGTTTCCGGCGGTGATCGATTCCGCACTGCGTTCAGAAAAGGGAAAACAATGTACCTCCTTTAATCATTTCATGAAGATCGTTCAAAAGGAACTTGTAACGACGGCAGATAAAATCCAGGAGTCATTGAAAATAGTCGATATGCTCCCTTGTCCGTTTGTCTCCCTTTTGTGTACCGGTCGAATTGAGGCGGCTCGGGATGTGGCAGAAGGTAATCGGTTCAATAATTTTGGAATTCACGGAACCGGCTTCGCAACGGCAGTAGACTCCTTAACGGCAATAAAGCAACTAATCTTTATCGATAAAAAATATACGGCCAATGAATTCGTTTCCATTCTGGATAAAAATTTTCAGGACGAAAACGAACTACTTTATTATATTCGACATGAACTCCCCAAATACGGCAATAATGATGTGGATCCAAACGCGATAGCAACGGAACTCCTCGATTATTTTTCCGAATCCTGGGAAGGTCGTCACAACAGTCGAGGTGGAATCTATCGGACAGGAACCGGATCGGCAATGTATTATATATGGCATGCGAACGAACTGCCGGCATCTCCGGACGGACGACTTCGCGGCGAGCCGTTTCCCGCGAATTATGCGCCCGCACTGAATGTTCAGGTCAAGGGCCCCATCTCTGTTGTTCAGTCGTTTACGAAACCGCATCTGGAAAAAGTGGTTAATGGAGGTCCCTTAACGATTGAACTTCATGACAGCACTTTCCGTAATGAAGAAGGTCTGGAGAAAGTAGCCCAATTGGTTCAATTCTTTATTCAGGAAGGGGGCCATCAGCTTCAGCTCAATACGATCAATCGAGAACATCTTCTCGCCGCCCAAAAGAATCCGGAGCAATGGAAGCATCTGATTGTCCGCGTTTGGGGCTGGAGCGGTTATTTTATCGAGTTGGATAAACCGTATCAGGACCAGATCATTAAACGGGCGGAAATGGTTTTCTAATGAAGATCGATCAATTGAACGTGGAGTCGTCCCGCGAAGGAACCATTTTCGAGATTAGGGAATTCTCCCTTTTCGATGGACCCGGAATTCGAACGACCGTATTCCTAAAGGGATGTCCGCTCCATTGTTTGTGGTGTCATAATCCGGAAGGAATCAGTCCGAAAAAAGAACTTCTGGTCAATAGCAATCAATGTCGGCATTGTGGTGCCTGTCAAAAGATCTGTACAGGAGCTGGTACAGAAGCTGGTACAGGAGCGAACTGTCAAGGCTGTGGGCGTTGTGTTTCGGTCTGTCCGGAAGACTGCCGTCGTATTGCGGGCAGGAGTGTATCGGTAGAAGATCTTGTGGAGGAATTACTCAAGGGCGTTGCCATATTTCAAACGTCCGGAGGGGGAGTAACTTTCTCCGGAGGAGAGCCTTTATTTCAGGCCGATTTTACGGCGAATGCCTGTAAATTGCTTCGGAGTCGTCATATACATTGTGCTGTTGAGACGTCCGGTTACGCTTCTCCGGAAAAGTATCGAACCGTCGTGGAAAATGTTGATCTGGTATTTCAGGATCTCAAACATCCGGATCCGAATGTTCATCGCCAATATACCGGATGCTCCAATGAACCGATACTCAACAATCTGAAGTGGCTAAAGGCGAGTGGAATACCCTTTATTGCGCGAATTCCGTTAATTCCCGGAGTTAATATGGACCATCACTGTATGATGAAGTTCAGTGAACTACTGGTTGGTACAAAATCGTTGATTCGGGTCGAACTGCTTCCGTATCACACAACAGCGGGCGCAAAATATCATCTGCTCGGTCTGCAATACCCCTTTATTGAGCCGAAAGAAAAAATGGAGCCGGATCTGACTCCGTTCCTTGAAAAAGGAATAACAATAAAAATAATGTAATAGTTCGTGATTGTATTATGAATCTGTTTTTACCGGAATTTCCTGTTTATCAAGCGGCCCTGTCCGGCTATTCCGATGCGCCAATGCGTCGCATAGCCAAACGGTTCGGCGCCTCCATGACATTATGTGAAGTTTTTCTTGATCGCTTCGTTATGGAGGTTTCCAAACATAATAAAGCCCGTCTCTATCTGACCGTGCAGGAGAGCGATCATCCGTGCGGAGCCCAGTTAATGGGGAGTGATCCGGAGGAATTCGTTCCGGCCGCCAAACGTCTGGTCGAATATGGTTTCGATCTAATCGATCTGAATTTTGCCTGTCCGGTCAAAAAAGTAATCGGTAAAAGCCGCGGAGGATATTTAATGACAGATATACCACGTGCGCTCGAAATTGCGGAACAAGTACGGTACACCATTCCATCGACAATCCCCATGACGGTCAAATTGCGTCGTGGTTATGACGATAGTCCTAAAAGTGAAGAAGAATTCTATCATTTGCTGGATGGTCTTCTCAATTGTGGAATTAGCGCATTAACCCTTCATGGTCGAACGGTTTTACAGCGTTATGAAGGATATGCAGACTGGAATTTTATTCGGGAAGTCAAACGATATCTGGTCGAGGAGAAGCATCGGCCCGATATTCCACTGTTTGGAAGTGGCGATCTGTTTACGGCAGAAGAAAGTCTCCGCAAAATGCAGACTTCGGGAGTCGATGGACTCGCCCTTGCCCGTGGTATTATCGGTAATCCGTGGCTCTTCGGCGAACTAAAGGCATTGTGGCAGGGGACACCCCTTCCCGTCCCACCGACACTTCTGGAACAAAAGGAAGTCATAGCCGACCATTATCGGCAGGTCGAAGAATTATATGGCGAAAAAAGAGCGACAACCGTTATGCGAAAATTCGGTATCCGTTATGCCGTTCGTCATCCGGAAAACGAAAAACTTCGACGCGCCTTTGTTACCTGTAAAACAGGCAAACGCTGGTACGAGATTCTGGATGAATTCTATGGAAAATAAATTCTATGGAAAATAAATATTAGCCTTCTTCCTCTTCTTTAGCCTTGAGTTCATTTTCATATTGAGTCCGATCAATATCTTTTGTTATCCAGGGACGTTTTCGATTCAGTTTTGATTTAAGGACGTCAACCGCTAAATTAACGTCTTTAACAACCTGGAAGTCATACATACCGACACAGAGGAAGTCGGCGCCCCCTTCCCAGGCGAACCGGAATCCGGCTTGAGGATGAATGGCTCCGGCGGCCAGAACCTTAAACGCAATCCACGGTTCCGGGCGCGATTCCATGAACTCCTTCGTTTCATCGGGCCGCCGACAGTAGATATTATCGTGCTCTGTGGGATGCTGCGCGGACCAGTAGTTATGATGATGAAATGTTTTCATCCAGAAATCGGGAATGTAACCGTGATCGACAACGGCACGAAGTGACTCAATCCGATGGGCACCAATTCCCCCGGGAATCTTCGCGTTCTTTATAGCGTCATAACACTTTTCGAACTGGTCGAATTTACCTTCCCGAACCAGTCGGTCCGTTGTCTCTCCCTGAATATAAACGGCGGCGGCTCCTTTATCTATCTCCTTCTTGATGGTATCGACCTGACCATCGGAACAATCGGCAATGAATTGAATTTTACCGTCCGTCCATTTCCAGTAGTCCAAAACCATATCGTGTAATATCGTATTGCCCAAAAAGGCGTTGATTCCACACTGTTCCGCAATATAAAAGGTTTCAAAAACCTTGTTTTGGGTATGATAGGCTTTAACCAACTCGGAAACATACATTAGATCACGAGAATGAGCCCAGCCGCCGATCAGATTTCCCCCCAGAATCATTCGACTAACCGTCATATTCCCGATTTTTGAAAGAGGAATTTTTTCCTTGAGTTTATCACGAGGGGGCATTTTAAAGGAAGTTCGAGTAGCGGCCGAAACACCATCGACCTTCGGAGTTGCTGTATTTTGAGTTGTGGCATTTTGAGTTGTGGCATTCTTCTCTTCCGCGAGACATTTTTCCTCGAAACTTCGAACAACCGTAATAGAACCAGCCGCACTGATTCCGCCCAAAACAAACTGTTTCAGAGCTTGACGACGTGATGGATTCTCCGGAGCCTGTTCTACATTTTTATCTTCCGACTGTTGGTCTGTATTCATTTTTTCCTCTCTTTTTATTAAAGTAATACTCAAGGTCGTTATAAAAGTCTATTTTTCCAACAGGCGAGACGTCTGTTTGGGAGTATGTGGACGAGACCTGCCTGCCGTCAGGCATGGCGTTCGCGCTCCCCGGAAATGCCGCTTTTATAACGTTCTAAAGTTATAATGGGAGCTAACGCCCCTTTTTTTCTTCGGTTAAATATCGTTCAAGCCAGTTGCGAAGAAGACGCTGATTCGGTTGGGATTGCCGAACAATCAACCATCCGGAAGCCATATCATACCAAAAATACCTTTTATTACGTTCCACTTTAGCGTCCGTTTGTCCCCAGGTGGCAGGAGCTATTGTCTGTTTAAGGAGACTTGGTATATTACGCCGCTGTTCTTCGGTTATGACTTTTCCCTCCTGGGATGACAGGAGATGAATTTCAACCGTTTCATAGGACTCGGCCACTTCTTGTGACGTGATTTCAATCATGTCTTCGCCCAATATAATATAGGATAGATGAAGTGAATTCAATAGGTTTGTCAAAATATGGTTTAAGGACTGATTTTCCATACGAAGAACAATCGGCGTATTTAAATTGACTCCCATTTCCAATAGTGATTTTTCATCGACGAGTATCTGAAGTTTGTGTTTTTGACTTAAAAAGGACAAAACCTCCAAAAGAGGAACGGTATCGACATAGTTTACCGTTGACTTTTCCTCCAATTTCTCCCAGCCGAGCAGTTCCGGTACAAGTTTTTTAGGAGGTATTTCCTCTTTAACAGCTAATTTTTGGATCTGACGCAAATGTATCAGGAGTTTTTCAATTTCCAAATGATTGACCGCCGTCTGATTAATGATTAAATGATGATCGTCCCGGCGAATAGAACCGGAACCACCCAATGAACTCCAGGATTCAGGAGTGATTAAATGTTCCAGAATGGAGATGAGAAGATCGCCTGTAATCGCCTTGGGAAGGAATTCGGCCATACTCTCCTCCGCTTTTTCCTCTTTGACATTCAAGAAATCGGTAATGTCATATTGTTTTTCGATCAGAGTTGTTTTAATATCTTCCGGAATAGTCAAGATAATGGAATGGGACTCCTTTTTAATAGCCAATTTTATCTGATTGACCGTTTTCGTTAAGGCGTCCCCCACTGTCGTATTTTTGAAATTTAGAGTAATTGGATCTTCCGCAGCAGTTCGCATCAGTCCAAAAAACGGGAGGTCCAGTTCAATAGGAACCCCGGAAATGGCCGATAGTATTTTGAGGATATCAAACAGGCGATTGCCCGGGATCTTTAGCTCCATAACAGGACTCTTTAACTGTTCTTCTATCTTAATGGGAGGGAGAACCTTTTTAATAATCGGAACCTGTATGGTCGTCGGAACTGTCATAGTCGTTTCTGTGAAATCTTCATCCTGTTCCGTATTGCCGTCCTTTTTCGCAGATTCCGATTTATTATCGGTTGACTCAAGAACGGAATTCTCCGCCGTATTTGTCGTGACAGGCCCTTTTGGAGACGTATTCGGAGTCGTATTCGGAGACGTAACAGATTGATTGTTCAAGGCATCCTTCGACGATTGTTTCGTGGATTGTGATATTTCTGTTAAATCATTTTCCCCCTTCTTCTTTTCTTCGGTTTTCTTTTCTTCAGCGTTCTTTTCTTCAGCGTTCTTTTCTTCAGCGTTCTTTTCTTCAGCGTTGTTGGCATTGGTAACAACTAGTGGGTTGACCGGAGTTTCCGCATCTGTAGAAACGACATTCGGCGTTTCATTTATGTCGGATTGTACGGATTCCCTTTCATCTTGGGTGGTTACCTCGGTTGTTGGAGCTGTTTTAAATAAAACAATGATAAAAAAAGAAAAAGAAAGCAGGAGAAATATAATCAATAAACTGATGATAAAAATATTGTGTCTGGAAGAACCTGTTGTCTGTCCTTCTTCAAGAACCGGAGGCTCCTGTGCCGTTGTGGAATCGGATAGAACCGGAGGCTCCTGTGCC
>CAYUAP010000116.1:0-2282 GCA_964442735.1 uncultured Planctomycetaceae bacterium | reverse complement strand
GCCGTTGTGGAATCGGATAGAACCGGAGGCTCCTGTGCCGTTGTGGAATCGGATAGAACCGGAGGCTCCTGTGCCGTTGTGGAATCGGATAGAACCGGAGGCTCCTGTGCCGTTGTGGAATCGGATAGAACCGGAGGCTCCTGTGCCATTGTGGAATCGGATAGAACCGGAGGCTCCTGCGCCATCGTGGAATCGGATAGAACCGGAGGGCCATTGGTTTCCGGTGATTCCACAATAGTGGGAGGATTCTTCGTCTCCGTTTGGAGATTGAATATAACGCTATGATTATCATCCGAATCATCAGATTTCAATTCATTAGGTGGAGAAATCATAATCATACTACCGCAAACAGGGCAGGCGATTATTTGACCGATCAGGTTGAGATCGGTTACTTCAAACGCTTTTTCACAGGTTGTACAGTGAATAACAAACGGTTTATTGGTCATGGCTCTTGGTAAAGTCTTGAAAAAAGGGAAGAGAGCGGTTTGCTCTCTATTGCGGTTGAATCCAGATCCGGTATACTTAAAGTAGTATCGGGAGGTAAACACATGATACCGATTGACGTTTAGTCTCTTTTGGGTTTATGTACGCGAATATTCGTTTACATTATTGAAAACAACAGGCGTTTTCGCACGTTGATTTTCGTCAAAAGGCATCTGATGAACGCTATTGGTACACCATCAACAGATATTATAGATATTATACAGGATAAAGTGGAATGAGTCAAAGCAAACTTGCAATAAAATGGATTGATAGTCAAAAAAATGATATAGAAAAGGCCATGGCCGAACTTCGTCATCGGTTGAGTCCGCGCGGTGATGTTGTCAGTCCATCCGGACGGCAACGTACAATAGAGATATTTGGAGCGCCTTTAACGCCCCAGGCGGTTGTCGAGCAGGTCTGTACCGAAGTATCCCAAAAGGGGATATCGGCACTTCTGGACTATAATCGGCGAATAGATCGTGCGGACTTAACAGCGGAGACGATTCGTGTTCCGGAAGAGGCGCTGGAAGAAGCCCATCGAACGAGTGCTCCGGAATTTTTAACGGCGGTTCGCCATATTCGTTCCAATATAACGGCGTTTCAGGAAGCGATACTCCATCATGACGTTCGATTGGAACGGCCGGATGGGTATTTACGCGAACGATACCGTCCACTCCATCGAGTTGGGATTTGTGTTCCGGGAGGTGCGGCCGCCTATCCGTCATCACTCCTAATGACGGCGGTTCCGGCCCAGGTTGCGGGCGTGGAAGAGATTGCCGTTATGGCCCCTCCTACCGCGAACGGTTCCTATAATCGCGAACTGTTAGCGGTCTGTCATGAATTGGGGATTCGTGAAATCTATCGAATGGGTGGGGCACAAGGAGTGGCCGCATTCGCATATGGTGTCGAAGGAATCGAAAAAGTCGATAAAATAGTAGGGCCGGGCAATCTGTTCGTAGCCTTGGCCAAACGATATGTCTTCGGGGAGGTCGCCATTGATTCTATAGCCGGACCGAGTGAAGTTGTCGTTATTGTGGACGAACATACCCGACTGGATTATACGGCCTATGATTTACTGGCGCAGGCGGAACATGCGCCGGGAGCCAGTATCCTGATCGGCTGGAACGAAGAAGAACTGCACAATATCGTGGATGTCCTCGCACGTGAAATCGATAAAATTGATCGCAGTGCCCTGGCCAAACAGTCATTGGAAGAATTTGGTGCTGTTATTCTCGCGAAAGATCAGGAGGAAGCCTGCCTTTTAACGAATCGTATCGCCCCGGAACATCTGCATATTGCCACGAAAAACGCGGAAGAATTAGCCGAAAAAATTATTTGTGCCGGAGCGATCTTTCTCGGAAACTATACTCCAGTCGCCCTGGGTGATTACGCGGCGGGTCCCTCCCATGTCCTCCCAACGAGTGGAACGGCTCGATTTGCCGCCGGCTTGACCTGTAATGATTTTCTGCGCGCGGGAAGTATTTTGTCCTTTAATCAGAACGGACTCCGTATTTTAGCCGATGATGTTCATCAGTTGGCTACCGTCGAAGGTTTAACCGCACACCGGAAAAGTGTCGATATTCGTGTTGAATAGTACTGGTATTGAATAACACACCAGGACGTTATAAATACGGCATTTTCTGGGAGCGCAGACGTCTCGTCCGCATCCTCCAAAACAGGCGTCTCGCCAGTTTTGAAAAATAGATTTTTATAGCGTTTTGAGAATAGCACTGGTATTGAATAGCACACCAGGACGTTATAAATACGGCATTTTCTGGGAGCGCAGACGTCTCGTCCGC
>CAYUAP010000115.1:0-15133 GCA_964442735.1 uncultured Planctomycetaceae bacterium | reverse complement strand
CCCGGAAGTCATGAATCAGGTTCAAGTCGCCTTGCTCCTCGGCCTCTCCCGCAGCAGCGTTCAGGAATATACCAAAAACGGTACTATTCCCCATCTGAAACTGGGAAGACGGTGTCTGTATTCCAAGACCAAGGTTCTCCAGTGGGTGGAAGGGGGTGGGGTTTCTTCTTCGATGGACTCATATAAACATTCATGATAGAGTTTTAGGCTTTCATTCAATGAAAGACGATAAAATCATGGATGGTTTTTCTACTTCATAATCTTCATCAGTGCTGCCACAATAGCATCTACATCTGCTTCTGTATTATATTTTCCCAATGATATACGGATGGTTCCCTTTGCGTATTCGTCAGGCAGTTTAATTGCTCTAAGTACATGAGATATTACTGTTGTTTTACTATCGCATGCAGAACCAGTGGAAACGTAGATTCCCATTAAATCAAGACGATGAAGAAGTGTTTCACCATTGTATCCACGAAATGAAAGACTTAGAAGACCAGGTAATTGATCAATACCATTTCGAATAAAATCCAGTCCGGAAGCGTTTAAATGGTGGATCATAATGTCGGAAAGTGTATTCACATGCTGACAATTTTCTTCGCTATATTCACAATTATTTTTAAGTGCAGATGCCATAGCAACAATTAAAGGAACATTTTCGGTTCCTGCTCGCAAACCGGATTCTTGAGCTCCCCCATTCATAAAAGAATTAAGCCTTGTCCCATTGCGAATATAAAGAAAACCGATTCCCTTCGGTCCATTGAACTTGTGTGCGGAGGCGGAAAGTAAGTCTATCCCTAATTCCTGAACGTCAATCGGAATATGGCCGACAGCTTGAACCGCGTCCGTATGAAAGACAGCCCCATGTTTATGTGCAACAGAACTAAGCTCTTTTATCGGTTGGATTGTACCAATCTCGTTATTCGCCATCATCACAGATACAAGCTTTGTTTTTTCGTCGATAACATTTTGCAGGGTCTGCGGTTCAATTTTCCCCGTCTCATTAGGTTGAAGATAAGCAACGGACCCTCCCAAGCTTTCGATTGCCGAACAAGATCTTAGAATCGAATGGTGTTCTATGGACGAGGTGATTGCCATCCTATCGTCATTGCGTTCAATCATACCTTTGGTAGCCCAATTGTTACTTTCCGTTCCACCTGAAGTAAAATAGATTTCTTCCTCTTCTGCTCCTAAACAATGAGCGATTACTTTACGAGAATCATGAAGCGCATTTCGAGCAGAGCGACTAAAAGAATACATACTGGAAGCATTCCCAAAAGTATCCTGTAAAAATGGTAACATGGCATCCAAGGCCAAAGGGGACAATCTTGTCGTTGCGGCATTGTCAACATAAATTAGTGAATGTGTCATACTTTTTCATTTACCTGAATAAGATACATCCTTGATTTTTGAAATCCTCAGCCATATTAAGTAATTCATCCACTGTCGTGTCAAGGTGTTCAGCCAAACACTTAAGACAATAAAATCTTTTCGTTTGCTTGTCAATCAGTTTTTTACAAAGAGCTATAGAGACTTTTTCGACAACATTTTCGCATAAATAGCATCTAACGTTTTTACTCATTTTATTAGTACCTCACGCTATAGGTTGAGAAACCTTTGTTGCCAAATTCATTCGGATTAATAATTTTCATCTGCTGTAATACTGTTTCTTGCATTCGTTTAGCAGGTTGTAAACAGTATCTGTTAAAATCCCGCTTAAACTGTGCGTCTTTTATCAGGTCTGAATTAGCATGAGGGAAAAACAGCTTTAAATATGCGGTACAAAGACGCATAACGGCCTCTTGTTCCCTGTTTGATGTATCTCCGGATTTTGATCTGACTTCCACTAATTCTTCCACAAGACCACGATAACGCATATTCTCGGCAGGGCTGCGTAGAAGGTGCATTATCTCCGTAAAGTACTCTGTATTCAATGCCCATCCTTTCATAATCATCTGCGGGGACATCGTTGGTATATATTGCCCCGGTACAAAACCGTGTATACGCTGTATCAAAGCACTATCACGAAAAACATCGGGTAATTCGCGAAACATGTCTCGGGAAGATTCCATATCATTGATGTCGATGTTACCCAAAAAGATAATTCCTGCCTCCCCCTCGATCTTAGTACCACCGACATTGACAAAACCATCTTCCATGTATCCTTTAAGAATACCAGCCATTTCTTTGTCGTTCGTAAACTGTATAGACTTTATTTCGTCTACCGCAACAAAGTCATTAAAAGTAACAAGTCCTTTTGTTTTTGCTCCGGGACGCATATCTGAAAATAGTTTTGCTCGACTGAGGCTTCCGCCACCAGCAAGCCATCCGTACTTTCCGACTCTTCCAAAAATGTAGGATTTCCCGGTTTGTTGCGGGGCAAGTTCAATCAAGTTAATGCGTGGCTGTATAAACGGGAGTAATCGTGTAAGCATGGTGTGTTTTGCCATCCACACATCCTGTTCGATCCAAGTATCCCGAGCAAAACCATCAGGATTATAGTCGATTGCTCCCAAAAGAATGTCCATCCACTCATTGACGTCACTATACTGCATTCTAGCCTCTCTGAAGGCATCCAAACTCACTTCATAAGGACAAAAGTTTTTATAGTCAAGTAACGTAAACCTGCCATTTTTTTTATTTCCTTCAGGGGGCAAATATCCCAGTTTTACTAATCCCCATCCTCCTGCTTCTCTTACAAGTTCACCTTTTATTCTCTCCCAAACATAATCTTCAATAATGGTGTGAGCATAAGTAAAACCCAAACCTGCAATTTCAAAACAATAATAATTTGCATTTGAATTGAATGATATGTTAACTTTGGCAAGGAAGGGACGCGTTTCCCCTGCCGTGCGAGCTTCGTCTTCCAATACGCCTTTCTCGTCACGATGAGGAATGATACGAGCAATGTAAGAACTAAGTTGTCCTATATCGTCAACACGTCCGTCTAGACCAGCCTTACGTCTAAGTATCCAATCACGCAAAAACGCTTCGATTTTTGCATCACGGAATATTTTCATAACGGAAGGGTCTTTATATACCGTTGTTTTCGGAAAGTTTTCTCTCAATATTTCTTCGTTATACATGTGACTTTTTACCGTTCTTAAATATTAAACTCGTCTTTTTCAACAAGCTGTTCCATTGTCTTTTCGTAATGATTTTGTATTTCTATAGGTTCATCTCTGGAAAAAACAATAAGTGGAACCAAACGCTCTTCAAGGGATGCTCCGCCGTGTAATTCATTCAACTTATTCCCCCTTTTGGGCAAGCGATTATATCCGCGAACCACCCAGTAGGTTTTTCTGTCATCAGTATTATATTGCGATTCAAGTTCTGAAGGTCGTTCTTTGTTGGGTTGCTCTATCGAATATCTCCAATCAAGTGGTTCTGGGGAAGACCACGGCAGTGTTTGTACTAATGATTTATTATGAGCAATTACGGCAAGTCTTGATGTGCCATGATCACCAGTAACGACAACTCGTGAATATTTTGTCAAACCATCCGCAATACGATTAAAAATATCCGTATCAAAAACGTCAAAGGCTGCCGCTAAATTTCTTTCAAAAGAACAAGACTCGTTTTTTGCCGCACCATTATGTGCTATATTGTCAATTTCTTTCACTTCTTCAAGCAAGCGTTCGTTGGGCCAGGATATCTTGTTATACTCCGTTGAAGTTGGAAGATTAACCGTTACTATATCGAAAGATTCTACCTTCATAGCACGACGTTTTGCACCGGCAAGCATAAGAGGTAAGTATTCTGCGCCAAGGGCATCAACAACAAGCAATCCCGCTAGACTATCTTGCGCCAACACTGTTAGAGCGGAAGCACGAGTGGCAATGGAAGATGGAACAGTTGAACGAAACGCTTTCTCTACAAAGTCGGGCGTCACGCAATTTTTTAACTTAAGTTGTCTATATTGCCTAAAATATATACTTAAATCAGGATTTTCAAAGCATTTATCCGAGGACATATAGTCTGACAGCACAGGATATATTTCGCCAAAAGCATCATGTAACCCCGCTTTCAAATCACTTTGAGATGCACGCCTGATTATTTCGCAGTGCTCCATATTCGTGCCACAGGTTAAAAAACGTATTGCTCCGTCTATCAAACTCGTTCTTGATATAAATTCAATAATGAGTGATTCAACCTGTTTTTTGATAATGTCCAAAGCTTCTGAACGCTCAAGAGCATACTCTTTGACCTTTTGATCGTTCATCAAAACAATTGCTGTGTCAATAACGTATTTCCTTAGGAAGTTTTCTTGTGTTATATCTTGTGACAGAAATGTTGATAGATATGAATTTTCGGTTGTTTTCTTGCGAAGCATCCAGACATAAGCTGACCAAAGACTATCTTCACGCAATTCGAGTAATCGCTTAATTGCAAGCCTTTTGTTTATATTGTTTTTGTCAAATTCGTTTTCGAGGAATGATTCCGGTGAAACATCTTTATCAAGACAATGAGTAAGAAGATCTTCAATTATGTTCTCTTCCAAATCAACACTGATACCATAAAAATGTTCTGCAATCTGTTTAATATTAAGAAAAAATACGATATTCCTGCCAAGACCGGCTTGCCGTGCTTTAAGCTGTTTAAAAACAAGATCATGATCACCGGGGGTGGGCAAATACGGTCCAAGTTGTGCAAGAAACAGCTTGTAATTGGAGGGATTGTTATGATTGTTGATCCATTTTGAAGATACTATGTTTACCCTTGGCAAGTCGACATCACTGATCTTGCCAGTAATTTGAACCACATCTAACGAGTTCTTGTATTTGGGGTTGGAAAAAAGTTTTTCCTGATATATTCCGTTTGATAGTAAAAATGCCGCGTTTATTTTTCTGCTGTCAATGCGATTTCTTAATACGTTAAAAAAGGCGTTAATATTCTGTTCATCCAGCAAGGACAGGTAAGCATCAATACCAACAACGACAACTCGTGTTTTTTCTGTTGAAATCAACGTGTCAAGCGTCTGCATAATTGAGTACGGCATAGGTAAGGTCACGGCTTCATCTGGAATACAATCACTTATCGACAGTACCTTTTCCCCGTTATCTTTGTGCATAACAAGCAATGATGCCGCAATCTCATTATTGGGATACACCTCTATACGAGGGTTATCGCTCTTGAAGAGAGGTGAGTAATCGTTAAGTGTGTATTTCATTCTTCGTTACCCCAAAAAAGCAATCCCAGATCTTGATTTTCCAATGCCAGGAACAACAACTTCTTTTTTAAATCGTCGGCAGGCATTTTACGAATCTTTTCCACAATTTGAGGGGCAATTGAGTCCTTATACTGGTCCCGGATATATGCGGATATATCCGGTCTTACAGGCCATGCGTTGGGCTGTTTTCCATATTCTTTACGGAGAAAATCAAGTAGCGATTTCAGGTTAAGCTCAAACTTTGCATAACGTGAAGGCACTGTTTCTAAAAGAAATTCTTTTTGACAATCAGCAATAGCAATCGGACTGATTTCATTGAGGATATCAAGAAGTGCATTGAGTCTCGGCAAGGCATAATTTTCCGGTTGCTCAAATGCGGCAATCAACTCTTCTGCTTCCGACAATGCCCCCAATAGTAGCCGAGCGGGAATTTTGTTGGTTAGAGCCCATTCTGAGGGTGTTTTTGCACCAGAAAAACGCTCCCATCCATTATGAATATTCTGAATGAGTAATAATTTTTCGTTGTTCTCGATTCTTGAGCGTATGTCATTTATGAATACACTCTCCTCGGAAAAGAACATACTCGACATACCATTGAGAATATCACGCAAGTTTTCGTCAGAAATGTTTACATCGTTAAGATGTAGCCTCAATATCCTCAAAACTTCCTTTTTGGACGAGTCAAAAAACAGCTTGCGAATATTATCCATATTCTGAGATAAAGAATCTTTTATTTCGTAAACAGATATTTTATCCTGAAAACATGATAAAAGTCGTGAAAGAGTTGGGTACTCTGCTTCAAGCATCGACTTGGGCAGTTTGTTCGTTTGAGTCACAGCAATACGCAATGCGTCTGATACTCTTTCGTATGGAATGAATTGATCAGAACTCAATAATTGTCGTGATAACTGAATAATTTCATACTCTTTAAGAGTTTCGTCAATTTCTTTGCTTATATCAGCAGATTGCCAGAGTAAACCTGCAGTAGGAGCCACTTTGTCAAGGATGGACTGACAATAACAATGCGTATCGTCGCCTAGCAGGAATGCCTTTTTTGGTAATGATGGAGATTGTTTGTCCACATAAATACGAAATGCTTCAATAAAATATTCCGTTTTCATATACGAAGCTATCTCATCAATCAAATTTGGGGCTTCCAAAATAATAGCCCCAATTTCTTTAACAGCGTTTGACCGTTGTTCGGTTGCTCCCTTAGAACTGGTACGACCTGCAGTGCAGATTTTTGATAAGACACTCTCTATGTTTTCTGCTTGGGAGTCTCCCGTTGAATGTATATACTCCGGCAGTATCCAAAGCGGGACACGGCCTGATAGTTGTTCAACCCTATTTTGGATGTATAGCAATGCACCTTCCACTGTTGTTAGGTGTAATGGAACACCTCCGAACATCTTCGGAGCTGAATTAATAAATTCTTTCTCGGCTTTTGAGAGTTTGCAAATAAATTTCTCTCCTTTGATTTTATCCTGTCCATCGTCCTTAACGACGCTTTCAATGATTTCGGCAAGAGATTCTGAGTCGAGGGGGTTCGACATTTGCTCATTGGTCCATTGATAGTTTTTAGTGAGTAGATCACGAAGAACAAATCCAAGTACAAATGCGCTAAGAACATTGTATCGCATTCCATAAGGCGCGCGTTGAAGCTCAATATATACTTTCCTTACGGACAGGTTTGTTCCCTTACCAATTGTATTCATTATTTTCTTTTCAAATAGAGCATGAATAACAGAAAGAGAATGCTCCGGATTTAAACTAAACCACTCGCTATCACTTGTAATACCCTGATTTTTAAAACCATTGACCAATTGCTTGTATTGCCCGGATGCCGCATCAAATTGAATTCCAGCTAAAGCCCATGCTCTAAGACCTGAACTACCAAAAGCGGTAATTTGCGATGTTAGATAATCGACGCAGTAAGGTAGCGATTTGCGAACATAAGCAAAAATGAGGTCTTTGAAGTGTCCCCAAGTCGTATCTGATGCTGAAATCTTGCCGTTTACAGCTTCATACACATTTATGTTATGCGTTTGCACTTTTAATTTATCAAACCATTCCCGTTCCAACCTGGTGAACGATCTTTTTATCTGTTCTTTAGCAGCCCCGTCGTTCTCCAATATATACTGTGCATATTGTTTTGTATATTCTTCCCACAAATCGGCATTACTCTCACAGAAAGTGAGTTTTGGAAAACTGAACATAAGAATACGATGGTCTCGAAGTTGAGTTAAAATACTTTTTACTTTATCGGGAATCAGAAGCTCTTCCGCTTTATTCCGGGCAATCACAAACCACAGACATACAGTACCATTATCTTTGTTTTGAGATCTACTGTACTTATCTCTTACGGATTGGGTTATATAAGTCAACGATGTATGGTTTACGTCTGACACGCGAATTTCAAACCGATTGGACGAATTAGCTGCCCTCATGCTTTTGGTGTATTCAATAAGCATCTCTTCAACTTTTTTCGACAGCAATTCATGAAACTGGTTTTCGCATTCGGCGATTTTGTTCTGTAGTTCAACTCCACCGACTGAGGTTGTAAATAATTCGATATTGTCGTTCACAACGGAAAAACAGTGCTTTTCCGCCAGATTCTTCACAAGTCTACGGACGTCTACAATATTATCGCCTTGAAACGACAGTTCAATATTTTGGACAGTGGGTTGCAATCGTTCAGGACCACCCGGCGCAAGACGAGATAACAAACAGAATAACAGCACTGTTTTTAGTACACGTATCTCTTCGTCGTCTTCAGTCCTGTTTGAAAATTCCCGCGCTATTATTCTCTCATATTCAGAGCGTATTGTCGAAATCTCTTTATCAAGTCCTAATTCATCACGACGCTCAATAAAGTATTTCCATAGATAATCAACAGTTAAGTACTGTTTATTTTCCACTTCCGGACCACCTGCATGAATAAATTCTTGAAATTCACGTCCATCAGCACTACCTTTGAGGTATTCAAATATACTTCGCTGATTTGATCGAGCTTTTTCAGACAGAAATTTCAGAAGATATGCAGCCATCGGATGAATTGGAAGTATTGCGAAAAACGAATCTCTTCTGACATCACCGGGAGAAAACTGATCTGAAATACTGGCAACGGGGTTCCATAATTCATCTCTTTCGTGTTTCCACTCATCGGAGGTTTTAGGATTGGATTTCATTGCATGCGCTGCAAGCCTGAATGCCGTGTCGTTGGGCATTTCAAGGTTGCGGAAGTGAAAGCGGTCTCTTGCTTTTTTTGCACCTGCGGAGTTTTCCGACCAAAAAGCATTTATGTTAAGGTGTGTGACGGGAACAAGGAAAAAGTCATTTGTCCCTGGATTTTCCGATACTTCTTCAAATGTTTTCAATTGATCCTTATTGGCGTCAATAAATTCCGAAAACTCATCAAAGATATATACGACGCGTTTCAATCTGTTTATGGACAATATCGAGCTTATCCACTTCCTGAAAGTGTTCACTTCAATATCCAAATAAATTTTATCCGTATGGAGAACCTTTTGAATATCACTGAGTAACTCATTTGGAGTGTCTTTACGTGAGTAATTTTTGAGCATTTCGACCAGTTGCTCAACAGTTTTTATGTTCGGAGTAAGATACACAAGCTCATCTTGAATGGAATCGCGAGTCGCGAAAAAATGTTCCCCCTCACGTTGTAAACGATCAACAATGGCATTAAGATTTGCTTTAGCAGGAACTTTCATGCCATATTCATTCATGGCGGCAATGATCCCTTTTTCCAGACGCACTAAAAAGTCTTCGTTTGGTCCAACACCCGAAGCATTGTAATCATAAACAACAAGAGTCCCCTCCTTTCGATGTAAGAACAACTCCTTGACAAGAGACTCATGGTTTGCAAGCTCTTTTTTGTAATTATCGAACCAGCGTTTTACTCGTTCCTCTGTATCCATATACAGTTTTTGTGTGACAAGAGCAGCATTGCTTTTTCCCGTACCATAGTTACCGGTCAGCCATACCGATTTCGATCCGTTCTTTAATCCGTCAAACAGGGTTAAGAGGAACTCAAGAAACTTTTCATGAGGATAGAAATCAAGCCATGTATCCGGAGTTTTGTTTATTGTCTCGCGGTCCATATTTGCTCTGTAGTCATCAGGCACTCTGAAAAAATCCGAATAATGACGTTGTTTCATTGTCTAATTCTCCATTGCAAGAGCGATGATGTCTTCTGTATTGTATTTATTCGGAAATACTTCCAAACCATCGTTTCCATGTGTAAATGTAGTCGAAATGTAATCTGGATATTTACTGTGAAGTCCTTCACACTGTTTTTTGAATGAATCAGGGGAGAGTCCGAATGCTACGATTGGTGAGACGAATATGGATTCACTATCAGCGGTTAACATTTCACGAACGGTAAAACAACCGCGATCCGCCAAACGAGCCACGAGATACAGCCCGTAAAGAATCGTTAAAGAGTCCACATCTTTCGCTTTACGTGTTATTCTTGTTACAACCCGTCCCTTCATTTCGGGATATGTAACAGCGTTATCTCCGCCGAGCGGTGATTTTGTTAGCATATCCTTCAATGCTGCAAGGCCTCCATCAATAGTTGATTTGCCAAGCGAGGGAACCTTCTCGCTTAACATTTGAGCCAACTGTTCGACAGAATATGTTTTACCAATTTCTGTCATTGATACAAACCATTTCAGTAATATTGAATTATTTAGAAGAGCAATCCAAATGAAATCCCATCCCAAAGGATAACTACCACCAAATTTACGAAAAAGTGCAACAAGAGGTGTTTGCCTCTTGTTTTTTTCATAAATCAGTCCTGATTGAATGAACCAATTACGTGCTGATTCAACCATTTTGTTACCAAGTGGGTGGTTGGCATTCCAAGGAAAAAAGTCATCTCCGAGTTCAACGAGGGAAGAAACCCAAAGATATTGACCTTTTTCACGCAAGCCAAAGTTTTTATAAGTATTGATACTCACCATCGTGGATTGTGATTTTTCAGGCATTCTCATTGACATAAACCTCCAACAAGCACAGTCAATATTATAACATTCACGGCATTTAATGCATTTGTTACCGTTAATCTTAATCTTACCATTTATGATACTTATTGCACCAACTATACAATTGGCCTCACAGCTTCGACAGGCTACACATGCTGACGCCTTTCGTAAAAATGCGCGAAGCAAAGGAAGCATTACATTTTGTTCTTCTTTATTATCAAACTCAAATGTAACTATACCACCGCTCGGATGCCTAGCTTTAAATGAAAATGGTATTCCATCCTTAAGGGTATTCGGTCTTTTTAAAAACTGTCGTTCCGTACTGCTTTTGTGGGTGACAGTTCCAAGAGTTTTTATCCATTCAAAAAATAAGTCTTTAGAAATGTATGGACTTTGAAACGTAGTCTTAAGACCAACGCTTTCCTCAAGTGGATTGGTCAAGGTTTCATTTAAAACTACGCCACTTTTACGGGCTTGCCAATCTAAGTTTCCAATAAATTGTATCTTATCCTTCGTGTTTTGAAAAGTTTTCGAACTTGTTTCAATTATGATATCTTTGAAAGGTTTCAGTTGTATCGGATAACACTTGTCTACGCACCATTCATATTTTTCTGATGATTCCGGACACATCAAACATCCTACACGTGATAGTCCTTTTCTATAAGCAGGATTTACAAGAAGATCATTTGCAAAAATATAAAGCCATAATTCGTGTGCGCCCCAGTCCAAAATAGGCATACGATTTAACTGTGACGCATTTTTGACGCCATCAGAGCTGTCCTCGTAAAAGGAACGACTGAAACTTTCTTCACCTCGCACCCCAACAAAAGCCATAAGCCGAACCGCAGGTTTATGGAGTTTGCGTTTCAGAGATATCAAAGCAGGAGTACTTTTATGAACCGAACAACACCAACGAATAGTCCGCGATGGGGGACCGAATTTACGCCAGTTATCAATAGCGGAACTTTCTGACGATGCCTTGATAAACTCTCTTCCAGCATATCGTCCTTGTATTCCCTCCCATATTAAGTATGTGTCGGGTAATTCCATATCTGTATCACTAAAAACAACAGGTACAGATAGTGGCAGAACGCTATGACAAATATCGAGTAACGCGACAGAATCTTTTCCTCCCGAAAACGCGATATAAGCAGTATCGCAGAGTTGGATACCATTGTCATACAACTCTTTTGTTCGTCGTTTTGCGTCTGCAACGACAATATCCATAATCTCTGCATTTTTTCTTATCATTGTAACAATGTCTACCGGAGCAAGCTGACATCGTTTCTCTTCAAAAAAGTGTTCAATTGATGGGGAGGTTCCAATTTTTGTATTATTGAGTTGTGCGACTTTTTCTCCATTCAGCAGGTATACATTCTTCTGAGCCCAAAGAAAAGGTCGTTTTTCGTTGCAGTCAAATTTAAAACGTTTTCCGATACCTGTTAAAATCAATTCCTCTGCAAAAACGGGTCTAATTTCATTAGCAACATATTTTCCTGTTTGTGTCGTTAACAGATAACCACCAGTACTTTTATCCCATATATACGAGTACATATTAGTCTGTAACCTCCGAGAAAACACCACCTTTCCATTCTCGCGAAGGTTCTCCTTTATAGTACACGGCTATTAAACGTCTAAATGTTTTATCATCTGGGATGTTATATTCCGCTCTAAAATTTACATTCATTTTAATACTCAAAACGGTGTGCAAAACATCAACAGACGGTGATAAGGCAAGTTTGTCAATCAGATTTAATGTTTCGATAAGCAAATTCGAAAACTCATCTGAAAAGCCGAGTGAATCAAGCGTTTGGTAACAAACTACTCCATTAATTTCTGTTTTCACGAAATCTTCTGTATAGTCTTTTATTATGTTGCGAAGCAGATTAGCGGAAAATCCCTTAAATTCGTCTAATAAGTCATTCTCGCATAATACTCCTTCAAATTGTCGATGTGTTATAGAAGTAATTCGCTCAGTTATCACGCGAAATATATCATCAAGGCTTGTTGCTCTCTTTCGCACTATTCTTGTTCCATATTTACCAACACAACGGATTTCATTATAACCGTACAGGAACAAAAACAAATCTTCAAAATCCTCAATATCCCTTATAGAATTACCGTTGATAACGTTTTGTTCACAATAGTACAATTCTGATAAATCGAAACAGTGGTACTCGTCGAGAAAAGAGTTGGCATGGGCAACAATATCATCCAAGACTTTCGGTTCTGCTATGACATCGGTGAGAAAATAGACATCATCATTTCGTTTAAACATCCTGCCTTTTAATTCGCATTGAACGGCATTATCAATATCAAGTCCTGTCTTACTTGACAAAAGACGTACCATCGTTGAATCAAACCTGAATCCATTTCTGTAATCGCGTTGGATAACATCAAGTATCAATTTAGGAATTGCTTTTTGGGGGACATTCTTTTTAACAGCTTCAGTTATGGGAGACGGTTCATGCCTTCTCTCGAACCTGATTATTATCTTGCTCATGTCGAGTTTGCAAAACTTCCCGATTTTTTGGCAATGTAAGACAATGTCTTTGCTACTAAAATGCGTTTCAATCCAAACAGAAGGTGCTATTTTAGCCGGAGAGATGAACCCTGTTTCTGTTGTGGAAATATATGACCCGCAATTTGATTGCCGTGACAGCACATATTCTTGTAATTTTAAAAAGGTCTTTGTTTTATGCTGATAGACTTGTGTACAATATAAGAAGTATAAATCCCTCCATTTCGCGACAGATACAGTTGCTCCAAAAATGGTGAGGCTTATAGGTTTGGTAAATTCCAGACGAGGCATCGCGTCTGAAAGTATAAAAGACTTTTCCTTTCCTGGCTTTTGATGAAACGTTTCCGGCACTGTTTTTACCCATTATGATATTTGACCAGCCAAGCTTTCCAAACTTGTCGGTGTTGTTATATTACGTAAATTACAAACATTTTGGTGTAGGGACCATTCAAATTTGACATAAAACATCCAATATAATTTATATCGTCAAAACATAAATTGTCAACAGGGGCATTTTTAATAAATGTAACAAATTATCTATATCCCCCAAGATGACACGCTCTATTATATCATGCTATTATATTATATTGAGGTACGTTTATATTGCATAGCAACAATATTCATAAAGTCTGTGCCAAATATGTATAATTATGTCTTTTTCCGACAAGAAACTTGCCTCTCCACAAGTTTCTGTAAACAAAAACTATTTCCTTCCAACTTGAATCAAGCCCTGTATGTTCGCCGTCCTGTTCGTTGGATTTGACCTTTTTCCAAGCTATGTGTATGACGGAAAGTCGGGATAAACCCGGCTATTTTTGTTTCTTGACTGTTCGGATTTCGGGCTGAGTTTGGAGAGAAACGTTCAGGAAGGAAAAACCGGTTTGGGATATGTTCCGGTTTGAAAGCATACGGAGTATGGGTCGAAAACGGACGGCGATAGAATATCGAAGGCAGAGGAAAAAGAAGCTGTTCGCGGGTTTGGTTTTGGTCCGAAGGGGTAACCGTTCACGGCGATTTTACCCTTTCACTCGAAAGGTTCGCCTTTTAGTTCTGGCTGAAGTTTAGCAGAACCAAGCAGCAATGCCAACTATTTTATTCTGGAATTAGCCTAAAAATGGCGAAATAATCCAAAATTCTATCACAACTTCTCGAAATGCACATTATTCTTTCCATCATTCCTTTTGATGTTTTAACACAGCGACAATAGATATCTTACAATGTGTGTCTGTAGATGTCTAACATGGAATAAACGTAATTCATTTTAAACAACGTTTAGGAGAATTTAGAATGTGTATAAGCGTAATCAAATCGAAGAGAGTTGAATTTCCGAATAACGGGATTCTGGAATTTTGTTTCCGAAGAAATCCGGATGGGGAGAAAATGATAATTGCGGATCATGGCAATCTCATGATTCGCAAGGGGCTCATAATACGGGACAAGTTTTTTGACGTCTATCGCAATTTGAAAGAGCGGTTTCCCGAAAGCCCGTTTATTCTGCATTTTCGCTGATCAACGGGCGGCGGGGTTCTGCCGAGATAGAATACAAGAATTTTGCTATTGTTTCGACAATAGTGGCGAGAGTCTGCCAACGAACAATAGATGGTGTATCTCTTAACGTATGAGTAACGTTTTGAGTTTCGATATGATCCAAAAACCATTGGGAAGTAAACACGATGGCCGGTATTCCCTTTTGCAAAAACAGCGTATGATCGCCTTGATACCAGGGAACGCCTTCGACAAGTTCGTCATTTTCATTAATGAGATTCGAAGCGATTTTATGAAGTTTGTCTGGCAAATCGAACAGGGAAACAGCTGTTTTACCTTTGTAATATCCGGCACAGTCGATATTGATATTAAGTGCAATTTTGTCAAATTGATTTTTGTTTTCACTTAGAAACGCCATTTGACCAGGTACGGCATAATAATCCTCACCGTTAATGGCAAGTAATTCAATCGTTTTATCGTCAAATGAAAAATCATTTAAACGCTCTGCTAGCAAAAGGAGAACAATCAAACCTGTTGCATTATCAATAGCTCCCGGTGTTCCCATTTTAGCGTCGATGTGTGCGGTTATGATAATTCGTTTTTCAAGATGATTTCCTTTTCGACCTGTTATATTGCATCCGGAAGAAGGAATCCGTGTCGCGACAGAATCAAGCTGAACCGATTGTCCGCAACAGGTCAGAAGTCGATTTCCTTCTTCTTCCGTCGTGAAGACAGAGGGAATATCAAAATCACCATCCTCTATCATCGGGAAAGGATAGACACCGCCCGCCAATGCCGAATGTCTCGCCGTTGCCGTAATAATCGCGGAAACTCCGCTCTTTTCCAACGCCGCGATCATTCGTTTATGTTCGTCCGGATTGTAAAATACAAAATTTTTCGGCATAAGCGGCTCTTTGGCCAACTCGCCATGAAGTAAGACAATTTTTCCAG
>CAYUAP010000114.1:0-15320 GCA_964442735.1 uncultured Planctomycetaceae bacterium | reverse complement strand
AGATAAAAATGTGTGGTTTGCTATTGTAAAATATTGTATTTTACGACAGACTATACTCTGGGCCGTTATAAAATCCGTTTTCCAAAACAGGCGAGACGCCTGTTTTGAGGATGTGGACGAGACCTGCCTGCCGTCAGGCATGGCGTTCGCGCTCCCAGAAAATACCTTGATAACGTCCTAAAGTATATAATAGATAAAAATGTTTGGTTTGCTATTGTAAAATATTGTATTTTACGACAGACTATATCTGGGCCGTTATAAAATCCGTTTTCCAAAACAGGCGGGACGCCTGTTTTGAGGATGCGGACGAGACCTGCCTGCCGTCAGGCATGGCGTTCGCGCTCCCAGGAAATACCTTGATAACGTCCTAAAGTATATACTAGATAAAAATGTTTGGTTTGCTATTGTAAAATATTGTATTTTACGACAGACTATCTGTGTTTATCCGTGATATCCGTGGTTCCAATCGTTCGAATGGTTACTCCTGAATGAACTCCCAGATTAACCACCAGCCGTAAAAATCCGTGTTATCCATGGTTACAAATTTTTCTTTTACCGTTTGAATATACTCAAGGTCGTTATAAAAGTCTATTTTTCAAAACAGGCGTCTCGCCTGTTTTGAGGATGCGGACGAGACGTCCGCGCTCCCAGGAAATACCGAATTTATAACATCGTACAGTATAATTTATTACAAAGATCTCAAACAGGAAAACATATTATGTCCGATAAAATTATCGCGTTTGATCTTGGTACCAGTGGCAATAAAGCATCGCTATTTGATGCGGACGGAACGTTTATGGCATCTACATTTGTCGGCTATAATACGGAATATCCGCGATCAGGTTATCACGAGCAGTCTCCGGAAGACTGGTATAGTGCGATAAAAGCCAGTACAGGTGAACTTTTAAAGAAGACAGGAATTCCCGGAACATCCGTTCGGGCAATCGCTATTTCCGGTCATAGTCTCGGCTGTGTCCCTCTTGATGCGGTCGGAAATCTTCTTCGTGCCAAAACCCCGATCTGGTCAGACAGTCGGGCAGGAGCCGAGGCCGCAGATTTCTTCGAAACAATCGATCCCCTCGACTGGTATCATCGAACCGGCTGTGGTTTCCCACCCGCACATTATACGATATTCAAACTTCTCTGGTTCAAAAAACACGAGCCGGAAATGTTTCGCAAAACGATGAAATTCATTGGGACCAAGGACTATATCAACTTCCGATTGACCGGTCGTATGGCGACCGATTCGAGTTACGCCTCCGGCTGTGGGGTTTATAATCTCGAGAAATGGGATTACGATTCGGAATTAATCGACGCGTCCGGTATTGATCGCGCTCTTCTTCCGGACATTATTCCTTCAACGGCGGTTGTCGGACCATTGACCACCTGTGCCGCCGAAGAATTAGGCCTCTCAACAAAAACGCTTGTGATGGCTGGAGGTGTTGATAACTCCTGTATGGCACTTGGCGCAGGAACATTCAAGCCAGGCAGACTCTATGCGTCCCTCGGTTCCTCCTCCTGGATCGCCATTGCCAGTGATCGGCCTGTACTTGACGATAACGCCAAATCCTATATTTTTACCCATGTCGTTCCTGGCCTGTTTACAAATGCCCTGGCCCTGTTTTCCTCTGGAACAACCTTCCGCTGGATTCGTGACAATCTTTGTCGTGATCTCCTTCAAAAAGCAGAAGAAGACGGACTCGATCCCTATGATCTAATGACCCGGGAAGCGGAGGAGGCCCCCTTGGGTGCCCATGGCCTGATTATGAATCCAAGTTTGGCTGGAGGGTCCGCTCTTGACCCCACTCCAAATCTTCGTGGAGGTTTCCTCAATATGGATCTGCAACATTCCCGGAGCGATTTAATTCGCGCAGCCATGGAAGGTATCGCACTCAATTTGCGAATCGTACTCGATACGTTTCGAAAAATAACGCCGACAAATCATCGAATGATTACCGTTGGAGGAGGGAGTTCTTCTCCCTTTTGGCAGCAGATCTACGCCGACGTTCTGAATATAACCGTAGAAAAAACCAATATAGGCCAAAACGCGGCTAGTTTGGGGGCCGCTGCCCTGGCCGCTATGGGGGCTGGTCTATGGCGTTCATTCGACCGTATCGACGAACTTGTGCAAATTCAGGATCGCGCGATTCCCAGAACCGATAATGTCGCTAAATATCAAAATATTCTAGTCAACTTCAAGAAGGGAATTAACATTTTAGCTTCCCTGGTAAAATAAAAATGGAAATGCCCCTAAAAGACGCAAAATGTCTTTTACCACTTCACAAAAGGACGATAATCGTTTATAATATATTTATTATGAATCATGCACTTCATGTCAACCTTAAAGTTAGAAAAGGGGGGTTTTTTCCATGTCGTCTGATAAAGCAAAACTTCTGTACAATGGTAAAGAAATCGAGCTGGATGTTTATACTGGATCGGAAGGTGATTATGCCATTGATATTACACGTCTTTATGAAGATCATCATCTGACGACCTATGATCCATCCCTGGCCAATACCGCTATTTGTAAAAGTGAAATAACCTATATTGACGGAGACAAGGGGATATTACGTTATCGGGGAATTCCGATCGAACAGTTTGACCGACCGAGACCGAATTTTATCGAAGTTGCCTGGATGTTAATCTTCGGAAGACTTCCGAATACGGAGGAACTATCCGATTTTCGCAATCTTCTATCAGAACATGAACTTCTTCACGAAGGACTTCGTAATCAGTTTCAGGTACTTCCTGCGAAGGCGCCTCCGATGGCGATTTTATCGGCCATGTTGAGTATGATGGCCTGTTATTACGAAGATTTTCTGACGTTGGGGGACGAAAAATCCTTTATGGAAGTTGCGGCTCGCCTGATTAGTAAAGTTCGGACGATAGCCGCATTTACGCATCGTCGGGCACAAGGTCTCCCCTTTATTTATCCGGACCCCAATCTACGTTACTGCGCCAATTTCCTGCACATGATGTTCTCTATTCCCTATCGACAGTATATTGTCGAGCCGGAGGTGGAAGACGCACTCAATTTAATTTTCATACTCCATGCAGATCACGAACAGAACTGTAGTACAAGTGCGGTTCGCGTTGTCGGAAGTGCACAGGCAAATCTGTTTGTCTCCTGCAGCGCCGGTGTCAACGCGCTCTGGGGACCACTCCACGGTGGAGCCAATGTCAAGGTTATGGAAATGCTGGAGAAAATCTACAAGGGTGGGATGAAGCCCCAGGATTGTATCGAAGCGGCCAAAAACAAAATGAATCCGTTCCGTCTGTTCGGTTTTGGTCACAGGGTTTATAAAAACTACGATCCACGTGCAAAAATTCTCAAGTGTGCCTGTGATCGACTCTTCGATAAACTCCAATGTAAAGATCCACTTCTGGATATCGCCCGCGAATTGGAATTTCGGGCCCTGGAGGATCCCTATTTCGTCGAACGAAAACTTTATCCTAATGTTGACTTTTATAGCGGAATTATTTTAAGAGCACTGGGGATTCCAACCGATATGTTTACTGTTATGTTCGCTATTGGACGGCTCCCCGGTTGGATCGCCCAATGGAAGGAACAGCATGACAATAAAGCAACAAGAATTATTCGACCGCGCCAGTTATATTCCGGTAATGTTGAACGCGATTATCTGGAAATGGATAAACGGTAGAATTTTCATTGGGGGGAAACTGGGAAATGCCCCTTCCTAAATTAATCGCTCAAATGGTAAAAGAAGGAATTTGTAACCACGAATAACACTGATTTTCACGGATAGTTTTTTTGGCAAACAAACTTTTTTATGATAAATCTATTTGTTATAATAGATAAAAATGTTTCGTTTGTTATTGTAAAATATTGTATGGAAAATATTGTATTTTACGGCAGACTCTCTGTGTTTATCCGTGATATCCGTGGTTCCAAAATCGTTTGTGAATGGTTACATTTTTTTTAGGTTTGTTATTATAAAACACTGTATTTTTAGGAAAACTATCCGTGAAATTCGCGGCTTCAAAAATAAAAATGTATCTTGTTTACACCTTGCGTAAATCATGAAAAAAGACGATCCTGCTATTTCCTCCGATGAACTGGTTCGGAACGGTACGATACCAATGGTATCCGAAAAAGAGACGGCAAATTTTATTCCCCCGTCTCCGAAGGCACTTCTTGTAATACCTCCCTTTTTGGATAAAGACGATCCCTCGAAAGACGAAACAGTCATCGGACTTTCTTCCCGGATTCAATCGACGGAGGTACCGCCAGCGTCCGGAACGCGAAAAAAGGTTCGATCTTTTTTGGGAATTAGAATTCCCCATAAATACGACGATATGTCACTATGGCAGATTCTGATAACCGTATTTTTGAGTGATCGATCAATCTGTCTGTTTTTGAGTCTTCTTTTTCATCTCTCCCTCTTTATATTACTGGCAATGCTGGTATTTCAAACGCGGACGGGAGTTCGGGGTATTCCGATCAATGCCGAATTTGCCGACGATGGCGAGGCCATGGAGATTATCGAGCAGTCGGGAGAGAGTCCGGAGGCGGAGACCTTTTTCGAGTCGGTAATCGATAAACAGGATCGGGATAAAGATCTTCCAGATGCCATAATCAAAACGTTCGCAATGAATACGGAGGCGCTTCCCGAGACGGCCATGACTATTGTTCCGGAGAGTATAACCCCCATCCAGAACAATTCAGGGGGAGGACTCCCCCTCTTAAATCGGTCTGGATTAACGAAGGGTCGAACCGTAGAGAATCGTAAAAAAGGGCTCCCCGGTCGTGAAGGGGATACAACCAATGCTAGTGAAAATGCGGTGGAACAGGGTCTCGCCTGGTTAGCGGAACATCAGCTTCCCGATGGGGGCTGGGCTTTTAATCTCGATGCCCGAGATACAAATGATCGAACAGGAACATGTCAAGGCCGATGTTCGAATACTTTTAAAGGACTTCATCATCAGGCGGCATATCAGACCGGACTACATCCGAGCCGTACAGCGGCAACGGCCCTGGCCATTCTTCCCTTTTTAGGAGCGGGCTACACCCATCTCTCCAATAATAAATATCAGAAAACAATTCATTCCGGATTGGAATTTCTGAAATATCATACGGTTCATGCGGAAAATGGCTATGATTTTCGGGAAGGCTTGATTGCCCAGGGAATGTACATTCAAGGTATTGTTACACTGACCTTTTGTGAAGCCTGGGAAATGTCCCAGGACGTCACCTTGAAATCATACGCACAGGAAGGAATTCATTTTATTGAAAAGGCACAGCGGGAAGATGGCGGCTGGCGATATCACACCCCCCAGGATACCGACTTTTTTAAAGATACCAGCGGTGATATGACGATAACCGGCTGGCAGATTCTCGCCTTGAAATCGGCCGTCTCTGCCGGTCTGGAGGTTAAACCCTCCGTGATTTATATGGTCAATAATTTTCTTCGTCTTGTGCAGAACAAGGATGGAAGTCTCTATCATTATCTTCCGATCAAAAACGAGTCAAGTATCGATAAAATGTGGGCAACTACGGCGGTTGGACTATTACTCCGCCAGCATCTCGGCTGGCGGGCTGATAATCCCGGCCTAAAACGTGGTATTGCCTATCTGCGCGAATGGCTCGATCTATCGGAAAAAGATTGGCAACTCGTTAAAAAGGGACAATTTACAAATGGAAAACGTGAACTCCTGGTCGGATTCGGCGAATCTAACAGAAAATTATTCGTCTATAATATCTATTTCGTCTTCTATGCCATGTTGACCCTTCATAATCAAGGAGGATCCGACTGGCATCTCTCTTTTGCCCGGGTTCGTGAATTTTTAATTGAATCACAGATTCAAACAGGTCATGAACGCGGCAGTTGGCTCTTCCACGACCTCTATATGAATGATGGAGGTCGCCTCCTCAATACGGCCCTGTCCATTCTCGTCCTGGAAACGCCCTACCGTTATCTACCAATGTATAGTGGTGGTGCCCCGTTAATGTAATTCTTCCGATTGCACGTATATTCCTGTCAGAACCCACCCAATATTACAACATTGCTAAACATTGAATAATATTTAACAATGTTAATAATGTTTAAAATCGATAAAAACATCACCGTTTATTATAGAGAAACAGGCCGTTCCTGCTCGATCTTTACCTATTTTTTAGGACTCAAGTCGGTATACAGTTGGATATTAAGCCAACGACGGCTTCCTTTTCCCAACGATTTAACCTTAATCAACTGACTCGTCCCTTTTTTAACAGAATCCATTGGAACCGTTAGATAGAATATACCAAAATCGTCTTCCGGTTCATGGCGCAGTACGTCGAATTTCAGGGACATCAAACCGTCTTCGCTCTTCCAGGTGGTCGTCTTGTGATCTTTTACCAGATCGAAACAAAGAGAATGTTTGTCATTTATGGTTAAAACAAAACCTTTTGTTTGTGGCATGGAGGCAAATCCCATGGATCCGGCGAAAATAAAGGTAACTGTTTTATTCTGATTGTCAGTAGAGACGGGACATGTTTCCCAGGTCAGACTACGATTCTCTTCCTGCCGGCAGACCAGGACACGAGTCATGTCTTCTTTATAGCTTTTCCAGACAGCCCAACTTTGATCGTCGGTATTCAATGCTTTACGATAACCTAGAATCATTCCTTCCGGAATGACCGTTGGAGTAATCAGATTGGAAGACAACCATTTTTCGACAGGCTGTTCAAAACGAGCGGCCTGATTGATTAATGCGGCCATAATCGCTTTATTTTCCGGACGATTGATCGTACCATTGAGATTCAGACCATTGACAAACAGTGTTCCTTTTCCCACTCCCACTTCATAAAGAATCGCTTTATCTTCTACCATGACCAGACTGGACAAGGCACGAATCAGAACCTTCGGACGAATCTTGAATTTCTCCAAATCAAATTTTTGCGCTCCCTGAAGAAGTTCATACCACTGGAGATTACACCAGTTGTCTTTAGTCAGAGCCGAAGTAATCGGATCGGAATAGACAAAAGTTCCGGTATGATTCGAGGTGGAATTATCTCCGGCCTTCCACCAGGTCTGTTGATATTTAATCTGCATCGCTGAAGATATTTGGGATCCATCCAGAAGGATAACACCAGCCCCCTCTTCCAGGGCCGTAATAATATCTTTTTCCAGCCAGGAGACAATATAAACCGCCTTGGCTGGTAATTTACCGGAAGACGGAATCGGGGAAGTCTTCCATTCTTTGGGAATAACATTCAAGCCCTGTTCGACGTAGACCGGAACGGTTCCCGTCTTCGGAACAATCTTTTTCGGGAAAATCCATATCGACCATTGATTGGTCCACGTCTCTTTCTCCGTCTGAAGTTTAACCGACAATACTGCTTCCTGTACCGAATCAACGTCGGGCGCCTGCCAATCGACTTCTCCTAGCTCCGATAGTTCACCGGCAGTACAATCTTTAACTGTAAAGGTACGAACATTATCTTTTCCGGATACGGCCAATTTGATCGTTGCCGTTCCAGACAAGGCATTTTCGGAAAAATTCGAGACGAAGGTTTCAACTTTAATGGCCTCGCCCGACTGACAGGTCCGATTTAAACCCTTCTGTACGAGAACAACAGCCGAATTAAAGGGAAGAACCTGTTCCGGTTTAATCGATTTAGGTCTGAAAAACAGATCGACCAAACCGTTGGAAGTCGTCCAATAATCCTGGAACAGCCACCAATGATAACCGGATATCTCCGAATTCAGACGCATTCCTTCACAATTATATTTATGATGAACCAGATAGAGTTTTTCACTCGCCTTGGCCCAGTCTTCAACTTCATTCATAAAACCGAGTTTTTCAAGTTTTTCTTTACCGGCAGTCATCCAGAAGGGCTTGTAATTACATTTGAATAACTCGATCTGATCCGGACGGGAAAACGTCAGGAAGTTACCCGCCTCGTGCGAAATAACAGGTTTTTTAAAGCCGATAAACGGAAATTTCCCACTCTGATTGCCTATCGGACTACTCCATTCGTCATAAAGAATCATTAACATGGCGAGGGTATCACGATCTTTTGTTATCATCGTATTTTTCCAATCGCCATCGGTATCAACGTAATAGCGATCCGGATCGAGTTGTTTGGCAATCTTCTGCATTTCATAACGCAGTGGCATGGCAACCCATTGATCCCAACCTAACATATCGAGTTCGTTGCCTCCCACCCAGCAGAAGACACTAGGATGATGACGATATTCACGAACGACCTTCGCCCAACATCGACGATAGGTTTCCAGACCCGGCTCCGGATCGGTTCCCTCGGGAACCTTCGATTTCCATAAATTCCCCTGTCCCGGCAATTGATGCGGATAGCCTATATTGAATTCGCCCGTGGCAAGAATCCCTAATTCGTCCATTGCCTCGAAGTATTCGTGCGGATGAATCGCACTGTGATTACGAACGTGATTAAAACCAAATGATTTAATAATCTTCATTCGATTCTTCAGCATTTCTTTATTGGTCGGCATTGAAAAATCATAGGGATAGATGTGATCATCGCCATAACCGCGTAAAAAGATTCGTTTTCCGTTTAGGAGGATTTTATTGCCGACGAATTTAATTTCTCGAAAACCGCAACGCAACGTCATTTGATCCAGTTTATCTTTACCCTGAAGGAGGAATAATCGGACCGTATAAAGATTCGGGGTGTCGGTCGTCCACAATTTAAGATCCGGCACCTTGACGGTTATCGCATATTGATTTTTATCGGAGGAAAAATCGATCTTGTCCTGTGTTTGAGCAACAGTTTTTCCCGCTTGATCTATTACTTCCAAAAGAAGAGACAGGTTGGACGTATTGTTCGTTTCGTTGATCAATCCCGTTTCCATGATACAGAGAGCCTGTTCGATATTACAACGAAAATAGGGGGCGTCGAGACGAAGATTCGGTCGACATTCCAGGGTTACATGCCCCCAGAGTCCTCCCCATTCGATTTCCATATAGTCGTTCAGGGACGAGGCGCCAAACAGAGCGTCTACTTCCCAGCGCTGTTTGGAATCGACACAAATGGTTATGTCGGCTTTTTCTCCCGGCTTGACCAGGGAATCAATTCGATATTCATGGGAACCGATACAGCCAATAGCTTCCGGGCCGGCCGATTTACCGTTGATCCAAACTTTAGCGTATCGGGAAATGCCTTCCAGAGTCAGCCAGACAGATTCACCCTTCCAGGAGGCCGGAATGGAAACTTCCTTTTTATACCAGCCTTTTCCGACGAAATTATGATGGACCTTGTCCGTTTCCGTTCCATAACCCTGATTATCCCAAATACCGGGGACTTTAATCGTACCGTTCGCCTCGGGCGCGTAACCCGGACGCGGCATGGTCGGTAGTACACTACTTTTATCAAACCATTTTCCCGTTTCGCCAACGTTGTCCGGATCGGTCGCAAATTGCCAGGTACCGTCCATTGAAATCGATTCACGTGGCTTCCCAAATAATGTCTGATTCTGTATTATTACGAGCATAATACAAAAACAAATAAATGGTATTATTGATTTCCATTTTGTTATCATTATGATTCTCCTTGTTTTATACTTGATTGCGGATAATATCCATTTCACAGGGGGCATCCGCGAGAAATTTTTTGTTAATGAAAGAACGATTCCGGCCCAACGAACCGTTGGGACAAATGATATCCATCCTTAAAAGCAAGCATTACCCAGAATTGACCGGTACTCGTATCGTTTTTATCTACCACATATAAATATAAATGGCAATATAAAAAAGGACAAACAATGTCCACCAGACACCAATCTTCTGATAAAAAGGACGTGGAGGGTCGGTTGACGGCAGATAGAGTTTATCCATCGAAAAAGTCAATTGTTGGAGTTCTTCCTTCGGTTTGGCCTTCGTAGACATACTGACAATAATCATTAGAACAACACAAATCGCTTGTGTCATTGCTCCGTTTACATAGGTGTTATCCAGACTGTATGCTTTAATTGTCTCTTGGTCGAAACAGTACGGTACGAATATGTTCGCAACCAGAAGACCAATGGGGATCCCGGCAATCAAAACGGTAAAGGCGGCCGTGGCCGTTGCTCGTTTCCATAGAACGCCCAAGAGAAAAACGGTCGCTAGTGGAACAGTTACATAGGAGGCCAGCGTCTGAAAATAATTAAAAATACCTCCACCGAATTTCTCAATACAGGGCGAATAAAGAACACTGAAGATCATTAAGGAACAAGTCGCAATCGTACCCACCTTGACCAATACTTTTTCGTCCGCGTTTTTATTGAACCAACGTTTATAGACATTCATCGTAAATATCGTGGAAATAGAATTGAGAAACGCTGATATCGTGGACATAACCGATGCGAGAATTCCTATTAAAATCAGACCTTGAAATCCAATGGGAACAAGTTGACGAATCATAACCGGCAGAACATTGTCCACGGGCTGATCTGCCAGATTGAATGATGGATCAATCAATCCAATAGCCCGGCAGGCCAGACCGGGGAAGAATTCGACAACAGGACGAAGTGCAACGCAGAAACCGGCGGCAATTAATCCTATTCGCGCGTCCCATTCTGTTCGCGCCCCAAAACAACCCTGGACCAGAGCCTGATTCGTACAGGAATAATAGAGGTGGATTCCCAAGATCGTTAATGGAATCGCCTGCCACGGAATCGTCGGATAATCAGCCGGTTTAATCAGATGAAATCCACAAGGGGCCGCCGAAACCATATCCGAAAAACCATTTGGCAGTTTCATATAGGCCAAATACATCAAATAAAAGCCGGAAATAAAAATCAGGGCAAATTGGAAGACGGCCGCATAGGCCGTCGAAGTCATACCACCATACATCGTATACAGTCCAGCCACCAGCCCGATAATCAGGACCCCAACCCACAAATTCAAGCCGAAAATGACTTCAAGCAGTTTTGCGCCCCCATAAAATACAACGGCTAAATTCATGAAGACGAAGGTCAAAAGAAGAATGACCGTAAATACATCCTGACATTTATTATCGAAACGACGTCCCAAATATTCGGGCATCGTCATTATTCCACTGCGCAAATAAACGGGTAGAAATATAAATATCAATAGCGAATAAACAATAAAAACAATATAATACCAGTTTAACAGTGGTAAACCGATACGATAGGCCATACCGTTTTGTCCGACCAATTGCTCCGTATTCATTCCTGTCGCAACGAAAGTCGCCGCAATCACCCACCAGGGAAGTGTTGATTTCGCGATAAAAAAACTCTTGCTGTTATCGCGCTTGCCTCGTCCTTTAAAAAATCCTATTGTAATCACAATTACAAAATAGGCAACAAGAGTCGTTATATCTATATAATTGATGTTGGTCATGGAATTCTCCTGTCAACCTTAATCTGTCCTATTTTTCAATTACCCCAAACCATTTGTCCATATTATTGCCGTCGTTCTTTAAATCACCTACACAGCGAATCTCCAGCGGTTTACCCGGTATTATTTTCGATTTTGGAAGTGTTAAAATCATGAATCCATTCGATTCCCGTTCATCTCCGGCAACACGAAGATACTCCAATACCACACCGTTATTTTTGACACTCCAACTTTTATCACTGACTCCAATATTAAATTTCAAGACAGGTTCTTTATTCACAAACAGGTCTATCGTATTTATTGCACTTCGGTCAAATCCAACTCCTGTGGCAAATACAAGGGAATAATCCGTATCATCTTCCTGTTTCGGAATCGCTTTCGTTTCCCAGATCAATTCATTACGTTGTTTCGTAAACCCCAAAACATGAATCGTAGCATTTCCCAAAAAATAGTTACCACCACAGGAAAAACCCTTCGCCTCTATTAAATTTCCCCAGCTATTCAGGCGCTGCCCCAACGTCTCCACGCGCTGTATATTCTTCAATTTTTCCGGAGATATTTCTTTGTTTTGAACTGTCGGTTGAAAATCTTTACTGCGAACGTAATTGATAAAATTATCAAGTAATGCACACGATTCAGGAAGTGGAGCAAGAAGATCAATTCCAAATGAAGCAAACAGCCGCGATTTTCCGATCATACATTGACCGAGATAGAGATAATAGGTATCGACCCCTTCTCCAACGGCCAGCGGTTCAAAATGACCCAATTCATTTTCAGTATTGAGGTCAATCATGCCCTGTTTGATAATTCTAAACCATAATGGATTAATATTAGCCGAATTGGGGAAGTTCCCAAACGCCGAATGCTTCGCAAATGTTGTTCCCAATTGCGATCCAAGCGACCACCAGCCCAATCGGACATTCGGATTTCCCATCGCGTTCCCGATTAGGAGAACAGAACGGCCTTCGGCCAGTGCATTATAAAGGACAGGATCACTTTGTCGAACGAGAAGAATATCGTGCGGCTTCATTGTGGAATCACCATAAAGAACAACGTTGGTATAGCGCTGTTCCATAATCTCCTTTAAAGAAGGAGAAACGACAATATTGTCCAGCGAGGGTTTTTCTCTCTTGGGAAAAAGCCATTTCTTCCAGCGATTTACGGTATTACCATCCTTGAGAGATACAACCAGTTCGGCAGAGACCGGCTCCTTTATTTCCGGTATAACAATGTTACAGACACCAAGAGAAGTGACTGTTCCTGTGGCTATCGCGGAATGGGGAAGTTTTCCTGTACATAATGTTTTTCCATTGGCGACAAGAGCCCATGTCAATTCACCCTTCGGAAGATTCGTATCCGCAAATTGGGAGATCCAAAAATCGACATTCAAGACCTCGCCTGAAACAGCCACATCGGAATTCGAATTGAATTTCGCGAGTAAAACAACGGGACTATTGAATTCCTTAAATTGTGCGGGCGTTAATCCACCCGGCTTGGCTTCATAAAACGCGTTTAAAAAACCTTGTCCGGTATAGGTATTACCTTGAGGAACAATAACATCGACTAACGTCCAATAGGAGAAACCATCACAGGCGGGATCAATACGCGCCTGTTCGAGTCCCCATTTTTGATAATACGCCTGAAGACCATGGGCCGCATTGAGACAGGCATCACCCCAGTTGCGGTCAAGTCCAACCTTCTTTAGCGATTCTTCATACTTGTTTAGGGGACGATAGGGGGGCATAATACCTGTAAAACGGGGCGATAATCGTGGATCGAGTTTGATTCCCAAATTCATATATTCATGTGCAATAAAGGGTCGTTTCAGATAATCGAACGCCCCCGGCGCCCAGGGAAGAATGGAACTGGGACCCGTATAGCCGTTTGGCGAATCGTAATCGGAATTCTCCGGTGTATTACATCCGCCGTCCTGATGCTGAAGAATACGATCCGGGTCGTTCTTTTTTACCCATTGATAGATCTGTTTGTCAAGCGGGGAACCGAGATGCCCTTCATTCCCCAGGGAATAGGACGCGAAGGAGACATATCGTCGATAATGCTCGAACAATTCCCGGACGTCGCGTAACGGATCGAAAATAAACGCTTCGGTCGTTATATCGTGATAATAGGGAAGTTCCGGCTGAACCAGAATACCAACTTCATCGGCAGCCTCGAAATACTCCGGTATTTCACAATGGGTGTGCAGGCGGACATAATTGAAACCGGCCTCTTTAATAACCTTCATATTTTTGACGTGATAATCTTTATCGGCAGGAGAATTGAGCGTCATGGGATAAACGAAGTCGTCACCATATCCACGAAGAAAATAGGGTTGACCGTTCAGATAGAATTTATCGCCAACTACTTCCATTTTGCGAATACCGAATCGCTCCGTCCAGCCGTGAATTGGTTTCTCTTCCTCGTTGAGCAGGATAATGTCGGCCAGATAAAGATTGGGAGATTCCGGACTCCACAATTTCAAATCCGGAATCGGTATTTCCAGTTCCGCCATTCCGGGCATGTTTATTGTTTCCACCTCGACTACAGAAGATGTATTTTGGGGTACGTTTTTACCGGGCAGGAATATGATCGTATGACCGGTTGCCATCTGTTTTCCATCCAGTGTTTTTATGACAACGTTGACCTTCCTCCCTGGAACATTACTCCCTGGAACATTGAGCCCGGAAACATTACTCCCGGAAACATTATTGTCCATTGAGCGCAGATAAACGCGGACCTTGGCCGTCTTTTTCTGAATATCGCCGCGAACCCAAACATTATCGATCCAGGTATTGGGGGTTGCTTCCAGTTCGACATCACGATAGAAGCCACCAAATGTATGACAGGCAGACATCAGACCTTTTCGACTCGGTGAATCGTTACGAACCATGGCGACAATTTCTGCTTTTTCACCAGGCTTGACCAGGTCGGTTACATTGAATTTATAGGTTCCACAATAGTTATTGATGTAACCGACTCGTGTTTTATTAACCCAAAAATAACCTTCTGCTTTTACACCACCGATCTTGAGCCAGACCTGCTGATTCTTCCAATTTGCGGGAATCTCGATTGTTTTTCGATATCGTGCGACACCAATATAAATATGGCGTAGAGGCCGTTTATTATTATCGAAAAGGCAATCCCAGGTATGACTGATTCCCGGTTCACCGACACCCTGTGATTCCCAGCAGCCGGGAACGGTAATGGAACGAACTCCCGACCAGTCCGGTTCGTTCCAGCCTGGCCCTTTTCCCATTCGGTGCCGACCAAACAGTCCGCTATCCTGAACGAATTCCCATTCGCCACGAAGGGATAGTATCTCTTGGTACGATGATTTTACCGCCGAATGAACAACGGCCGGTGTCGCCTCTTTTAACCCCCAATGATCCGGATTTTGACCATAGAGATTTTGAACATAGAGATTTTGACAGATTACTACTGTAATCAGAAGGGTCAAAAACAAAAGGGATAATCGGATCTGTTGATAAATTTCTGTATGTAATTTATGTAAAAAGAGCATATGATAATTCCTTCTTTATTTACTTGCTTTATTTATTTACTTGTGTCAGGCAGGTTTTATTTGTTTCTGTTGAAAAAAAGAGATATGGACCCGAAGGTCCATATCTCCAAGGGGCAGGCGGGGAAGCCTGGCCCCTGGGGATTATTTTATAATTACTCAAACTTTAAAAGGAAGAATTTAACCCCGGATAATCTTTTGGCAAATTATGTTTATTTAACAAACGATGTTTGTACTTTAGGACGTTATAAATGCGGCATTTCCCGGGAGCGCGGACGTCTCGTCCGCATCCTCCAAAACAGGCGTCTCGCCTGTTTTGAAAAATTGACTTTTATAACGACCTTGAGTTTATTTAACAAACGATGTTTATTTAACAAACGATGTTTATTTAACAAACGATGTTTGTACTTTAGGACGTTATAAATGCGGCATTTCCCGGGAGCGCGGACGTCTCGTCCGCATCCTCCAAAACAGGCGTCTC
>CAYUAP010000113.1:2426-15498 GCA_964442735.1 uncultured Planctomycetaceae bacterium | reverse complement strand
GTTATTGTAAAATATTGTATTTTACGTCAGACTATCCGTGTTTATCCGTGATATCAGTGGTTCCAAAATCATTTATGAATGGTTATTTTATTTTTTAGGAAACCAGACGGGATAACCTCCTTCGTTACGTCTTGTTTTTTTTATTATAGGTTGTTCCGCACTGTCGATAATAACCGTTTACACCGGGAATTCGGTTTTCAGGAGTATCGTTATTGTTACGATGCGAAGAATTGGAACCTGATATGAAACTTGAACTGGAATCTGAATCACTTCCTAAAAGCATTCCAACAAATACACTTAAAGCAGCCATAAAGAAATTGGGCATTAGAAACTCCTTAATATATTGTTTTTTCCATTTGATATCTTTCAAGTAAAATGGGAATATCGATTCTTGTTCATTTGACTTGTTCTATATATGTATAAGCGTTCAAATTTCGTATACCAGTCAAAAAAATTATATTTTTTAATAATTTGTATAACATTTAGGCATCTGTTTTTAAATAGAGATTATGGTCACGCAGGCAGCCATGTATTCCGCTTGTAACTGGTAATATAGAACGTCTTTATTCATGGAAATATAACCTGTTAAGATGGTTAGACCTGTTGGTAAAACAAAACATTTTCATTATTCTTGTTTTTATCTTCATCGTCATATTGTCTGTTATTCAAAAATCTATATAATACAGAATATGGTTTTGAGTGCAAACTGTGTAAATTTAAAAGATTACGCATAGGTATAATGTAATCCCGCCTTTAGCATATAGAACATTAGGACTATATTCTTGCAATTTCGAAGAAATTTCTGTATGGTTATTATGGTTTTCATATTTTTAGTTTTAGAAAGTAAAATTCTTTATTTACCCATATTTATTACCCATATTTACTAATGAAAGGAATAAAATGAAAAGATTAAAATTGAACATGGAGAATATGTCCGGTCGTTTATCGGGCTTTACTCTTGTCGAATTGTTGGTTGTGATAGCAATCATTGGAATTTTGATTGCGTTACTTCTTCCTGCGGTTCAGGCAGCACGTGAAGCAGCTCGCCGCATGCAGTGTACGAATAACCTAAAGCAGATAGGTGTGGCTCTCCATAATTATATGGATTCCAATAAACGTCTTCCTCCCCAGACGGCAAGCCGTTGTTCTGGCCATAATTATGTAACAGATATGATGCATTATTTTAGTTGGCAGCCTCGAATTCTTTCTCAAATGGAAGCGACTGCCCTGTATGATCAATTTAATTTTAGTGCCCATCAAGCAGCAAGTTACGATGGGGCTAATACTGATTTGATTCAAAATGTCATTCAAAAGACGCCTCTTTGGACCTGTCCTTCAAAACCACGTCCGGATAAATATTATAAAGCCGCTTTTGCTGATGGAGTCAATTCCTGGAAATGGAGCGCAAATTCCGATTATGCCAATTGTATCGGCGACTATATCAACCGAACAGGAACCGGTGAAGAACCAGCATATGGAAGTATAAATGAAAATACAACTGACGATGATAAATGTGGTCCCAAGACACAAATGGGGGGACAGTTTTATGAATCACGTGGATTGATAGGACGATTCGGTTGGTCCGCTACACCGGGGGATGTTACCGATGGTCTTTCGAATACCTTTCTTGTTGGCGAATCGGTTGGTGGTGAAAATCCTCATAACGGTTTTCCCAATGAAGCATGGGCGACAACAGCACATCCAGTTAATTATGAACGTGAATTCGTTCGTCAAAAATTCCAGGAACTTGACGCTCTAAAAGGAAGTAAAGGGGCTCCGGATACCTATACTATAATTAAATCTTTCCGTGATGCGGGAACAGGTTTTCACAGTTATCATTCAGGGGGGGCGAATATGTGTATGGGAGACGGATCTGTTCGTTTTATCAGTGAAACCGTAGCGAGTGAACCCTACCGTGCCATGGGGTCTCGTAGTGGTCATGAAACGGTCGGACTATAATTGTTAATAAAGTGTCATTTATCCCTGTTTTTTTTGATTAAGTTCTCTATGGAGTTATTATTATGAAATCATTACATAAATATAGTCGACAAGGTTTTACTCTTGTCGAACTTTTAGTTGTGATCGCTATTATTGGAATTTTGATTGCATTGCTGTTGCCTGCCGTTCAGGCGGCACGAGAAGCAGCACGCCGTATGCAATGTACGAACAATTTAAAGCAAATTGGACTGGCTATGCATAATTATCACGATCTCAATAATCGTTTGCCGTTTTCGGTTTCGAGTACGTGTGATAATGTCAATCATAAAACCTATAATTGTCCGATTCATGCCATTAGTTGGCAATTTCGGATTCTACCCCAAATGGAACAAAACTCTATTTATTCTGCTATTGACTGGAATCAGGTAGCGATGTGGAGTGGTTCCAAAAATACGACTCTGTTCCAAACAACACTTCAAGAGATGCCTATGTTTACCTGTCCGAGTAAAAATGGTCCGGCCAAGTATTACAAGGCGTTAACTGCCGACGGTGTTAATTCATGGAAATGGAACTGTAATTCGGATTACGCTTCCTGTTTGGGTGATTATCCCAATAGAACTGGAACTGGTGGACCCAATCAGACCTTGGCATACAGTACAGGCGAAGTTGATCCCTATAAATTGAAAGGTGGCGGAAATTTCTGTAACGGCATGAATATGGAAGTTCGTGGAATGATCGGACGTTTCGGTTGGGCGACAAGTCTTGCTGGGGTGAATGATGGATTATCCAATACGTTTATGGTTGGTGAATCCATGGGCGGAATGAATCCAAATAATGGTTTTCCAACGGCCGCTTGGGCTACAACGGCGCACCCTATCAATTATGAATTGGTCTGGCTCCAAAAGCAATATGATAAATTGAAGGAATGGCGTGGTGTTAAAGCCGGGACCGAAGCATATAACCTGCTGGATTCCATGCAGGATGCCGGGGCCGGTTTTCATAGTTTTCATTCCGGAGGTTGTAACTTTTTAATGGGAGATGCTTCCGTTCGTTTTGTTGGCGAAACAATTTCCGGTGAAGTTTATCGTGCGGCTGCAAGTCGTTCCGGTTCCGAAACAACAACCCTTTAGTAATAAAAATGATTAGAATATAAAAGGATATAATTTATGAAAAAGATATTGACGATTCTTCCTCTATTATTTATTTGTGCCGTAATATTATTAGATTTTTCCGGATGTACAAAAAAAAGTTCCATTCCAACGGGACAGGTTAAAGGAACAGTTACATTTGACGGAAAGCCTTTGGAAGACGGAAAAATTACATTTGTGATTTCAGGGCAACGTGATTCTTCCGCCGAAATTCTCAACGGTGAAATTATTAATGCGACTACTTTAAAGTCGGGTGATGGTATTCCGATTGGTTCGGCTAAAGTTTCCATTTATTCTGAAAAAATTGTCGGTACAGAAACGGTTAAAGGCGATGATGATCCCACTGCCACGTTTACGATTGAGAAAAAAGCTCCTCGTATTCCCGCAAAATATAATAATATTGCAACCAGTGGTTTAACGTGTGAAATTGTTGCCGGGGAAAATACCTTGAAATTTGAACTTAAAAAATAAAATTGGGACCTGTTTATGAAAAAGAATATTTACAATTTTTTCCAATATTTTATTGGACCTCTTTTTTTTCTGTGTCTTGTAACAGGTTCATCCTTGTTGTATGCACAAGGGGCACGTATTGCCCTGGAACGTGAAATTGCGAAAATGAATCTTCGTGATGTAACGCAGAATGAAAAGATTTTGACCGGAAAAGTAGCGCCTTCAAAACCAAAATGGTATCGAGGTTGTTTACATATGCACACTCTTTGGAGCGATGGAAATGCAATTCCGGAACTCGCTTTTGATTGGTATCGGGACAATGGTTACGATTTTATTGTACCGTCCGATCATTCATTTCTCCAATTTGGGGAGGAAATGCAGGCGAATTGGTGGAAGAAATGGATTGCAGCAGGTGAATATAAAATTGATTCGTCCGAAGCGTTTGCGCCCGGCGGTCGATGGCGTATTGTCGGAAAAAATGTCGCCCAGGATCAATTTGATCGATATTGTAAAAAATATGGTGATTGGGTTGAAACCCGTGAAAAAAATGGTGTTAAAGAAGTACGACTCAAGACGATTGCCGAGTTGATTATGAAACTGAACGATCCGGGAAAATTTCTGATTATTCCCGGACATGAAATTAACGATTCTGTTGGTGACCGTCAGCTTCACATGAATGCGATTAATGTAACGAATACTATTCCTTTTGTTAAAACGTCAACCATAGAAGAGTCGATTCGCAAAACAAATATTTTACTTCGTCAACATGCAGGTCAAACAGGTAATCAGTCGCTTCTAATGGTGAATCATCCGGAATGGGTTCATTTTAGTGTCACACCGCAGGACTTGATTAACAATCGATTTTTAGTCCTGTTTGAGAATTGTAACGCTGATTCCCCTCCTCGACCCATCGGAAAATATAATCCGAAGATGTGGCATCAGGAAAAGTTTTGGGACATTGTGACTTCCTTCCGGCTTGCACAGGGATATCCACCGGTTTATGGGGCGGCTACTGACGATTCGCATGCCTATTTTGCACCAGGGGCTATTGCCAGCCCTGGAATCGGTTGGGTAACTGTTCGGGCTGAATCGCTCTCCATTCAGGCCATTATGAAGGCCTTGAACAAAGGCGAATTTTATTCTTCGACCGGTATTGAATTGGATGATCTTCAATTCGAGGCGAAGGAACGTTCTTTGTTTGTAAAAGTTCATGCGGAAAAAGGGGTTTCCTACAAAATCCGATTTGTTGGAACGAAAAAAGGTTTTGATCAGTCTATGGTGAAGTTCGATGATCCTGCCGCAGAAGGTCAACCGGCGCGTACCGGCTATATTTACTCCGATCAAATAGGGCAAACGTTTATGGAAGTCGAGGGAACCGAGGCAACATACAAAATGGCAAAAGAAGATCTTTATGTTCGTGCCATTATTACTTCGGATAAAAAGACAAAAGTTTATGCCCGTAACAAACCGGAAAATGAAATTGGTTGGACACAGCCGATTGGTTGGTGATTATGTTTGTAAAATAGGTGGTGATAAATACAGATATATATAAAAACAGGTATATTCTGTCCGCAGCTCATATTTTCACGAGAAGATGCGGAGGAATCCTTGGGGCTGGTCATTATTAAAGATATTTAAAAAATATAATCCTTGGAATGATTAGCCCTTAATGTATACTTTTTCTGTAACCATTCACGAACGATTTTGGAACCACGGATATCACGGATAAACACAGATAGTCTGCCGTAAAATACAAATTTTACAATAACAAACGAAATAATTTTATCTATGATAATAAATAATTTTATCATAAAAAAGTTTGTTTGCCAAAAAAATATCCGTGAAAATCAGTGTTATCCTTGGTTTCACTTTATATCCTTGGTTTCACATTATATCTGTGAACGGTTACATTTTTCTTTTTTGTAATGTCAGTTTTATTTTTTAGTTTGAACGAATTGAATTTCTTTATCGGAGATATCGGTTCGGTACCAAGAGCCCTTCCAGTATATTTTTTGTACAGCCTGATAGGCTTTTTCTTTAGCATCCGCAACCGTATTTCCAAGCGCGGTCACGCCGAGAACGCGTCCGCCGGACGTAATGACTTGTTCGTTGTGTATGGTTGTACCTGCATGAAATACTTTAACGTCCGGAATTTGATCGACGTCTTTTAAACCATGGATAACATCACCCTTGGGATAGGAACCTGGATAACCTTTACTAGCCATGACCACACATACGGCAGGTCGGGTATCCCAAGCTAACGGTTCCATTTCGGACAGACGTCCATCGATAACCGCTTCCATAACATCGACCAGATCGGTTTTTAACCGCATTAGTAGGGGTTGACATTCCGGATCGCCGAATCGGGCGTTATATTCGAGGACCTGGGGACCATTGGAGGTCATCATAAGACCGGCATATAGAATTCCTTTAAAGGAATTTCCGGTTTTATTCATTGTGTGAACAGTTGGAAGGAGAACGTTTTCTTCTATCCAATGGAGTATTTCATCATCAATTAACGATGCGGGGCAGTAGGCCCCCATTCCTCCGGTATTCGGTCCCTTGTCGCCGTCCCAGGCCGCTTTATGATCTTGTGCCGGCTGTAGGGTCATAATTGTTTTACCATCTGTTATTGCCAAAACACTCGCTTCCAAGCCGGTTAGACGATCCTCTATGATAAATTTTTTACCGGCAGAACCAAATTCTTTATCAAAACAGATTCGTTGGACGGCCTTTAAGGCTTCTTCCCGATTATCGCAAACGATAACGCCTTTTCCTGCTGCAAGACCATCTGCCTTTACGACAAATGGTTTGTCAACACTATTCTGAAGATAATCCAAGGCATCCTGAAGTTCTTCGAAGGTTTGCCAGGAGGCCGTTGGTACGGATGCTTTTTTTAGTATCTCTTTACAAAATATTTTACTTCCCTCAATATTTGCCGCTCTTTTATTAGGACCAAAAATTCGCAATTTCTCTTTTTCAAATATGTCAACAATACCTTCCGTTAAAGGAACTTCCGGGCCTACTACTGTTAAACCAACATTGTTTTTTTTAGCGAAGGATATTAGTCCGGAAAAATCATCTACTTTAATCGGGACATTGACCGCATCTATTGCCGTTCCGGCATTACCCGGCGCAACATAAACAGTTTCCACCCTCGAACTCTGTCCCAATTTCCATGCCAAGGCATGTTCCCGTCCTCCATTGCCAATAACTAATAGATTCATTCCGATTCCTCCTGATTCTTTTTCAGTAAATAAACGAAGGGCCGTTCCAATTTTATTCTGGATATGCCTGTGACCCTCCTCCATTTTATTATTATCTAAAGTATAGCCTATTTGGATACCAAGTCAATAAACTTTTTTAAATACTCTTGTCAAAATAATTAATTTAGTCATAATAGGGGGTAGTGTTTGTATTGTAGATGTATTCTAAATGGGGATTTGATACATCATACTGGATACGATTTTTATAGATTTTCATTGATTATGGCCTTTTGTTCAAGAAGTCTTCTTTTTGTTCCGGTGATTTCCAGGTTTTTGAATCATCTGAACGAATTATCGGCGGATGCTGTTATTTTTGATTTGGAAGATTCCATTCCAGAAGATCAAAAACAGGCGGCTCTCGGCCTGTTATCTTTTTTTCTTGAAAATAATACCTTGTCCTGTCCATGTTTTGTCCGCGTGAATCAAGATCATATTGATCGTGAACTAACGATTTTGGCCTCTTTTCGGATTGATGGATTTATGTTTCCCAAAATGGAGAATGTTGATTTTTTGATTCCGTATCGAAATTTGCTTCTTGATAAAAAAAATATAGCACTTGTGGAAACACCGAAGGGGTTAGTCCGACTGGAGCAAATTGCCGAATCCGATTATATTGATGCCCTGGCCTTGGGGGCGGAGGATTTGACCTGTATCTCCAATATAAAAAATAGTCCGGAGGTTTTGGCTCCTATTCGGACTCGACTCGTTTTGTTTGCGCGGGCTTTTCAAAAAAAAGTCTACGATACACCCTCTTTAAATTATAAAGATTATTCTTTACTGGAACGTGAAATTCAAATGGCCATTGATTTCGGTTTCGATGGTAAACTGGCAATTCATCCAGGTCAGGTTCCGTTCATTAATAAAATGTTTCATTGTAACGATTATGATAATATTCATAGAATCATTGAACGTTTTCGACAGCAGGGTGGGGGAGTTTTGGAGTTCGAAGGTCAACTCTATGAAAGACCACATATCGAACGTCTTCAGAGAATTATGGAGGAGGCGGAACATGACCAATGATTTTATACCATGGAAAACGACATCATCACCGAATTTTCAGTCCGATAGTTCTTTGTATCCGTTAATGCGGAGTATCCTGTTTATACCAGCCAATAACAAGCGTTTTTTAGAAAGCGGACTTCGTTCTCAAGCCGATGTATTGATTTTAGACCTGGAAGATTCAGTGCCTTCAGAGCATCGTTCTGAAGCACGGGAGAATCTGATTCAATTGTTTTTGAACGGTACCTTCCGGAATCGAACGGTCTTTATTCGTATCAACCCAATTGGAACACCTGATTTTCAATCTGATATGGAGGCATTGATTTTTTCCGACTTAACTGGATTTATGCCAACAAAAATCCGAACGGCACAGGAATTGTGTTATTTGGATGATATCTTGAGTCGGGAAGAAAATCGACATGGCTGGAATATCGGTAAATTTCGTTTGGCACCGTTAATAGAAACGACTTCTGCCGTTTTGAATCTTCATGATATTGCCATGGCTAGTAGTCGTCTCGTTGCTTTATGTCTGGGGGGCGAAGACTATCTGGACGATTTATCGGGAATGGGAACCCATTTGACTGCGGTTCTGGAGTATCCACGGACGGTTATTGCGATAACAGCTCGTGCGGCGGGTCTTTTACCCATTGATACGCCCTGGCTTGATTTAAATGATCGGGAGCATTTTTTACTGGAAGAGCGGAAAATGTACGAAATGGGGTTTGCCGGATGTCTTCTGTTGCATCCGAAACAGGTGGAATGGGCGCATCAAGCCTTTTCTCCGACGGAAGAAGAACTGAATCGGGCCAGATTGATCTTGACCGAGGTTCGCCGTGCAAAACTGAACGGTTCCAATATAGCCGTCTACGAGGGAAACGTTATTGGACCTCCCATGCGTAAATTAGCGGAGCGTCTCTTAAAACAAAAAGAACTGATAGAACATCACCATCTCCAGAAGAACAAGGAGAAATCGGAATAATGGAATCGTTGTATATTATTCATGGAAACGATCAGGGAACGAGATACGAATTGCCTTTTAAGGAGGTTACGATTGGACGCAATCCGGATAATATGATACAGCTTCATGATCGGGAAGTCTCGCGTAATCATGCCATTATTCGATTAGCTGAATCGGGGAGAATCCTGTGTGATCAAAAGAGTTCCAATGGTGTTTTTCTCAATGGAACGCGTATTCAGGAGGAGGAACTTCATAATGGCGATCAAATTCAAATAGGGGGAACGATGTTCCTCTATTCCGTATCCTCCGAAAAGAGCGAGAAAAATTCCAAAATCGCCATGGTTAAATTTCAGGATGTTCCACGTAATATCGAACGATCGAAGATTGTTCATTCTCTTTATTCGGAGCATGATCATGGTTTTTTTTCGCCGAATCACTCCGATAATGTTAATATGGACGGACCGGCAAATGCCCAGGCCCATCTTAATCTGATGTATCATACGACTCTGGTTGTCAGTCAGACGCTTGATATCAATCATCTTCTCCAGCGAATTATGGATTTAATTTTTGAATGGGTTCTTGTGGATCGTGGATGTATCCTTTTATATGATACCGACAGCAATAAATTGATTCCACAGGTTTCGAAGGATCGGACTTCACACGGTAATAATAATGGTATGACGATCAGTCGAACCATTTTGGATTATGTTATTCGAACCAATGAAGGTGTTTTGACCAGTGATGCCCAATCGGATGAACGTTGGAATGCCGAAGAAAGTATTCTTGACCAAGGAATTAAAGAGGCTATTTGTGTTCCCATGCAGGGGCGTTATGGCCTGACCGGGGTGATCTATATCGATACAACCGTTTTTTGGGATAAAACGGTTCTTCCGACGGAGGAACTACCGACCTCGGTGGAATTGGAACAGAATTCGGCTGTCGAACTTTCGCCTATCAAACAAAGTACCGTACAGGAGCCGCCGACCAATGGTAATATTAAAAAGGAAATAATAACCAAACTAACCCTGGATCATCTAAAACTAATGATGGCTATAGGCCATCAAGCGGCCTTGGCGGTTGAGGATACATATTATTATCAGAGTATGGTTCAGGGCGAACGGCTCGCTGCCGTTGGACAAACGGTGGCAGTACTTTCCCATCATATCAAAAACATTCTTCAGGGAATTAACGGTGGGGGATATCTGATCGATCAAGGATTGAAAACTCATGATGAAGGTACGATACATAAAGGCTGGTCCATCGTTGAAAAAAATCAGAATCGTATTTCCGATCTGATTATGGATATGCTGACCTTTAGTAAAGAGCGGGTTCCCTTTTTCGATGAAAATGATCTGAATACAACGATTGTTGAAGTCATTGAACTAATGCAGGGACGTGCCAACGAACTAAAAGTCGATCTTGAGTTTATTCCGGATCCATCTGTTATTCCTTTTTATTTCGACAAAGAGCAAATACATCGAGCGATTACCAATCTGGTCTCCAATGCCCTTGATGCAGTTCATGACAATCAGTTAAAGCACGATGAAGATCAGGAAACCTTAACCTCCGGGTTCAATGATTATACGGAGAAGGGAAAAGTCCTGATACAGACACTGTCTGCGGAGAATTGCGGAACGATCATTGTTACGGTTGACGATAATGGAAAAGGTGTCCCCCTTGAAATGAAGGATTCACTGTTTCGACCCTTCTTTTCGAAGAATAAAAGTATGGGGACTGGAATTGGCTTGGCCGTTACACATAAAATTATTGAAGAACATAAAGGCCATATTGATATCGAAAAATCGCCCTTGGGAGGAGCACGATTTAAAATTTCACTCCCATTCCTGCGCGAGAAACCGGAAATTCAGGAAGAGACTTAACTCTTTGTCTTTTTAAGTGAACTATTATTGTAACCATTCACGGATGTAAAGTGAAACCAAGGATAACACTGATTTTCACGGATAGTTTTTTGGCAAACAAACTTTTTTATGATAAAATTATTTATTATCATAGATAAAAATGTTTCGTTTGTTATTGTAAAATTTCGTTTGTTATTGTAAAATAAAATATTATATTTTATGGCAGACTCTCTGTGTTTATTTGTGGTTTCAAAATCGTTCGTGAATGGTTACCTATTATTTTAGGATTCCTTTTTTAACCTGTTCATAACGTGGATTTTCGGATTGGCCTGTTATTTCGTAAAGAAAACGACTGGGAAGTGTCGGTCGATATTTGCCCCATTTCAGACGCGTCAAAGCCAGGGTTAGCGTTAATCGAAAACGCGCTCGGGTAATTCCGACATAACAGAGCCGCCGTTCCTCTTCCACTTCATCGTTTAAACCGTCCGTATTAAGACAACGCTGATGGGGAAGTATTCCCTCTTCCATACCCACCATGTAGACTTCTTTAAATTCAAGTCCTTTTGCCGCGTGATAGGTCATTAGAACAACGGCGTTTCGGTCGAGTTTTTTATCGTTTCCCGATGAAAAATCGCTACCACCAAGAGAGGTATTATCCAGAAATTGACTTAAAGTTCCCTTCGGATTTTCCTCTAAATAGGATGTTGCCGCATTGACAACTTCACCCAATGAATTCCAACGTGCGTCCTGTTCGTCTTTCTCCTGATATGTTTTTTCAATTTCCCGGCGATAATTGATCTGCTCAATAAAAGAAGATATGGTATCAGTACAAAAATTATTCCGAAAATTGACGGAAGCCGTTCGTATCGTTTGAACAAAAGATTGAATATTCTGCTGGGTTTTACTATCAAAAGTCGCCATAAAATCCCGATCATTGGTCATAATATCCCAAGTCGACTTCGTTTGGGATATCGCATGTTCTGTTATTTTACGAATTGTCGTACTTCCGATTCCACGGGACGGTGTGTTTATTATACGTAGTAAAGAAATATCATCTTGGGGGCGAAGACAGGTTTTGAACCAGGATAGAATATCTTTAACCTCTTTTCGGTCAAAAAATGATTGACTACCGACAACGACATAGGGGATTTTAGCTTCTCGGAGTTCCATTTCGAAGGCACGAGGCTGTTCGTTGGTTCGAAATAGAATCGCAAAATCACGTGGATTACGTTGTGATGTCTCCATTCGATTTTGAATATGGGCAATAACGGCCTTGGCTTCTTCTTCACCGTTTTTACACTGAAGAATACGCGGCTGTTCACCTTGTGTGGTAGTACACAGCTTTTTTATATGACGTTCCACATTAAAGGCTATCAGATTATTGGCCCAATGCAAAATGGGAATAGTGGAACGATAATTGGTTTCCAGTCGAATGACTTTAGCATCCCGCCAGTCCTTTTGAAAGTTGAGAATATGACGTACTTCCGCACCTCGCCATCCATAAATTGACTGATCGTCATCACCAACGACGCATAGATTTCTGTGCCGAAGTGCCAGACCACGAATAATACGATATTGACTCATATTGGTATCCTGATATTCGTCGACAAGAAGATGATCGTAACGTTCTGATTCCTCAAGCAATGCTTCAGGAAATTTACCGAACAGTTCCTCTGTCAACAAAAGAATATCGTCGAAGTCAACCGCCCCCAAAGTTCGTAATGCCGTTTGATACCGCTCGTAGGCAACGGCAATAATATAATCTTTTCCACCTTCGATATGGTCCATGGCATGGGCTGCGTCGATTCCATGGGACTTCCAGGTACTGATTCTGGACAGAAAATCTCCGGGCCGAAGTGCACTTCCTGCTATCTTTATATCGCGAAGAACGCGGCGCGTCAACGATTCCTGATCTCCCTGATCGTAAATAGTAAACTGATTGGGATAACCAAGAAGATGGATATGCCGACGTAAAATACGAACACAGAGTGAATGAAAAGTGGATATTTCCGGTTTGCTTTTAAAATGACCGCCGAGCTGTGCACTGATTCGCTGTTGCATTTCCTTGGCCGCCTTGTTGGTAAATGTTACCGCGAGTATACGATTCGGTAGTATGCCATTGGCAATTAAATGGGCAACTCGATAGGTAACGACTCTTGTTTTACCGGTCCCTGCTCCTGCAAGGACCAGGAGTGGTCCTGAAAGAGTATCAACAGCCTCTTGCTGTGCTGGATTCAACATCTTCTTGATCTTTTATCTTCTTGATCCTAATCTTCTTGATCCTAATCTTCTTGATCTTAATCTTCTGATCTTTAATCTTCTTGATCTTTAATCTTCTGATCTTTAATCTTCTGATCTTTAATCTTCTGATCTTTAATCTTCTTGATCTTTAATCTTCAGATCTTTAATCTTCAGATCTTTAATCTTCAGATCTTTAATCTTCAGATCTTTAAT
>CAYUAP010000113.1:0-2326 GCA_964442735.1 uncultured Planctomycetaceae bacterium | reverse complement strand
CTTCTGATCTTTAATCTTCTGATCTTTAATCCTAATTCCGTTGGTGGATTGGCCGGCAGGAGGCGATTCCTTCGATTTCGACGAGGAGGTCATCCCGACAGACATCAGCGTAGGTAAAGACCATTGGCGTCCCTCCTAGTCTCTGTTCACAAATCATCCGTATTTTTTCGTAATATTCCGGCCGCTTTACATAGACACGTGCGGAAATCATATCACTCAACTCTCCACCGAATCCTTCAATACCATGACGCGATAAATTTGAGGTCGTAAAAAGTTCCGCAATATTATCCAGGGTTTGATTCGTCTGTCCTTCCGGATCACCAATAAAGACCGTTTCCGACTCGGTTATACTGGCAGTTCCGGAAATAAAAACGGTACAGGTATCATCGTAGGAAAGGGCCATTGCACGTGAAAATTTAGGACTCTTCGGACTATAGACGGTACCGTAATCGAATGCTGGCGTTTGTACCGGATTCTCCAATGGGACCGCAATCACCTCGTTACGATTTGTTTTAATGGCGATACAGGCCATAGTAACATCCATATCGTCCGCACCAATTCCTGTACTAGCCGGATAAATTGTTCCATGTGGAATGTCAGGAAGGAGTGATTGCAGAAATTCCGTTCCTTCAAAAAAATCTGAACGGGCATGGTTTAGTTCTTTATATCGTTGGGAAGACCCTTCGGCTAGAACAATGTGTCCTTGATAAAGCCAGGTCCGTAGAATGTCTGCCATGGAAAATCCCTGCTGTTCCAATTGTTCACGCATCATTTCAAATCCGCGATAGGAACGTGGATAGGAGAGTGTTTGAGTTGGATCGTCCGGAATGATATCACCTAAAAGAAGAAATGATAGATTCGCATATTTCATAACAACGGCATTTTCGTTACAACGAATAATTTCTACTGCCGGATCCTGTTTCTTAACTCCCTTGGCTTCCAGGAGAAAAAGACATTCATCTTCACAGGGAGTCTGGGGAATATAGGTGTTGACAGGAAGATTTATTCCGAAATGGGCCCGCATTAGGTCCTGAATTCTTTTTTTGTCCTTGAGATGACGAACAAAGATCGATTGCTCAACAATGTTACCTGTCATATTCTCTTTTTCAAGAACAGAGTCAAGCCGCTCCAGCGCCGACTGAACCTGAAATTGTAGATCCGATGACGAAACATCCGGCTGTACAACCGCTAAAAGATGAATTAGACTTTTATCCTCGGTTACAGCATAAACGACACCGCGTCCACTTGTCTTGTAAAAACAATGCTCCCCTTTACTTGTATTTATACTCATTGATCGAGACTCCTGCTGTTTTAACGGATAGAATCAGACTTCCCGGCCACAGACGAAACGTCCACTCCGGCGCATATATAACTCGAATTATACTAAAAGATTGAAAATAGTCAATAAAAAATTTTTCGGATCTGACGAATTGTATAAAACAGGATGATTTTCATTCCGCATAAGTCATAAAAAGTTTTTATTGTCACACTGTGTACCTGCTGTATGGTCTACCCCACCTTCTATTCTGAACCTGTTCGTTTAATACCAGGTTCTTCTATCGGATAGTTCAATAAAATGTGTCTTTAATTGAAACACCATTATCTGGTACTTCGTAAAAGTGTATCATTTTTAAGCATTTTCTAATATTCAAGAAATTTTATTTTTTTGGAAAAATCTTGATTACCCCTGTTTTTAGGTACTTTTTATAAAATTTAATGCAGGTGTGTTTTTGGCTTTGATATTGCATGTATATAGAATTGCTGGTCTATGAGAGCCGAAACGCTTAATTGTGTGGTCAGGATACCTTGCCCTTTCCTTTTCCAAGTTGACATTGTGCGTTGACTCGTTTCGGCTCTCATGATTTTTATCTTTTTTTTTTATTAATGTTTTGCTGTAATTATTTTCTGTTTTTCATAATTATCTATCGTATGGTTTATATTCCAAATACTGATATATCATTGAAAATGAATACCTCTTGAATGCAGACAACATACCTGTACCTTCTTAAACTTGGTTGTTGGAAATATCTGCGATAAAAACATTTTGACAAACGATCCGGAATGAATTTTTCCATCCGGAAATGGTTGTTGGATGATTTATTTTACATGGGAAAATGGAGTATAAAATATGTTACGTGCTATTATTATTGGTTTGGGAATTGGTACTATTATTATTGGTCTTCAATTTTTTTGTTTTCAGGAACTGACAATAAAAACGGATGTGGAGAAATCATTGGAAGTTGCGACTTTTTTTCCCTATAGTTTAATTTGTAGGGTGTAGCCTCAATTCTACGTTAAATTACGCAAGTATGGCAGTTAAGCGAAT
>CAYUAP010000112.1:0-15722 GCA_964442735.1 uncultured Planctomycetaceae bacterium | reverse complement strand
TCCGATTTTGCTTTTTCGATATTTTCTCGAACAAGATCGACCAGACACCTTTCGCCGGAACAGGTTCGAAACGGGCCTTCTCCGACAATATGACCATAAAGGAGCATTTTTCTGCCCAATTCTGAAGAAAGCGGATTGCCTTCGGTATCGCAGACGGTATAGACTAGCGATTCGGTCGTTTCGTAACCGTGAACGGTCAGAAGGTCAAGTCGGAGCTCCCCTTGTAAACCGTATGAAACCGCATATTCTTCATTCAACTTAAACCTCAAATGAATCGGCGGCAACTCCTGTTCCCGTAACGTTTTGAAAATATGCTGGGCTTCCAATCCGGTCATGGTAAACGGCTGACATTCCTGACGCTGTTCGGCCAGATATCGACGTCGATCCCGAAGTGACATGAATGAGATATCGGCGCCTTTAATTGGCTGAAACGTTAAATAATATGACTGCGGCAACAGACCGGTTGAACGGAACGTAAAATCGTCGTCGTTGAATTCATGGTCGTTTTTGTAATAAAACTTCAATAATCGCCAGAAGAGTTCGGTCGTTTCGTTCAATTGGAGCGTCGTCTTTTCGAGCCGAATCTGGAATCGGCGGCGAACCTCTTCGTCGAATTCCTGAAAGAGATGCTGTCTGGCGGTCGTCATTTCAGAGCGGACCGTTTCGGACAGTGACTCTTGAAGCTGAGTAAATCCCTTTTCGATCTGCGTTATCGTTCGGCAACTCTTCACGATTTCGACGATCTGTTTTTCGATTTTCTGTCCTGATTGTATGGAACCGAAAACATCATCGGACGCATTAAAAACACCGTCGAACAGTTTGAGTCGTTCCTTGTAGAGCGAGTGGAGTTTGACGTCGGTTGTATTGCTTTCGTCAAGAAAATTCACAACGACCACTTCATGTTTCTGTCCGTACCGATGACATCGCCCGATTCTGGATTCCAATAGAGCCGGATTCCAGGGGAGGTCGTAATTGACGACCAGCGAGCAGAACGGCAGGTCAAGTCCAATCGCGGCGGAATCGGTGGCGATGAGAATTTCGGCGTCGTCGGCAAATGCGTCGAAGATCGCCTGACGTCTTCGAATATTATGATTTGTCGAAGTTTCAAGCAGACGAGACATCTGCTTGCCCGGGTATGGACGAGACGTCCGCGTTCCGGCCTTTCCATTAAAAACGACAACTTTCCCGGCGTACCCGTTTTCTTCCAGTTGACGAACGAGATATTCCTGTGTTCGAATCGACGACGTAAAAATGATCGCCTTGCGTTTCGCGCCTGATTTTACCAGTTCGTCCAGTCCGGTTTTTAGTCCCTGAATCAGTCCCTGTAATTTCGGATCGTTGGTAATGGCTTTGGCTTGAACGATAAAGGATTGAATCTGTTCCGATTCCTCTTGCAACAGTAGAATATTTTCCGGATTCGTCGGTTGTTTGACCTCTTTAACACGCTGGAGAAATGTCTCCAGTGTTCCGACCAAAGCCGCCAGCGACGAGGCCGCCGACTTTTTGACCGTTACGGCAAATGATCCTTTACTCTCTTTCGGCACGGAGAATCGTGGCGTTTTTCCGAAAAAATAGCCGTTGATATCGCAAAGAAGTTTTACCTGTTTCTTGTCAGGGCAATAAGCGATTGTCACCGACCGGCGATTCGGAAGATTCATAAACGGCAAAACCTGTCGGCGCAGTGTTCGTTTGAAATAGGGAGTTAGTTGCCGGTGCAGTTCCTCCTGTCGTTCCCGTTCACACGAGAGAACATAACGTTCATAAAAGACCTCGGCATTGGGAAACACTTCCGGATCGATAAACTGCATAAGCGTCCAGAGTTCCATGAGCGAATTCTGGAGCGGTGCCGCCGTAATGAGTATCTTGCGAAAGGAGCCAAACGCCGACAGTAGAGTCGAGCCCGACTTCCGATTCTGTTTCCACGTATTTTTGAGAAGCTGGGCATCGTCAAAGACAACCAGATTCCAGGGGGTCTTCGCGATTTTCTCCGCCCATTTCGCGCAGAACGGGTAGGAGATTATCGAAATACCATCGAAGTCAAGCGAAGAAAACGCCTCTTCCGGCATTTCGTCAAGTATCCGGCAGGGAAGTCGAAAATGTTCGATCATCTGCTTTCGCCAATAGACCAGTATGTTCCCGGAACAGACGACCAGCGAGCGCTTTTTTCCTTCGGCGAATCGCTGCGCAATAACGATTCCCGCCTCAATTGTCTTGCCCAGTCCGACCTCGTCCGCAAGAATAACTCCTTTGGAAAACGGCGAATTCAAAGTAAACACCGCCGCGTCGATCTGATGCGGATTCAGATCAACCGGAACGTCCGCCAGCGTATCGACAACACGATGAAACGCGTCCACCTTCCGTCGGGTCAATTCCCAGACAATCGCTTGCGCTTGGTAGGATGTAATCAAGTTCGACATAAACTGTTGTTCACATTCTTTCATAAAGCCACCAAGGTATGATATTTAACAGCCACGCAATCAGTCGCCAGCGTTTGGTGACATACAGGTATCTTCTCTTTTTACGCAGTCCGTTTGCGATCTGTCGTGCCGCAATTTGAGGCGAACACATCCAAAAGAATTTGTCTCCTTTGGCCATTTGCGTATCGACAAAACCGGGCAGAATTGTTGTACATGCCAGCATGACTTTTTCTTTACGGGCCTTTCGCGAAAGACCTTCCATATACCGAAGAATATACGATTTACTAGCCGAATAACCGCTGTCGTTCTCCATTCCGCGAAGTCCTCCAACAGACGAGATCGCCGCAAGCTGTCCATATCCCTGTCGAGCAAAATAGCGATAGACCTTGTTGACCGTTTCCGTAAAGCCCATAACATTGACGTTCAGCGTTCTTTGGCAGAGTTCCCAGTCGAGTTCGGGATTGATCTCCCCATAACCGGACGAATAGATCACTAAATCCACCGTTGGAAAATACGTCAAAAGATGGTCGATCTTTTCGGTTCGCTCCTGTGATTCCAGATCGAGAATTTCAATAGCCGTCTGACCTTGAATCTCCGCCGCCAGCGAGTGCAGTTCCGGTTCCCGGCGTGCCGCCAAAACAAGGTTGTTCTCCGGATTCTGACCATAAAGCAATGCCAGTTCCCTGCCGATTCCGGACGATGCCCCAATAATAACGATATTACTCATGTATTTCGAAGTTCTTTCCTTTTGTATTACATATCATACTGTACTCATGCCCCAACGCTATGGAAAAACAGCCAACAGCTTCATTATAATGGAAATATCGACTTCTTCCAATACCTGATTCGGAGATTGTTCCAAACAAGAGGAAATAACGCCATGAAAACAGACTGCCCTTGACATGCGGAAAATTTCTGTTATTATTATATTTTGTTATATAACCAAATGACATAATGAAGAAAATATGCAGCCGTTTGATAAAGAAAAATACCGAAAACCTGCCGAAAAGTTTAAAGCTCTTGGACATCCGATTCGTTTATGGATTGCTCAACAGTTATTGGAAGGCGAGCATTGCGTTCATGAATTCGTCGAGCAGACGGATCTCGATTTTTCGACGATCTCGCAACATTTGACTGCGTTGAAACAGGCGGGGATCCTTGTGGACGAAAAACGTGGAAAACACGTCTTCTACCGGCTGGATTGTCCCTGTGTTCAGACTTTTCTCGAATGCGTTTCGGAGCATATGAAAAACGGATGTTCGAAAATGTAATTTTTTTAGAATAACGTTTGGATGTTTGTGGAAATATAAAAATATAATTGTGGAAATATAAAAATATAATTAAGGAGAATGGATCATGAAATTTGCCGTAACATGCGAAAATAACGAAGTTTTTCAACATTTCGGACATACGCCGGAATTTGCCGTTTTTGAAACGGACGGAGATAAAATCGTATCTGAAACAAGACTTTCCTGTGGTACAACAGGACATGGCGCTTTGGCGGGTCTGCTGTCGGAAGGTGGAATCGAACTTTTGATTTGTGGTGGAATAGGGGGCGGAGCGATCAATGCGCTTGCTCAGGCGGGAATCCAAGTCGTTGGAGGGGCGGAAGGACCGGTTCGGAGTGTCGCGGAAGATTATCTGACCGGAAAACTTGTCGTTCGCGAAGATTATCATTGCAACCATCATCATAACGGCGAACACAACTGTCACGATTCGGATCATTCCTGTGGTCATCATTGTCACAACTAATGCGAAGGAGAAATTACCCATGAAGACGATCATAATCGGAGGAGTTGCGGCGGGAGCGAGCGCGGCGGCACGATTGCGAAGACTCGACGAAAAAGCGGAAATTATCCTGCTTGAAAAAGGGGAGTTCATTTCTTATGCGAATTGCGGATTACCCTATCATTTGGGAGGTGTTATTCCCGACCGGGACAATCTGCTGGTCATGACGGCGGAAAAATTCCGCTCCTGGTTTAACGTTGATGTTCGAACGAAAAGTGAAGCAGTTACCGTTAATCGAAAGGAAAAAACGGTTGTTGTTCGAAGCGGAGGTCAGGAGTATACCGAAACATACGATAAACTGCTGTTGGCAACAGGCGCGATTCCTCTGGAGATGAAAACGCCGGGCGACGACGATTCCCGGATTATGCGTCTCTGGACGATTGCCGATATGGATCGTATCTTGAACAGACTTCAGACCGGAGCCAAACACGCTGTTATTGTCGGAGCGGGATTCATCGGTCTGGAAGTGGCGGAAAATCTTCGTCATCGTGGACTGGAAGTCACCATTATTCAACGTAGCAATCACGTTCTTCCGACCATCGACGCGGAAATGGCGTCACCACTGGCCGACGAACTTGCTTCTACCGGAATCGAATTGAAATTCGGACGGACCGTTTCTTCCTATCAAACAGAAGGAGATTCCCTGTTTGTCGTTTTGGACAATGACGAGCGTCTTGAAACCGATCTTGTCATTGTGTCCACCGGAGTCCGTCCGAATTCCGGTCTTGCGCAAGCGGCAGGGCTGGCCTGTGGATCGCGTGGACATATTCTTGTCGACGAACATTTGCGAACATCGGATCCCGACATTTACGCGGCGGGTGATGCGGTGGAAGTCGTCGAACCGATCTTTGGCGGAAAGACGGCGATTCCTCTGGCGGGTCCGGCGAACAAGCAGGGACGTATCGCGGCGGATAATATTACGGGAAGAGGGAGCGTTTATTCCGGCAGTATCGGAACCAGTGTCGTTAAAGTTGGACGATTAACGGCGGCTGGTGTTGGTCTGACCGAAAAACGATTGAACGAAATGAAGAAGTCGTATCGCAAAATTTACATACATCCTTCTTCCGGAGCATCGTATTATCCCGGCGCTTCCCGTCTGGACCTGAAACTTCTTTTTGGTGACGATGGGACAATTTATGGCGCGCAGATCGTCGGTATGAAAGGTGTCGACAAGCGAATTGATACGATAGCACAGGCCATGAAGAGTTGTCGAAAAGCGCCGGAGTTGTGCGACTTGGAACTGGCTTATGCTCCTCCTTATTCTTCGGCAAAAGATCCGGTCAACTTCGCCGGATTCGTTGCCGATAACGTTCTTTCCGGCTTGACCGATGTCGTTTATCCCGATACGATTCCTGAAAATGCCGTTGTTCTGGACGTTCGTGAACCGGGAGAACACGAATTGGGAGCCATTCCCGGCGCGATGAATATTCGACTCGGCGAACTTCGCGGTCGTCTGAACGAACTGGACAAAAACAAACAGATCGTCTGCTGTTGTCAGGTCGGATTGCGTGGCTATCTTGCCGAACGAATCCTCAAACAAAACGGTTTTCGTGCAGCCAATCTTTCCGGAGGCTGGATCACCTGGAAAATGTTTCATCCCGAAAAACCGATGGTCAAAACGAACAAAAAATCGGAAGTACTTCAGTCAGTCGTTCCTATATCCAAGACGCAAAAGATTCTGGATGTTCGAACCTTGCCCTGTCCCGGTCCTGTTGTGAAACTAAAAAGTGAAATGGACACATTAACAAACGGTGATTCGATTCGGCTTATGGCCGCGTCAACGTTCGAAAACGATTTGGTTCACTGGACACAGACCAGCGGCAATACACTTGCGAATCTGGATCGCAAGCCGGAATGGATCGAGGCGGATATCATTAAAGGCTCTAATATCAAGAATGAAGAAGTCAAATCGACGGAAGGAAAAGACTCTTCGGCGGCAATCATTCTTTTCAGTAACGATTTCGACAAGACAATGGCCGCGATGATACTAGCCAACGGTCTGGCGGCCTCCGGGGTAAAAGTAGGAATTTTCTTTACCTTTTGGGGACTGTCCGTTTTGCGAAAAAATCCGGTTGTCTCGCGCAAAAGATCGTTCATGGCAAAAATGTTTTCCTGGATGCTTCCGAAGGGGACCGGGAAATTAGCTCTTTCCAAAATGAATATGTTCGGATTGGGAACGAGAATGATGAAAAAAGTTATGGCGAAGCAAAACGTTCTGACATTGCCGGAACTAATGCAATCTGCCCGATCCGCAGGGGTCAAATTCATTGCCTGCGATATGGCGATGGGGGTCATGGGAATGACCAAAGACGATCTCATCGACGTGGACGAAATCGCCGGTGTTGCCGCATTTGCCGAACTGGCTAAAAACAGCAATAATACGCTCTTTATTTAACGGTTTTTATAGGGGACTGGCTGGTTTGTGTCGGGAACAGTTCCCGGACTGTCAACTGACTTGATAGGGCAACATGGACGTTGAAAATTTCAAATCGTTCACGGATATAAAGTGAAACCACGGATAACAATGATTTTCACGGATAGTTTTTTGGCAAACAAACTTTTTTTATGATAAAATTATTTATTATAAATGTTTAGTTTGTTATTGTAAAATATTGTATTTTACGGCAGATTATCTATTTTTATCCGTGATATCCGAGGTTCCAAAATCGTTCATTACGCGCTCCTTGTTCGTTTGCTTTTCTAATAATGCTACATTTCCGGATGGAATTTTTTATTTTCGTAAATGTTACTTGTTTTCCGGTTTATGATCATTTTTTCCTCATAATCCTTGTTTTCAGGTGGTCTGATCGTCATCTTGAAAACGATTGGATACCTTCACTGATAATCGATTAATAAATTCTTTAAACGTATCCGCAACTTTAAAATAATCGACCTTTATTGGTGTTTTTTTTGCGCAAAATAGAAATCTCAGAAGGGACAAACACAATGGAAAAATTTCTATGAACGATGATAACATTTTATTCTTTGAATTGCCAAGCAATAATTGACTGGTCGTGTCAACAGAACAACGGATAATACGTCCAGTATTAGAGTCCATTAGAAGAAAACCGTCATCGTCTGGACCGGTATCTTCATCCTCGTAACTATGTCCAATTTCCCACCAAGTTCCTTCGGGCAGATCGTAAGTAGATTTGTCGATGAGTTCAAATGGAAAATCTAAACTAAAATTAGCCTTTTTGTAGAAATTAAATTCAGTAATACCTTCAATACCGCAACAATAATAAGGAAATTCACAAATTCTTTCATCATTGTTAATGGTTTCATAAATTGCACGTATTTCCTCAAAAGAATCGCGTATAAAACATTGCCTAATTGTTTGTTGCGTTTTAAGTTCAAGTGGTATCGAGCGTTCTATAACCTTTTCATTATTGTAAATATTTTCTTTTCGTCGACTCTCCAGACTTGTCCATAATTCTAAAAACGAAGTCGCAACAGGAATAGATGGTTTTGTATAAGAATTGTAGTAAATAATACCATCCGATTTACGAAGTACAAGAGTTTCTTCCTGTCTGAAACTTTCTTCAGCCAACAGAAATGAATCGCCTATGTCAATTGGAGAAACAAGAAAAGTTATTGTTGCATTTTCGTAAAAAGTATAGGCGTCGATGATAGTACTTTTGTATGGTGTAAAATGAATATCATTAATATTTAATGATTTATATTTTGACGCCATAAGATTCAGGAACACCATTTTATCATCATCTGTAAAAGCTGATAAACTGGCTCTAATTATTTTTTGTAATTTACGTTGCATTGATTATTTCAATTCTCTCCAGTTTACTCCCCGCTAACACGCGCATTTTACAATCGATGAATGGATAAACTTATGGAAACAGAGGGTGAATATCTACAGTATGGTCATTTTATTTTCCCTATCCATTTTTCGTAATTATTCACGGGCTACGCCGCCCATTTAAGAGTATTATAATTAAAACATTATGAATTTCAACAAGAAAATAACAAAAAAATGAAAATATGAGAATATGGTAAACAAATAAAGAAAATGATCAATTGTCTGGATTGTGGATTCTGTGTAGTTCAATGCTTTCAATCTCGACATTTTAACCGAAAGATAAAGGAATTGGAGTTGACAAATTATACACAATGTGGAAAATGTATGAATCTAACCTTCTGTATGGGGGATGGAAACATCGTTTTTGGCGGCGTATTATAAAAGACTTTAATATTGTCGTCTGTGGTGAAGTCAAACATGGAAAAAGTTCGTTATTGAACGCAATTATCGGAAAGGAATTATTACCGGTTAATGTCAGAGAAGCAACCTGTCAGGTTTTTCGTATTTCCGATTCACCGAAGGAATCATTCGAACTGGTTTTTACCGATGGTCATCACGAGAAGATCGACCTGAAAGGGCTTGTCCGATATGGTTCTCAAACGGAAATAGATGCTCAAGGAGAACCTCTTTTGGCAGGTCGGGTTCTTCGTTATATCGGTATCGAAACGCCCGTTGCGTTTATACCGCCGGGGGTTCATCTGGTCGATACTCCCGGCCTTGGCGCAACCTATGCCGCACATTCAAAAATTACCTTGGGAGTGCTAAAAGAAGCGGATGCTGTAGTCTTCGTTACTAATTCCTCGGTCGAATTGACTGCTTCACAACTGGATTTTCTCAACGAAATTCTTTCTATTACCAAACAGGTTATCATTGTTTTATCAAAAATTGATATGGTCGACGAAGATAATTGGATGGCTATAAAAAAAGAGATGAAGAACTTTTAGCGAAACGATTTCCAATGGAAAAATCATTACTTGTCTATCCTGTCAGTAGTCGTAATCTAATGCAGGCATCGGATCGTAAATACTCCAATACGATACGTGGTTATGCGTTGGAAGACAGTTTTTTTCCCGTCTTTCGAGAAGCACTCGATAAATTAATTCTCAAAACGGTTGAGCTTGTTAATGTTTCAAGCGCATTAACGATGATCAATCAATATCATGCAGAAGGGGGTGAATGGCTTGAATGTCAAAAAACAATGCTTTCCGCAACGTCCCGGAAAGAGAAGGCAGCAATCCAGGAGAAACATACTCAACTTATGGTGGCATATAAAAACGAATGTGGTGAACATGGGACGAAACGTAAAAAGGCGTTGGACCAAATATCTCAAATGGTCAATATCATACAGACAAGTATGAGAACAATTACAACGTCAGACGGGGCCATTCAAAATCGCTTTATAACAATGATTAATAACCAAAATGATTTTAATTCTTTAAACAATCTCTATTTAAATATGAATTACCTGGTAAACGAAGAAATTTCCCAGGAATGGAATCGTATTATAGATGAAATCATGGACAAGGCCGCTAAACTGTTTGCCGAATTTAATGTTTCGGTCTATACAAGTTATATTCCCTATGCTGATGTAAATGCCGTATCGTTGGAAGAACGAGAAATATCCCGACAGGTTTCCGTTCCCTATGAAGAACAGGTTTCACGTATGGTTCCTGTAACCAAACGAATTATGAAACGTAAAGCAGTGGGATACTCCAACACTGCGGTAGGCATGTCAGGAGGGGCTGCCATTGGTGCGATGATCGGGAGTATTATTCCTGGTTTTGGTACTTTTTTGGGGGCACTGATAGGAGGTGGAATAGGATCGGCGATCGGATCTTCCGATGATGAAAAAGATAGTGTTGTATATGAAGACGTTGTTGTCAACGAAGAGAAATGGGAAACTGTAACAAAATATTGTAATGAAACTATTTATGAAAAAGAAGGACTTGATCGAAATCGAATTATTGTCCTAAACTATTTTCGTGAATGTATGAGAGCATATCAAGAACTCTTTTATGGAAACGGTGACAGTAAATCACCTATACAGAATTTATGCGAACAGATAAAAACACAAATACAAGAGAGTCTGGAATTACAATATAACTCTATAGAAAACAGATTGTCTCAAGAAAAAGAGGAACTGGAACGTCAATCTCAAATTGGGGAAGACAAACGAAAATCTGAACTTGCAATACTGGAAAAACAAATAGAAGAATGGAATTTACTTCAGACGTCCATACTGACCATTGCAAAAACAGTTCGAGACCTTGAGAATAAATTAAAATAAAATTTATCACAGGCAAATACCTGAAAGGATAGAGATAAAATGAATAACAGAGACAAAACAGACCGGAATGACAAAATATACAATAGCGAGCAGGCAATCACCAGAAAAGCAATAGAAGAGACGTTAAGGTTTCTTCATCATTCTCCTTGGGAAAATGAGTATTTAATAGAAGTTGAGCGTTTACAAGTTAGTGTAGACGATCCCTGTGTTCTTGCTGTCGCGGGGAAAGTCAAAGCAGGCAAGAGTTCCCTTTTAAACGCTATTTTGGAACAAGATTTAGCCAAAGTTGGGGCAACGGCAACGACGGCTACAATCAATACGTTTCGATACAGTAGTCAAAAAGATAATGAACATTCCATTCGCTGTATTTATAAAGATGGAAGAGAAGAATGGGTTTCTCGCGAGTTTCTTGACAGTCTGCAGGGGCATGACGAGACACAATTATTACAAACACAAACAATTAAAGAAATTCAGTTTTATCTAAATCTGGATATTCTTCGAGATATTACATTAGTAGATACGCCCGGTACCGATTCCGAGGTGGAAGAACATGAAAAAACTGTTCAGGAATACCTGTTACAGACCAGTAATGCCGATGCCATTCTTTATGTTGTCGGTAATGTACCTCTTGCAAGTGATCAGGAATTTGTAAAAAAGTGTCAAGAGGCATTTACATCACAACAAACACAGGCTTTTAACACATTGGGCATCATAACCCGTATTGATGAGGACGATAAGACTTTAGCGGAAGTACATAATCTCACGGAAAACTGTGCCGATAAATTAAAAGGGGAGTTAAGTGGTGTTGTTGCCGTTTCCGCAGGGATTTGGCGTGTTTTATGTGTCGATAAATACGAAAAACCTGGTTATCTTGAGAATCTCCGTCAGCAACTGAAAGATAATTTTACACTCGACATTATTGACTATCTTTTATCCAGTAGTGAAACTACTTGGAAAGGGGAAGATAAAAAGCGTAACTATGAAGGTTGTCATATGTCGGCTTCGGAGCGAATCGCTTTAAAAGGCGATATTCCATGGCGAGTCTTTGTTGTAATTGCTCGCAGATTATTAAAAGATGATACATTGGAAAATATACGCGAAGAACTGGAGCAGGTCTCCGGTTTTCCGAAATTATTGGACGTCCTCAAAAATCAGTTTTTCGCTCGTGGAAAATTATTGCGCTGTTATCGGATTCTTGCACGACTTTTGGAAATCGTTAATAATAAAATTTTATATCGTGGTCTTGATTCCTATCACAAAGAGATTCGTCGAGGTAAAAGACAGATGAAGTAATTTTGCGATTTTATCGCTTCACATCCGGAAACCAAATCGGAAACAGCCGATGAACTGCGCCGCTTCCTGAGTGAACATATTCCCAATGACGACTATGAAGAACGTATGGAACAGGTTGAAAATATGGTGGAATCATTGAAAAAATCAATGCGAAAACTGGAATGGATTAATCGTAAATACACCGGCTTAAAACTTATTCAGGAATTTATACTCGAAGAGAAAAAACAGAACTGCGAAATGTCAGATACAATAAAAAAAGAAATAGAAGAACTTCGTATTTTATTTGATATTTTACATAAAACAGAGGACAGTGATATAGATCGAAATGCCCGACAAAACTACTGGCGAATTATTAGTCGGCAAAACAATAATCCCCGGTGGAAACAGATTGCCGAACTTGCCGAGTTGTGCTATGGACATTTTGAAGAGTAAAAGGAGAAAAATAAATGGCTATTTTTGATAAATGTGGTTTTAATATAGAATCCATTTCTGAAGTAATCAAACCGATTATGCAGCCTCTGGAGGATCGTATTCATGAATTGGAGACAAAACTGGAACAAATGTGTCGATTACTGGAGCAATCCATAAATTCACAAATTCCTCAATCCGTCCTGAACGAAAAGAATTCTGTTATCGAAAGACAAGAGAAAGAGATATTGGAAAGCAAGGGTAAAATTGATATTCTATCGATTGACAATACCAAGATGAAAGAGAATATGAATGAATTGGAAAAACAATTAACTGATTTACAACAAGAGAAACAGGAACTTCGGTTACACTTGGAGAATGTACAAGCGGAAAAAGTAGAGTCTGATTCTCAAATACAAGGATTAATAAAAACCAGGGAAGAAGTTGAAAGGAAATTATCGGAAACAAACGAACTACGGGAGAAACTGGCCAATAATAATAAATCCATGATTGAAAATGCAGTCGATATGATTAAAGATTATGATCAAGGCTTGGATAAAATTCCCGAAGAATGTCGGGAGTTCGCTTCCAATGTGATTGATCGTCTTCATGATATGCTGTTAAGTGGTGGTTTGGCCCCTATTGAAGGAGAGAACGAATTTGATTCCATACGTCATCAAGCGGTACCAAGAAGAGTCATTCCCGATGGTGTTAAAATAATTCAAACGATACAGCCTGGACTATGTCTTGGGAAAAAAGTATATGTACGAGCAAAGGTAGAAATTGAGACCATGGAAGACAAACAGTAAAGGGAAATAAAGAAATGCATAAATACTTAAAAACATTAGGTTTGGATTTTGGAACCGGTTTTTCGACCATGAGTGTGGTTGACGATTCCGGTAATCCACAGGTTATATTGAACGAAAACGGAGAGTTTAAAACACCTTCGGTTATCACTTTTGATCAACAGGGAAATCATTATATCGGACAAAAGGCGATTTCGATTCTGGAAGACGCCATAATTGAAGGAACGGACCGTGAAAATGAAGTCATGAGCGGAACGATTACGAGTGTGAAGACCCGTTTATCGGAATATGATTATCGATACTCTTTACCCTATGGACTTCCGCCTAAAACACCATTGGAAATTGTAACTTTATTTTTCAAACACTTTAAGCAGTATGCGGAAAAACAGTATTTTCACGATACGATCCATGAATTGCGATTGACCTATCCGATATGTTTCAGTAAAGGAACGCGGGAAAAACTAAAGGAAGCGGCACGAAACGCCGGTTTTACAGAAATCGAGCTTCTTCGGGAACCGGAATCGGCGGCCATGGGATATAGTAAAACCGGTCAGAATACGGGAAATAATGTCCTCGTTTTTGATATGGGGGCAGGGACTCTTGACATTGCCTATGTCCAAAGAGAAGAAAACGGTTATACCGTTCCGGTCCGTCCAAAAGGTTCGGAAGAATGCTGTGGTGATCTATTTGATAAAATTTTATACGATTACTGGAACGACGAATGTATGAAAGAAAACGGTTTCTCTTTTGAAAGAGAAACAGGTCATATCAATATAATCGCGCTCCGTGAATGCCGAAAGGCAAGAGAAAAACTCTCTGCGGGTGAAAATGCCACTTTCAGTCACTTTTTTGAAAATCAGAATAAAAATGTCAGATTGAAAATAGAACGTTCGAAATTTGAAAGTCTGATTCGACGACCTGTAAACAAAGCAATAGAGCTTGTTCGTTCCATGCTCGAAGAATTAGATGAAGAAGATTTGTCAATTGACACCATTCTCTTAATAGGCGGTACAAGTCGAACCCCTCTTGTTATCAAGGAACTCAAACGACTATATGAAGAAGAACATCTTCTCCCTGTATTACCAACAGAAACAATGGTTAAAGATACCGCTGTCGCCTTAGGGGCCGTTGTAAACTTCGAAGAAATTAAAGAAAAGTTTGACCTGTCAGAGATACCAGAACAAGAAAATGAAGCCATTGAATATCTCCGCAAATGGGTGGAAAGAAACGAACCTTTGGCACAATTGACATTGGGGGAATGTTATTTTCTTGGTGAAGGAGTACCCCAAAATGATACAGAGGCCGTCAAATGGTTTCGATTGGCGGTTGAGCAAGGTGATGCAGACGCACAAAAGTGGCTTGGGATTTGTTATCGTTTGGGAAATGGAGTACCTCAAAATAATAATGAAGCTGCAAGATTATTTCGGTTAGCCGCCGACCAAGGGAATGCCGAGGCCCAGTTATTACTTGGTCTTTGCTACGAGAATGGTGAAGGAGTAACTCAAAATGATAATGAAGCTATTAGATTATACAAACTGGCTGCAAATCAAGGCGATGAAAATGCTCAATGTACTCTTGGTGAACGATATGATCTTGGCAATGGAGTACCCCAAAATGATACAGAGGCCGTCAAATGGTTTCAATTAGCCGCAGATCAAGGAAATGCGGAAGCCCAATACAGACTTGGTCGTTGTTATGAGATTGGAAGAGGAGTTTCTCAAAATGATAATGAAGCTATTAGATTATACAAACTGGCTGCAAATCAAGGAAATGTCAAGGCCCAATGTGCTCTTGGTGAACGATTTCTTTTTGGAAATGGAGTACCCCAAAATGATACAGAGGCCGTCAAATGGTTTCGATTGGCGGCAGAACAAAAACATTCCGAAGCTCAAAACTGGCTTGGGGTTTGTTATGAGATTGGAAGAGGAGTTCCTCAAGATTACAATGAAGCTGTGAAATATTATCAATTGGCCGCCGATCAAGGAAATGCGGAAGCCCAATGCAGACTTGGTTGTTGTTATTTTCTTGGTAAAGGAGTACCCCAAAATGATACAGAGGCCGTCAAATGGTTTCGGTTAGCGGTTGAGCAAGGTGATGCAGACGCACAAAAGTGGCTTGGGATTTGTTATCGTTTGGGAAATGGAGTACCTCAAAATAATAATGAAGCTGCAAGATTATTTCGGTTAGCCGCCGACCAAGGGAATGCCGAGGCCCAGTTATTACTTGGTCTTTGCTACGAGAATGGTGAAGGAGTAACTCAAAATGATAATGAAGCTATTAGATTATACAAACTGGCTGCAAATCAAGGCGATGAAAATGCTCAATGTACTCTTGGGGAACGATATGATCTTGGAAATGGAGTACCCCAAAATGATACAGAGGCCGTCAAATGGTTTCAATTAGCCGCCGATCAAGGAAATGTGGAAGCCCAATACAGACTTGGTCGTTGTTATGAGATTGGAAGAGGAGTTCCTCAAAATAATAATGAAGCTATTAGATTATACAAACTGGCAGCAAATCAAGGAAATGCCAAGGCCCAATGTGCTCTTGGTGAACGATTTCTTTTTGGAAATGGAGTACCCCAAAATGATACAGAAGCCGTCAAATGGTACAAATTAGCCGCAGATCAAGGAAATGCGGAAGCCCAATACAGACTTGGTTGTTGTTATCGTTTTGGAAATGGAGTACCCCAAAATGATACAGAGGCCGTCAAATGGTTTCGATTGGCGGCAGAACAAAAACATTCCGAAGCTCAAAACTGGCTTGGGGTTTGTTATGAGATTGGAAGAGGAGTTCCTCAAGATTACAATGAAGCTGTGAAATATTATCAATTGGCCGCCGATCAAGGAAATGCGGAAGCCCAATGCAGACTTGGTTGTTGTTATTTTCTTGGTAAAGGAGTACCCCAA
>CAYUAP010000111.1:0-15875 GCA_964442735.1 uncultured Planctomycetaceae bacterium | reverse complement strand
TCGTCGCGTTTTACAAAGTCGAAAACTCTTCGACGTGTTTTCGGAATCGCCCTATAGTAATCTCAGCGACAGGAAAAACGAAGCTTCATAGTTCATGGACAATAAAACTCTTGCATAAACAACAATGGGCAGTTAAGGAAGTGCTTTATATAGGTGAGATTACCCCAGGAGAAAATTGGTGGGTAAAATCAATTTGTTCCTATAAAAATAAAAATAAAAATGAAGAAGTGACATTTGCCCAATTAGACGGGATTGTTGTAGAAAAAGGAATCTACAGACAAGAGAAAATGTTTTCTAATCAAAAAGAGGAGTACAAAATCACCAAGTTTGTTCCAGGTCCTGTTCAATTATCGGAATTTGACGTTGCTCCGTTTCTGCCCCCGAATGTGAAGACAGGGGAGGTAACACCAACGTTTTCTACATTTCGATCGACCTGTCTTTTATTGGGTTTACCATTCTTGGAGACAGGTCTTTTTCTTAAGATGAAGAATGTCAAAAAAAAGGGGACCGACTAAGGTATTTAATTTTATCATAGAAGGAGTGCAATTAGTAACCATTCACGAACGATTTTGGAACCACAGATATCACGGATAAACACAAATAGTCTGCCGTTAAATACAATATTTTACAATAAAAAAAAACATTTGTAACCATTCACGAACGGTTTTGGAACCACAGATATCACGAGTAAACACAGATAGTCTGCCGTAAAATACAATAATTTACAATAACAAAAAAACATTTGTATCTATTATAATAAATAATTTTATCATAAAAAAAGTTTGTTCGCCAAAAAACTATCCGTGAAAATCAGTGTTATCCGTGGTTTCACTTTATATCCGTGAACGGTTACTGCAATTATATTAAGAACGTGTTTGTTTTATGCCAGTTTTGGTCAACGGTATGTTGTTGGGACATTTGTTTATTGAGGAATGGTACTTGTAAGCCTTGCTTCGGTTTACATTGAAACGCCTGCCCATGCGAAAGATAAGGTAACAGGTTACCCCCATGTAATAAAGGTAATCGACGAAGATGGAACTCATCCTGTAATAGTTTCCGGATGCCCAGACGGAGAGAAGTGTTGTGGTTCCTCCTGAATTCCATCAGATTATTTATGTTGTGAAGATAATACATCAGGACCATCGGAATGTTGCACTTGTTGTTCAGAATGTGAAGCTCCTTGTGAAGGGCTCTCGACAATTAAATGTTTGGAATGAATCGATATAAATAATAGGTAAATAATAGGTAAATAATAGGTAAAGAACAGGCAAAGAACAGGTAAATAAAATGAATCAGTGTTATCGGTATGCCAATACTGCGGCTTTTGTCTTTTTTTTAGTTGTGTTGTTTTTTGTGTCATACCACCATATTTGGGGTTCCGATTAATAAGTTCATCATTTCTAACGGAGATCCCTACCCAGGCTTCTCCGGCTTTAATTTCGGATACTGATATTTTTATAATTTAGGTGAAATTTAGGTGATAAATAATGTATAATATAATTTATGGAACAGCGATGTTGGAAATGCTTTCGGGGTTATATCATTTATTCATTGATGGATTCTTATCAATGATAATACCATTTTTAGCCATTTATATTATTTCTAGGCTGTATGGATTTAAATGATCTATCAATCATTATCATAATTTTCTACGAATTCCTCCAGCGTGTTTTTTTTGCAATCATCACGTTTGGGAGGTAGGGAGTTAAAAGGGGTCGGGTGTTGATTGGTTGAAAAACGTCCAAAGCTCGAAGAGCACGGTCAAGACTTGGCGAGTTTTCCCTTGCCGAGTCAAGGGACCAATGGTCACGGACAAATTCCGAAAGGATGTCATTGTATCTCGGACCAATCACTGCATACTTATCTATAGGAATAATTCCCTCACGTTTATCTTTGATTCGGGACTTGCGCACAATGGAAATCAGTTTTTCTTTAGCGTCTACTACTTCATCCGGCTGTTGCGGAATTTTTGATGGGGATACGGCAAAATACTTTGAAAAATTATTTCCGTCCGCAAGAAGCCAGGACTCCACTTCATGAACAGCGATTCTGAAAATTAAATTATCGGGATAATTGTTTGCCTTCCATTTTTCTTTCAAGGCATGTACGCAAGGCAAACGATCAAGATCCGTTATAATGATCCAATTAACACCATTTTGGGCTGCGTTTACGTATTTATGAAAGTTGCCCCGAATTTTGTCGTGGCCACAACAATTATACAACCTGCCAACCTGATATTTACCCTGAAAATAACAGAGCATTTTTTTCATAATATTTTGTGTAATGATATCTTCAAAAATAAGATGAATCAAAATGGAAGTCATAACGTTTTCCCAATGAATATAAAGTTTCACTTTTACAGATCGAAGCCAGGCAAAAACTGTTGATTGGAGACTGGTATTGTTTTGGGTGACACAATTTCCGAAGGAGTAAAGCCTGCGTTGAGTAATGCTTGAACATCCTCCAGACTGGAAGCGACTTGACAACGAGTACCTTCGGAATCGGGAATAAGTATCAGTATTTCTGTCAGTGAAATCCCCTTGTCGGATAGAATTTTGTCGCTGTGCGTCGTTGCGATGATTTGCGATTTTTTGACTTTTTGTGCCTTACTGAACATGGAGGGCAATTTTTCGATAATTGCTCCGTGTAGCGATAATTCAGGTTCTTCCAAAAGGAGAAGCTGACGCTGTTCCAGTAAAGTCCATATCAGGCCGATCAGTCGTAATGTTCCATCGGAAAAATCTTCTTCGTCCTGCTTGCCAGCATTGGGACGCCAATGTTGATAGGTGGCAGTCAGATGAGGATTTCCCATATCGTAATGAAAGTTGAATTCACGCAATTGCGGAACGGCGCCCCGTAAAATGTTTTCGATTTTTTTCAGTCTGCTGTTTCGTGTCTTCTCCGGAGTTTTACCGATTTTGTCCAAGAAACCACTTCCAAAAGGATCGTCTGGAATATCCGCTCCTGCAAACGCTTGAGGATATCGCAATAATTGTGGGACAAGATGAAGATAACCAATTTCTCTCAACATCGAAGGCAGATCTCGAAATTTGGCGTTCATATTTACTTGTTCAAGATACGTCTGTGATGTTCGTAACGGATCTTTCCTGTCTTCATCGTTTGGACGATCCAGAATCAATTCTCCATTCTTCCAAATTTTTTCTTCAGTTAAAAAGGCCTCACGTGTTCCCCGAGGATGTTGTCGAATACTTAAACGATACTTCCAAATACTTTCAGCTTCCGGAACATCAGACATTTCGATTTCAATCGAAACTTCGGGATCCTTTCGAGCACTTAAACAACGAATCTTTGTCAGTCCCCCACGACCAATAATGGCAGACTGAAGACCTCCACCCGGTTTGACTATATCGCGTAGAAAACGAAATGCGTCAAGGAAATTGGATTTTCCTGATGCATTAGCGCCAACAATAAACATTCGACGGTTTAAGTTTACATCTACATTGCGAAAATTACGCCAGTTCTTCAATACTATTCTGGATATAAACATGACTGATTACTGCTCCATTATTCTAATAATGAAATTCTCTGTTCAAGAGCGAAATATTTTTCGGTTCTCATCGTTGATATTATAACATTATGACAGTTTATTGGAAGGAAGAAAAAGAGATCGGAAGTAATTTTTGACGGGATATACACAATATATAACGAATGGGAGATATAGATAAATATATTATTCGGGTTCCTTTTTCTTTTTGGGGCGGCTTTTGGGATGGATCAGTGATTCAAGGCCAAGGCTGTTACCGTCTTCGTCAACCAGTTACCGATTCCATAGGGGAGACTGGTCTCCACACTCGTTCTGATTTGTGCCAGACCTGTTTGTACAAGATCCTGTTTGTGTCAGATCCTGTTTGTACAAGATCCTGTTTGTACAAGATCCTGTTTTTCCTTCTCCTTTTGTAACGATTCACGGATATAAAGTGAAACCACGGATAACACTGATTTTCACGGATAGTTTTTTGGTAAACAAACTTTTTTATGATAAAATTATTTATTATAATAGAAAAATGTTTAGTAGTTATTGTAAAAAATTGTATTTTACGACAGACTATCTGTGTTTATCCGTGATATCCGTGGTTCCAAAATCGTTCGGGAATGGTTACAAGTATTCTAATACTAATTAAGAGCCTTTATTTAACGCATATACTTTTATATACGATATATGGAAAGTAGTTATTAAAAATAGCCATATTGATATTTTACAGTCCATTTGAAACCTTCTGCCGTGGAGAAAAAAGACCGATGAATAACGGAGTATTTCTTCTCAAGCGCACCTCAAAATTTTTCATGGTAACTCCTGTTTTTTCAAGAGTACCTCCCCTCAATGATTGTCCTTTATCAGATTTTCCGCCCCCATCGACCAGAAAAATAAATTACGAAACAGATTGCGACAGGCAGTCTGATTAAAATCGTCCGGATGTCCCAATCCGGAATAGGCAATCCGGCTTTTCTGTTTTCCATAATAGCGAATCCATGTTAGAGGTTCGTCCGGGGCGCCCGTAATGGAACCGAATTGCAATATAATAGAGTCCGCAACAACAGGCGAAGTGAAATAGAGAGATCCGATTGAATGCCATTGATTCGGAACAACGCCCGTTAATAATAGAGAAATCTCCTTCTCCGTACCCATTCTGTTCCGAACATCCGTTCCTTTATCGTTAGGTCCATGATTGTGATAATTTCCCCCCTGTACTTCCTTGTCAAAATCCGGCCATACAACGAGATCCTTCGGATATGTACCATTTGGCGCGAAGGCGTGACTGGCCGTTCGAAGTCCCACGACGCCTTTCCCCATAGCAAGGTGATTTTTTATCTTGGAGAGAAGTACAGCCGGAATTCCCAATCGACGAATATAAACCACTAAACAGTCCGCACGGTCCAATTCATCGATATTTTTAAATTGACTTGTTCCTTCGCCGTGAATAACAGAGCAGTATACGGGATATCGTTCCATCAGGAATTCCCCGAAGAGTGGCAGGATTTTTTCCGCCGAATAATGATCGTCACTAACAAGAAAGACAATTTCTTTTCGGTTATCCGTCGAGAACCGGTAGGCGGGACCTCCTAAAATATCACAGGAAGTGATCGTCGGACACCAGGAGCGTTCCAGAGACGCCACCATTTGCTCTTGCAAACGAAAGGTCGTTGTCCCCACGTTTGACGCTGTTTTTAGAGCGTCTTTTTTTAACGTTGTTATCAGATCGCGAACAACCACCATGGAAAATTTTTCTTTCAGAATTGCCGCCAGGGAAAGCGTTTCATTTTTGGAAGTTATAATAACCGGAGTAGCCTGATCATTATCGACTAGAGTAACACCCAAAATCAGGACATTTTTTACCCTTTTATTTTTCAACCACAGAAGAAGTTGTGTGGAGTCCTTGCATGTCTCCAGGAATAAAATGGGAGCCCCCTGTTTTCGTAATACCTCAACGGCATTTTCGATTCTTGTAATCATCGACGTTTCCGCATTGGAAGGCCGATCATAGAGTATAGCCGTTTCGGAAGTCTGCCATTGAAGGCTTTTATAGATTATTTGGTAGTCGTAACCATCAAAAATTTTGAAAGGAAAGGTCGTTTTGGAGTCCGGAACATCCTTCGGAAGATCCGTTCGATAACGAGTCTGTATATTCAATAGTGTTTCTTCGGCCCAAAGAGGTCCAAAACCGAACATCAAAAAAATCATGATACAGTATATAATAGATCTGCTTTTCACTTCAAATACTCCTGTTTATGTGCAAATTGGGCTTTCAACCCACTTCCATGTTCACCTGAAACTCTTCACTGTATGTACAAAATACAATTGGAAAACATGGATATTACCGACTGAACACTATAGTTTACAGAAAAACACTGTATATTGCAATAACAAGTCTAAAAATTTTTATGATAAATAATATTATCATAGAATCACGGAGAAAAAGAACACCGAATTAAAGAATGTAAAGAACGGGAAACAAGAAGCAAAACGTCATCTATCAACCTTCAACAGATTTCCTATATTTGCCTTCTAATCGTTTATTTCGTAAAAATGTATTTTTTATAGATCCCCCCATTGACAATGATTACGTTCTAATCTAATATAAACCATAGATGTAATCATTTTTTAAACGTTTGTTTCAGGAAGGAATGGAATCTGTTTTATTTTACAGTAGGACTAAAAATACAGGAATAACATTGAATCGTCCTCTATTTTTCGGATAGCCAGGTATCTGCCATTCCTGTCAAAAGTCGAAATTAAAAATATTACATGATTGTATACTTTAGGAAGTTATAAAGGTGGTATTTCCTGGGAGTGACGTCTTGTCCGTATCCTCCAAAACAGGTGTCTCGTCTGTTTTGAAAGACAGATTTTTATAACGATCTTGAGGTATAATACAAATAGGGTTTAACAGCCCCCAACAATTAATGATAATCAGGAGAGTGTAATAATGGCAATCCAAAAAACAGCCCCCACAGACCGTAAAGGAAAAAAAAGTTTTCGTATTAGTGAATCGGAGTGGTATGTAATGAAGGTTATCTGGGATAGCCCGGAAGAACTGAATGCCAACGAGATAATAGAAAAAGTTATCGCACAGAAAGAATGGAGTCCCAAGACCGTTCGATCATTTTTGACGCGTCTGGTCAAAAAAGAGGTTCTGGTAGCCTTTAAACGAAAAAGTCATGGGTTCGAATGTTTATATTATTGTCCTCAAGTTTCCTCGAAGGAGATTCTCGAAGGAAAAAAGGTTTCTTTTTTTGAACGATTCTTCGAAGGTACACTCCATTCTCTGTTGACAAGCTTCATCGAATCAGGGGAACTGACGCGAGACGATTTGAACGATTTACGCAGTCAGATCAACAAGAAGATATCGGAAGAAAAGAAGATATCGGAAGAAAAGAAGATATCGGAAGAAAAGATGAAGCCGGAAGCCGCAGGACCAAAAGGGAAGGGCAAGACAGCAGCAAAAGTGAAAAAAGGGTCAAAATGATCTGGTTACAGGAGTTGATGCGGGTCCTATTGAATGCCTCCGTTCGAACATCTGTATAATCGGTGGTTTTTCTTTTTTTAGTAACCATTCACAGATATAATGTGAAACCACTGATATAATGTGAAACCACTGATAACACTGATTTTCACGGATAGTTTTTTGGTAAACAAACTTTTTTATGATAAAACTATTTATTATACAGATAAAAATATTTAGTATGTTATTGTAAAATATTGTATTTTACGACAGACTATCTGTGGTTATCCGTGTTATCCATGGTTCCAAAATCGTTTGTGAATGGTTACATACTATTTATTATAGAGATAAAAATGTTTAGTTTGTTATTGTAAAATATTGTATTTTACGGCAGACTATCTGTGGTTATCCGTGATATCCGTGGTTCCAAAATCGTTTGTGAATGGTTACTTTTTTTATTATCGATCTTCGGAAAACGATTGTCTTCCCGAACGCGATATTTATTCTACCTGATAATTCCGGCGAGTTTATTGATCCTGTATCCTCCTTCCTTTTCTTTTTCCGCCTGGAACGTATTTTCATCCGGAAGATCCGTAGCCACTCCCGTTGTTTCTCCATTGAATATGGAAAATGGCGTTTCAACAGAAACATTGATGGATGTAAAAGTTTCTGACACCTTTGTCAATCCGCCAGTCCTTGAATCGTCGACAGATCCCATCGCGGAGACCGAACAGGCCGAGTTTATTCTGGAGACTAAAGATCATCGGAGAATTCCCCTCCACCTTCTTCCCCGATGGAGGAAAATGACCTGTTATGTCAGTCAATATAATATGAAGACAATTTTCATCAAACCCCAGGAGGAAGAAAAAAATAGATAAAAGCGACATGGTAAATTAAATGAAATAGGTTAATAATACGTACAATTTATATTCTTCATTCACCTTTAAAATAAACAGAGAAGTATTTCATGGAAACGATGATAAACAAGGAGTTGGCATCCGCCTTAAAAAAGAATCCATATTTTTTGGGTTCTGTTTTGAAATTTCAATGGGAGAGTGGGCGCGTTATCGTACAGGGAACGGTTCCCTCCTATTATATAAAACAGATGGTTCAGGAAACAGTCCGAACGTTTCAGGGAGTCGGGGAGATCAAAAATGAAGTTCAGGTGTCCGCATTTGTGGACCGATCGGTTTCATAGATTTCTTTTTTAAAAAAGAGAAACACCCCTATTGACGAAATTAACCCCCATGATATACTTTTTTATGTTCTTGAGTTAAGAGTTGGAGTCGTTATCAGCTCTATTTCAAGGGTTGTAATCTGGGGGATTAGCTCAGTTGGGAGAGCGTCTGGCTGGCAGCCAGAAGGTCATCGGTTCGAGCCCGTTATCCTCCACTTTCTTTATTATGTAGTTTTTATTATCTATTTACTGGGACAAATATATATTTTGGTTTTTTTATAGGTTGTCTTGACGTTTAATTTTTATTGATAAAGACCAGCTTTATTAAAAACATTCTATACTTGTATGATTCAAAAAAATGGAAGTTTCGGGAAAAGTGTTTTATTTGACCAGTATTTTAAATGTACTAACGATTTTTATGTAATTATTTAATTTTTGATGGAACAAAATTGTCTTTACGGACACTCTTAATAAAGAAGGAACAAATTTTGGCAGGAAGTCAAAAAATTTTTTATGTTGCACAATTATACATGGTGTGATACAGAATTGTTTAATTATGCAATTACACCATTTTTATTATTGTTGTTTATGTTGTTTTGTTGATATATTCTATGTTTTTAGGGTGAAAATACATATATAACGATTGGAATGAAATTTGCATAATTAATTTAATGGAACAGTTGACGGGTGCCATTGGGAAAACCTCCCATTGACTCTCTTTTATTGTTTATATAAAATAGTAATAGTATTGTATGAGATTTATTGGTGTTATAAATCTCAAAAGGTATTTTTTATCATACAAAATACTATTAAGTTTTAATTGCATACGAAGTGTATTTATTACTGTTATTTTCATAGCGTATGTTATTAAGAGAGGAAATGTGGAAAATGTTGAGAAATATTAAAAATGGTTTTACCTTAATAGAATTACTCGTTGTTATTTCGATTATTGGAATGTTGGCAGGGATGCTACTTCCAGCAGTTCAGAATGCTCGCGAGGCTGCCCGACGTTCTTCGTGTATTAATAATCAAAAGAACATTGCGCTTGCCCTCCTTCAATACAACGAAGCGAATCATAAATTTCCTAAATGGCGAAATCTTATACGCATTGAAAAAGACAATAAAACGGATCAAGGACCTATTGTAAATGCTAAACCAGGTACGAAGGAGAAGAGACTGACCTATGGTGCCTGGCAGGTTGCCATATTCCCCTATATTGACGCCGTTCCTCTTTGGGATAATTTGGTTTGGGCCGACGATAATACGGTTCCGGAAAATATTCGAAAACCAAATGAGGCAATCCTTCCATTTTATTGGTGTCCTTCTGCGGGTACTCAAGGGTTTACGACGTTTCGTAATGGAACAAAAGAGCGGCCGATGAGTCAGGTTAGTTACGTGGCCAACGGTGGTTATAACGATTTGGGTTGGGGTGTGCGACGAGGATATGATCAAACACAAGATCCCAATTACAAACCGGGCAGTTCCTCTAATATTAAAGGCAATACGACCTCTATTGTCGGTGAATATGAAAAATATAATGGAATGTTCATTGATGGTAAATTCGATGATTATGGTATTAATATATCTCTTGACGATGTAAAGGACGGAACGAGTAACACGGCAATTGTTTCCGAAAATTTACAGTTTAATTTACTGTGGGCGTATCGGGAAGAAGTTGTCTGCTTTAATTGGCCCTTGGATTATAAAGAGACCGGTTGGAATTTTTCGACCAAGACTTGCAGTTATTTGGCGGGTCTTGCCCCCTATTTATCATCAGGTTCTTACCCTACAACGGGAAGTTCGAAATATCCATCGGACAATAATGTTTATCCCGTTGCTGTTAATAAATGTGGACTTGAAATTACAGATGGTTTGAATCGGGCATGGTTTACGGCGCGTCCATCGTCTGCACATCCGGGGACTGTTGTTATGGCAATGGTAGATGGTTCTGTTCGCGTTGTCCATGAAGAAATTTCAAATCTGGTCTACATTGCGACAATGGCGCCTTGGGATTAACGATCAAAATGTCTTGAAATTCATAATAAAGTCTATACGGCAGCCGATCTGGAAGATTAGGCTTTAATGATCGGTCCCTGTATTTGTAATATCAGACACCTTCCGAAGGAAGGTGTCTTTTTATTTACACTTGCTTTTATTTACACTTGCTTTTATTTACGACAATTTTATGTTGTGTCTTCTGCTCGACAGTGATCTAATTTTGTTTTAAATTATTCTCAAGAAAAACATTTGGTGATAAAATATCCTCTTGTTTTCTTCCTGTGTCCTGTTTATAATGATAAATCATTTCTTAAAGGCATGTCAAATTAAATAGGAAGTAAAGGAGTTTTATATGAAAATAGATCTTCGATATTGTTTTGGACTGTTTTTCATGATGGTTCTGGCATTATTGGAAACAGGTTCGATTTTTGGAGCCGATACATTGCAATTCTGGCCGGTCGATATCCATGAAAAGATATTTAAGGACAGTATGCCAAAAACATCAGGAGCTGTTGTACTGTCCGCCGCTGGAAATGAATATGAATCCGGTCAAATTGGGATTCGTTCTGAACAGGATATAAAGGATATTACCTGGAGTCTATCGCCATTAATCCAAAAAGACGGTAAAAATCAAATAGCCGTCGAGAATATCCGATTGCGTTCGATTGGCATGATACCAATCAAAAAAAATACACCGAATGCGGATACAATAGTTATTCGTAAAGCGCCTTGTGAAATTCCCGATATTCTTTGGGAGAAAACAACCGTTTCCCTGGTCCAAAAGGAAGCGCAAGGGTTGTGGATTACTGTTTTTGTTCCCAAGGGGACAGATCCGGGCTTGTATCAGGGCATAATTACATTAACCTCAAAAACAATGAAAGTTGAAATTCCACTTCAAGTCAAGGTTTTTCCCTTTACTCTCCCGGAAAAGCGAAACCTAATGGTTACAAACTGGTGGTTTCCTGATAAAATAGCAGCACAGCACAAGGTAAAAGTATGGTCGGAAGAACATTGGCGTTTGATTGACGCCTATCTGCGGAATATGAAGGAACATCGTCAGAATGTGTTAATGATCAATTGGGTTCCATCAGCTAAAGGGCCAGTTACAGCCAAAAGGATGACGGACGGAACCTGGCAGATCGATTGGTCTCATATCGAACGTTTAATGACAATGGCAGAAAAGAATGGTGTTCTGGATCGGGTTGAATTAACACATATCGGTGGAGTGGATCGAAACACGCATCAAATTAATATCCGGAATCTGGATATCTACGATGAAAAAGAGGGGAAAATCGTTTCCCTACCAGCAAAAGAGTGGATGAAACCTGTATTTCAGGAACTTCAAAATTATCTTGAAAAAACTAAACGTATTGACAAGTCCATGATTCATGTGGCCGACGAGCCCTATGGAGAAGATATAATATCGTGGCGAGTTGCGTCGTCTCAACTGCATAAAGTCGCCCCGAAACTCAAACGGATTGACGCAATTGAATCCATCGATTTTTGTGAAGAATTGGAAGTATGGGTTCCCAAATTGACACATTTTGATCGCTGGCGTGATGCCTTCGAAGCAAGACGTTCGAACGGTGAATTCTGGTATTACATCTGCTGTCATCCCATTGGTATTCATTATCCGAACAGGTTTATGGACCTGCCCGCATCACGGATTCGTGTACTCCACTGGATTAATTATACAGAAAAACTCAAAGGGTATCTGCATTGGGGTCTGAACTTTTGGATTGATGACCCGTTTGGTCCTCCGACTCTTCAATACGGTCCGGGCGATACCCATACGATCTATCCCGGTACAAATGGACCCCTTGATTCCATTCGTTGGGAAATTGAACGGGAAAGTATTGAAGACTTCGAATATATGACACTTCTGGAAAATTTAACAACACAGGTCAAAACGCAGTTTTCCGGCCGACTTTGGTGGCTTGATCCGGACCGTAGGGCTATGGAAATCGGGCGTCGTGTCGTTCCCGATATTACCCATACAGAGATGAACGCTACAAAAATAGCGGAGGCACGCAACGAACTGGTCGAGGCAATTGAAGCTATTTCATCGGAACCACGTCTGATCGTTCAAACCTTCCCGAAGGATAACAGTACTATTTATGAAGGACCTTCTTTTATCGAACTCTACGGTCTGACAACACCGGGGGCAAAGGTTACCATTAATAAAGTGGATGTTTCTGTTGAGGAAAACGGAACGTTTCGTCATTCCACCTATGGTAAAATGGGGGCCTTTGATGTCGAAATCGTCGCCACAAAAGGGGACAAACAAACGAAAACCATTCGACATTTTATTAAAAAATAGATGTTATTAAAAAATAGTAACCATTCACGAACGATTTTTGAACCACGGATATCACGGATAACCACAGATAGTCTGTTGTAAAAAACAATATTTTACAATAACAAACGATACATTTTTATCTATGATAATAAATAATTTTATCATAAAAAAGTTTGTTTGCCAAAAAACTATCCATGAAAATCAGTGTTGTCCACGATTTCACTTTATATCCGTGAACGGTTACAAAAAATAGAATGTTATTAAAAAATAGTAACCATTCACGAACGATTTTTGAACCACGGATATCACGGATAACCACAGATAGTCTGTCGTAAAAAACAATATTTTACAATAACAAACGAAACATTTTTATCTATAATAATAAATAATTTTATTATAAAAAAGTTTGTTTGCCAAAAAACTATCCATGAAAATCAGTGTTGTCCGCGATTTCACTTTATATCCGTGAACGGTTACAAAAAATAGAATGTTATTAAAAAATAGTAACCATTCACGAACGATTTTTGAACCACGGATATCACGGATAACCACAGATAGTCTGTCGTAAAAAACAATATTTTACAATAACAAACGAAACATTTTTATCTATAATAATAAATAATTTTATTATAAAAAAGTTTGTTTGCCAAAAAACTATCCATGAAAATCAGTGTTGTCCGCGATTTCACTTTATATCCGTGAACGGTTACACAATTTGTAACTGTACACAGGCTGGTATGAAAAACCTGTTTTTTGGACAGACCGGACTGGAATATGAATGGTGCGTCCGTATCTCCGCAAAACAGGCGTTTCGCCTGTTTTTCCTCTTCCAAAAATGTAAAGTTTAACCACCTTTTTTATGAAATAGACCCTTTTTTGGCTTTGTTTTGTGACGGTATCATTCCGATTTTTACCACAGTCCATGAATGGGAGGCAAAATTTATAATTTGATTTTTTATCATTACGCGATATTACCCGATATCACGCGATATTGCTTGATATCACGCAACATTGCTTGACATCACGCAATATTAAATGACATTATACAATAATGTGACATTATAACGTGATAAATTTATTTTCAGAAAAAAACAGATAAAAAGTATTTTACAGTTGCTTTTTATACAATTTCCGATTACAATTAATAGAGTGTTGTTCTGAAGGTCTTTTGGAAAAGCGGTATTTTCCATTTTTTACACTAAAATATGGAAATGGAAGATGTTACTTTTTCTAAAAACAGGTTTAAAAAATACCATTTAAGTAAATAGGGAACACAAATTGCATTTTATTGATAGGGACAGGTAATTCTTAAATAACAAACATGCAATTTTCGAATGACGCGATTTATTTTCACATCCATCGAACGGAAGGAGAATACAATGGAAATGGACATGATGTTTTGGGCCATTTTGACGGTCCTCTTTATTCTGGTGGAAGCCAGTACGGCAGCTCTGGTCTCCATCTGGTTTGTTTTTGGTGGTTTGGTCGCTTTTGCTTTGGCAATGGCCGATTTTGATTTTTTACCTCAATGTTACTCCTTTACTATCGTATCCATTATATTTTTTGTTCTGTTTCGTTCGATGGTCAAAAAGGTCAAACCGGTAAAGGAACCCACTAATTCCGATCGTATTATCGGTATGGAAGGTATTGTTTTAACGACTATCGATAACATTCAATCGACCGGACGAGCTAAAGTCAATGGTCTTGATTGGCAGGCCCAATCCCTTGACGGTTCCATTATTCAGCCTGATACGATTATTGTTGTCAATAAAATTGTGGGGGTAACTATTTACGTGTCTCGTAAATAACCCCCTATTTTGAGTTGAAGAATTCATTGTTATTGTTGTACCTATTTCTATACTCAAGGTCGTTATAAAAGTCTATTTTTCAAAACAGGCGAGACACCTGTTTTGGAGGATGCGGACGAGACCTGCCTGCCGTCAGGCATGGCGTCCGCGCTCCCAGGAAATGCCGAATTTATAATGTCATACAGTATATATTTACATGTTGAGGAGAATCTATTATGATTATTTTTGCGGTGTCTTCGCTGGCCATGTTCATTTTTCTGGCGGTCGTTCTATTTATTTTGTTTGTTTTGGTTACGTGTTTACGTATTGTTCCCCAGGCGAAAGTCTATGTCGTTGAAAGACTTGGGACCTATTGTGCCTCTTGGGATACCGGACTTCACCTTCTGCTTCCATTCATTGATAAAGTCTCTAAAAGAGTTTCCATTAAGGAAAATGTTATTGATTTTGATCCACAATCGGTAATCACCAAGGATAATGTTACCATTATGATCGATACCGTGGTGTTTTATCAGGTAACAGACGCAAAGTTATATACCTATGGTGTCGAGAATCCAATGGCGGCAATCGAAAATCTAACGGCAACAACCATTCGTAACATAATCGGAGAAATGGAACTCGATGCGACCTTAACCTCGCGCGATTCCATCAACTCGAAAATCACCACAATTTTGGATACAGCGTCTGATAAATGGGGAATTAAAGTCAATCGTGTGGAATTAAAGAATATCGAACCACCACAGGGAATTCTCGAAGCAATGGAGAAGCAGATGAAAGCGGAACGGGAACGTCGAGAATCCATTCTTCAGGCAGAAGGGCGGAAAAAAAGTGATATTCTTGTAGCAGAAGGTGAAAAACAGGCACAAATTCTCAAGGCGGAAGCGGAAAAAGAATCCTTGATTTTACGCGCTGAAGCCGTTCGGGAAAAACAGATTCGCGAGGCGGAAGGAGAGGCCAAGGCCATTCTTCTGATTCAGCAGGCACAGGCCGAAGGTATCAAACTGTTGAACGCTGCCAATCCTTCCCAACAAGTTATTACGATAAAGAGTTTGGAAGCGTTTGCTAAAGCCGCAGACGGTCAGGCGACAAAATTAATCATTCCGAGTCAGATTCAAGCAATTGCCGGACTAGCCGCATCTGTTGTCGAAGTAGCAAAAGAAAAATAGCAACTGATATGGACTCAAGGTTGTTATAAAAATCTTTTTTCAAAACAGGCGAGACGCCTGTTTTGGAGTATGCGGACGAGACCTGCCTGCCGTCAGGCATGGCGTCCGCGCTCCCGGGAAATGCCGAATTTATAACGTTGTACAGTATACGTTGTGATTATTAAAGGATTGTGAAGATGTTCATTGCCCGACTATCGGACAAGAGTTATGTCTTTGTCTTTACAGAAGTCTGTGATTTTCGTTATTCTTTTTATGATTCCTTTTATGATAATCCTTCGTATGTTTTGAATTCTCCTTTTTTTCTGGTAAAAGCGGAGGGAACGGTAAATTTTTTCTGTCGAACATGGCGGAAAACTGGATTGTATCTGTATTATGGGGAGGAGAAGGATCCTTTTATTGGAATCTCTTCCATTTTCGTAACCATTCACGAACGATTTTGGAACCACGGATATCACGGATAAACACTGA
>CAYUAP010000110.1:8167-15880 GCA_964442735.1 uncultured Planctomycetaceae bacterium | reverse complement strand
GAGATAACTTTATGTTAATGCGTATGGACGAGACGTCCGCGTTCCAGTCAACTCCTGGGGAATGAAACAGGCGAGACGCCTGTTTTCCCGGTATTGCGGACGAGACGTCCGCGTTCCAGTCAACTCCTGTGGAATAAAACAGGCGAGACGCCTGTTTTCCCGGTATTGCGGACGAGACGTCCGCGTTCCAGTCAACTCCTGTGGAATAAAACAGGCGAGACGCCTGTTTTCCCGGCAGTGTGGACGAGACGTCCGCGTTCCAGTCAACTCCTGTTTTTAAGTGTTACAAACCACTAGTGTTCATTCATGTAAACCATGATCATGTAAACCATGATTTTGGAAAAAATTGTTTATCCGAACAAATTGTTTATATATTGAATTTATAATACAGGACATCAGAAGGAGACGAATAATGAAAAATAAAGGGTTCTCTGGCAAAAAAACCCGTCGTTCGTTTATTACGAGTCTGGCGGGAGTTGCGGTTCTATCCGTACCGCTTTATATACCACGATCCGTTTTTGCAAGTCCGGGCCGTCCGGGAGCCAACGAGCGAATCGGTCTGGCGGGAATTGGAGTCGGTCGTCAGGGGGGGTATAAATTAAAGGAAATTCTCAAGGATAAACGGACGACGGCCGTCTGTATTTGTGATGTCTGGAAAACTCGTGCTGCCACCTATGCCAACTCGGTTGGTGCCTCTATTGTCTGCCAGGATTATCGGGAAGTACTTGACAGAAAAGATGTCGATGCCATAATGACCGCGACCCCGGAACACTGGCGCGGCTTGATTTGTGTTAATAGCGCCTTGGCGGGTAAACATCTTTACGTGGAAAAACCGATTACATTAACCATTGAAGATGGTATTCAAATACGAAAGGCCGTTAAAAAGACCGGCATTATTTTTCAGTCCGGAAGTATGCAACGTTCCTATCTCCCCAACTATTTGGGTTGTCAACTGATTCGTGAAGGGGGATTGGGAAAAATTAAGCAGGTAATCGCTGCTAATTATGAATCGCCTTGGTACTGTGATTTACCGAAAGAGGAAATGCCGAGCGATTTGGACTGGGAATTATGGTCAGGTCCGGTTGATCCGGTTCCCTATAATAAAGACCTTTATGCCCCACGTGCCAAACCGGGTTGGCTCTCTTTTCGGCCCTATTCCGGAGGAGAAATGACAGGTTGGGGGACCCATGGCTTCGACCAGATTCAGTGTGCTCTCGGCAGGGACAATACAGGCCCGGTGGAAATAATTGTTGAAGGCGATCCTTTAGTACCTCCCCGATATACTCAATCGGAAACAGGCGATCGTGGTAATCGACTCTGTTCTGTTCCCAAACTCGCCTTCCGATACGCCGATGGACTGACTGTTACCCTTGGAAAATCGAATCGTGGAGGAGGCATTTTTTTCGGTGAAAAAGGAAAAATGGAGATCTTCCGTGGTAAAATTGTTTCCAATCCTTCCGATCTGGCCGAGGAATATCTCAAACAGCATCAACAATTTAATCTCCCGAGTCATGAAGTCAATTGGATTGATTGTATTTATTCTGGAGAAACACCGATTGCCCATCTTGAAACAGGTATTCGAACTGCTAGTATTTGCCATCTCTTAAATATAGGACGATATATCGGACATAGTTTCAACTGGGACCCTGTTCATGAAACCACAGACGATCCGGATGCCGCCAATCTGTTGGCCCGAAAACCACGTAAAGGTTACGAATTACCGAAGTTATGATATTCAAGGCTAGAACGATTGTATGCTGTGGATCGTTATAAAATCGATATTTCCCGGGAGATCAGACGTCTCGTCATCTCCGCAAAACAGGTGTCTCGCCTGTTTTGAAAAAAGAGATTTATAACAGCCTTGAATATATAAAACGAGTATATCAAATAACATATCGAATAAAATAATAGAAATAGAATAAAACAAAGGAATAATCCCCAATGATAAAACGTATAATAATATGTATTGTTTGTCTTCCAATGCTTTTAGTATATCTGTCTTCGCCTCTAATGGCACAGAAGAGGGTTGTGAATTACGATGAATCAAAAGTTCCGCGTTATACGTTACCCGATCCACTTCTTCTGGAAAATGGAACTAAAGTTACAACAAGTACAGATTGGAATTTGAAACGACGTCCGGAACTTTTAGCCCTGTTTCAGAAGGAGATGTTCGGTCGCATGCCGAAGGTCGATCATTCGAAACTTCGTTTTGAGGAATTGACCTCAAAACCCGACGCACTTGAGGGAAAAGCGACCCGCAAGGAGATTCGTATCTATTTCAATGCTCCGAACAAGGAACCGAAACTGGACCTTTTAATCTACTATCCCAATAAACGAAAAGGGCCGGTTGCGACATTTTTAGCCTTGAATTTTCAAGGAAATCATGCTTGTGTCGAGGATCCGGATATTATGTTGCCCGAGTTAATTTCCGGAAGTCGAACAGAAAAAGAAGTTCAATCGGAAAAACGAGCTGTTGCCAAACGACGCTGGCCTATTTCCATGATTATTGATGCTGGATATGCGATAGCCACCGGCTATTATGAACAGATCGAACCTGACCGATTCAACGGTTTTAAAGATGGTGTTCATCCATTATTTGCCAAGGAATTCCCAAATAAAGATGCTGGTGACTATCCTGCCACAATTACCGCTTGGGCCTGGGGGCTCTCCCGTGCTCTGGACTGTCTTGAGACGATCCCGGTAATCGACGCCAAACGTGTTATTGTCATGGGCCATTCGCGACTTGGTAAAACATCTCTATGGGCAGGCGCAAACGATACACGATTTGCCGCTGTTATTTCCAACGATTCCGGCTGTGGTGGGGCCGCACTTTCACGAAGAGCCTTTGGCGAAACTGTTACGATTATTAATAATGCTTTCCCACACTGGTTCTGTAATAATTTTAAAAAATATGGTGGTCAGGAAAACACACTTCCCTTCGACCAACATGAACTAATCACCTTAATTGCTCCACGGCCCGTTTATATTGCTAGTGCGTTCGATGATCAATGGGCCGATCCTAAAGGTGAATTTTTATCAGCCTTTAATGCCGATTCCGTCTATCGTCTCCTAAAGACACCGGGGTTGGGGAACTGTCGTGAAATGCCGGGAGTCGATCAGCCAGTTGGTAATACGATTCGATATCACGTCCGAACAGGTAAACATGACGTTACCGATTTCGACTGGAAACAGTATATAAAAATGGCGGATGAACTTTTACCGCCTGTAAAACAATAGGAAGGCAGGGAATTTATATTTTCTCCAGATGTAACTGTTCACAGATATAAAGTGAAACCACGGATAACACTGATTTTCACGGATAGTTTTTTGGTAGACAAACTTTTTTATGATAAAATTATTTATTATAATTAGATAAAAATGTTTAGTTTGTTATTGTAAATATTGTATTTTACGGCAGATATCTGTGTTTATTCGTGATATCTGTGTTTGCCGTGATATCTGTGGTTGCCGTGGTATCTGTGGTTCTAAAATCGTTCGTGAATGGTGACCTCCAAACATTACTGACAAATATGCTCAATATCGTTTTAAATTTCTTTTTTTAAAACAGACGGGATGCCTGTTTTGAAGAATGCAACGAAACATATGTACTCCCAGGAAATGCCGGATTTATAACGTCCTAAAGTATACATCATTCGGTTATTGTTATTGTTGTTATTGTTATTGTTGTTATTGTTGTTGTTATTATTATTGTTGTTGTTATTGTTGTTGTTATTGTTGTTATTATTGTTGTTATTATTATTATTATTGTTGTTGTTGTTGTTGTTGTTTTGCAGTACGGAAATTATTTTTATTAACCAATAATCGTAACAACACATCGTTGGCTACTGTTTTTGAGGAGAGGGATTCCTGCATTGTTTCGATCCACGATTTGATGTTGAATGGTGATCATACCTTATATTTGATTATTCAAACAGCGTCTTTTAATAAAAAATGATAAATTTTTTATTTTTTGGTTTGACAGCCCAATTAAAATTGTTAGAATGTAGAGTGTATAGTGGTGAAGTAGAAATAGCCTTCACTATTCCCACCCATGAAAATTTCATTTGCGTTTCGTTGCGAGTCAGGGAAACGCGTATTTTAAGATTTAAAAAGGAGATTCCATGTTTTCACCAAGTCCTATTCAGCTTTTGATTGTGGCTGCCATTGCCCTTCTTCTGTTTGGGGATCGTCTTCCACAAGTCATGCGTTCTCTGGGCCGAAGTGTCGTCGAGTTTAAAAAAGGTGTTAAAGGTGTTGAAGAAGATGTCGATACAGCCTCTTCCTCCAAAAAATCCGATAAAGATTCCGAAGAATAATACTTTGGTGTATCTTTTGAGACGAGTCAACTCGTTAGGATTTTGATGATTTGCCTCTTGTGACAACCTTTATCTGTATTCATCTGTGGTTAAAAACATCTTAAATTGCAGATGAATACTGTAATAAAGATGATATTGGTATTTAAAAATCTTTTATTTTCTGTTTTTTCTATAGTTTCGATGGAGTAGATGGAGTAATTGTATGGACTGGACGGTTTCTCAAATAAAAGCAATGGCTCCGGATGCTTCTTCATTTTTAGCGGGCGAAAAATTATCACGATCAACTTGGCAGAAGACGGGATGTTCCGAACGTGCTTTATGGGGTGAAATTAAAGGAAGTGGTGTAAATCCCTATCAAGTTCGAATCGACTTGGTTGATTTTGCCTATCGTTGTTCCTGTCCAAGTCGGAAATTACCCTGTAAACATGTTTTGGCACTACTTCTATTGATTGCGGATAATGCGGCGAAGGTCCCGCAGGCGGAAGAACCGGAAGGTGTTCAGGAATGGCTTCAAGGCCGGGCGGAACGCGCGGAAAAAAAGGAACGGAAGAGGCAGGAAGAAGAGAAAACGGTTTCCGAAGAAAATGGATTGGGTACACAATCTTCCCCGGAAAAGTCCTCCCCTTCACCATCGGTCCAAAAGACGTCGAATAAACGAGTACAGGAACGAGAAAAACGGGTATCAGAAGGTGTAGACCAACTTTCTTTATGGTTGGAAGATATAATGCGTTCTGGAATTGTAACGTTGAACCAGCAGCCGTTGTCATTTTGGGAGGAGGAGGCACGTCGTATGATAGATGCCCAGGCGCCCGGTCTTGCTTTACGCGTTCAGGCGATTAGCAACCTTCCGGATACCTCCTCTCAATGGCCGGAAATTGTCTATGGTGAATTGGGACGATTAACCCTTCTGCTTGAAGCCTGGAAAAAGCGGGAACGTTTTAATGACAATTTTCAATCGGAACTGCGTCAAACCTTGGGGTGGACCATTTCCAAGGAAGAAGTTGCCCTTTCTTCCGACTGCTGTTCCGATAGGTGGGTCCTGATGGGCCAGTCTTTTAATGAAACCTCCAAACTCAAGACACAACGGAATTGGTATCTGGGTCTGAAGTCGAATCGATATTGTCTTTATCTTCAATTTGCAATAGGTAACACAGGATTTTCGGAGCCGCTTTTTCCCGGTTCTTTTCGGGAAGGGGAGGTTGCTTTCTGGCCGGGAACAAGTCGAATTCGAGGGTTATTTAAATCGAATCAGTCCCCCTCCGTTAAAAATATTATTCTACCGGACACCTCCACAGAAACAATTCCGGATTTTTTAATACGTTATTCGGACGAATTGGTCCGTTGGCCATGGCTTGATCGTTCTCCTGTCCTGTTGAAAGACGTTTTTGTACGGCCTATTGATTCGGCTGGCCTTTCATGGCATCTGTTCGATGGCAATGGGAACGTTCTTCCCGTTTCGGGTCGTGACTATTGGCAATTGGCGGCAATAACCTACAGACAACCACTACCGATTTTTGGCGAATGGAATGGACGTAAATTTAAACCGCTCGCCGTTTGGTATAACGGAATATTTCAGTTTTCATTGGTAACGGAAGTATAGTATCGTCCAATAATCATAAAAGATGTTTTAACGGGGGATAAAAGCAGACGGAATGCCTGCTTTTTCAGGTACGGACGAGACGTCCGTGTTGCGGTCAATTCCGGAGAGGAGACATTATAATGCAGGAGTTATTACTTCAACAAGCCATGTTGGGGACAGATCGTTCACCGAATGTAACCGGTTATTTTAAAGAGTCAGGTGAATCATTTGCAGATCTTGACAAATATATCGTCGAAAATGAATCATCGAAGGCACGAAAAACACTCTTGGCCGGTGGAGTTTGGTCTTTGTTCGATCAGACGGGACAAATACCGAAGACAGTCTCTCCCCAAATACTTCGGGAAGCATTAGCTCCCGGTCTGGAGGAGGAGACATCTGCGAACACGAAGAAGATTAGTCTTCCTTTATCACGACTATTGCAACTGGTTTTTGAGCATTTTTTCGAGACGCCTGCTATTCCCCTTCTTTATATGAAGAAAATGGTGGATGCTGGTTTCATGCTTCCCCCACGTCTATTTCCGACTATTTTTGACTTGTTAACCAAACGGAATGCCTATAAACGCGATGATATTTTGGACCCGTTAATGGGACCTGCTGGTCGATGGCTGGCGAAACTCAATCCGGCCTGGCAATGGTATGGAGCGGCCGAAAATTTGGAGGAAGGGTCCGATAAAGTCGTCAAGACAAAAAATAATATATGGGAAGACGGAACGTTTTCCGAACGACTGGCTTTTTTGAAACGGATGCGTCAGGAGTCACCCGAAGAGGCACGTGAACTCCTGAACGAAGTCTGGAAAGGGGAAAAGGCCGATAAAAGAGAGGCTTTTTTGGTTGTTTTCAAGGAAAATCTCGGTCCGGCCGATTTACCATTTCTGGAAAAAGCGATGGTGGATCGCGCAACGGGAGTTCGTTCAAACGCTATGACATTGTGCGGTTGTCTCCCTGATTCTTCCTTCTATAAAGTGGTAACCGAATATGCCGCAACACTGTTATCGTTCGAAGCATCTTCGCCCATCATCCAATTTCCAGATGAATTTACCCCGGAAATGAAGAAGTTTGGCATTATCGAAAAAGCTCCTCCCCAAGTCGGGGTTCATAGCTGGTGGTTTCTTCAGTGGATGGAACTGGTACCACTCGCCTATTGGGAAGAGCGTTTTCAAAAAACACCCGACGAAATTCTTCAGATGTTTTCGGAGGACGATAATTTCATTTCACTTTTAATCGGCTGGGGACGTTCCGTTTGTCGATATAAAGGACCGGATTCCTGGCTCCTTCCATTATGGGGTTGGTGGATTTCCATGAAAAAGAATAATCAACGGTGCATTTACGAGGAAATGGAACAGAATCTTCTGACTTTGTGCCTGATTCATTTCCCGGATGAATTTTTTAAGAGATTTAATAACTGTTTTCAGAGTAACAGTTATTATTTATCCCAAGTGTTTACCCAATTGGCAGAGACCCATCCTATCCCTTGGTCTGATTCGTTTGCATCCATTTTTTGTGAATATCTTCTGCAATTGAAATCGAATGATTTTATGCTCAAATATGCGGCCCTCCTCCCTCCTCCGTTAATGCTTGCAGTTCGAAGAAATATCGAACAGAAGGTATTTTCGCCTTCCGGCTTAACAACGTCCCCTAAAATCCTTCAAGATTTGGAACATTGCGAAAACTTCAATCGGAGATTGGAACAGGAGATTGCCCGGAAGGGTAATTCTCCGGAAGGGTAATTTTCCGGAAGGGTGATTCTCCGGAAGGATAATTCTCCGGAAGGATAATTCTCCGGAAGGATAATTCTCC
>CAYUAP010000110.1:0-8067 GCA_964442735.1 uncultured Planctomycetaceae bacterium | reverse complement strand
ATTCTCCGGAAGGATAATTCTCCGGAAGGATAATTCTCCGGAAGGATAATTCTCCGGAAGGGTGATTAACTCTGTTGTTTTGGTCGGAATTGACATTATACTCAAGGCCGTTTTAAATTTCCTTTTTTCAAGACAGGCGGGCCACCTGTTTGGGAAGATGCGGACGAAACGTCTGTATTTCCGGAAAAGCAGTATTGTAACGTCCTGTAGTATAGTTTTTATTTTCAACGCGCCATTCCATATCAAGTCGCAGACAGGAACAAAGCCGGATGCCCGGTTTCCTGTAACTATAGCCAACATTACCATGGTCTGTGGTGAAGAAAAATGATAACATCAGAGCTACTTCATTAGATTGAGTTATTTGCAATCCTATAGCGTACCTTTAACAACATTCCATGGAAATCAAATTTAAGGATTATTTTATGAACCGTTTTTGTAATTCAGTTTTCCGAAGAGGACAACGTTTGTTTATTCCGTTGATTATGATTCTTTTTACTGCTGTATTGACCTCCAATTTTTGGGGTACTACCGGGTGGAGTATAGAGGAACGACCTCCTCTTTCCTATACGGTATGGCATATGACGGAATTACCGTTGACACTTGTTTTGGAGAAACAGCCGTTTATTAAATCGGGCGAGTTGTATCAACTCAAATGGCGAATGAAAAACGTTTCAGAAACTGTTATTGATTGTACACTGGAATTTTCCGCCCTGGAGCCGGTATTTCCGATAGATGAATCGGGTAGAGCAGAAAAAAAGCGGGTCGTCCGAATAACCGTTCCCGCAAATGGTGAATGTCAAGGGTCATTCGCCTATAAAGTGTTCGAAGGTGCGTATGCCGCGCATTATCCCCTTCGTGTTAAAGGCGTATTTGAACATGGTGGTAAAAAACGGGAAATACTAGCGGTTCGTGTTATTGAAATTCTTCCATCACCCACACCAAAAACTGAATTTAAGCGAACAGTCATTCAAAACGGCGGCGTTTCGTTACTGGATAAAAGTTATACGGCATCGTTTCAAATCAAGGGAAAAGATCGGATCGAACTCGGTCAAAACTGGCATGGAATTGAGCCGGAGAGCAGAACAACCTTGAATCGGGAAAATATCAATATCGAAGGTCAGCCCCGTAACGCGTTTACCATTCATCCCCCCTATCTACCCAAGGGAGGAAATCTTTTTCAGGAATTTCCCATATCTCTTTTAGGTAAAACGGAATTCACTCTATCCTACGGCTGTTGTATGCGCCGACATTCTGCGGAAGAAACACCTAGTGACGGCGTTACCTTCCGATTCTGGGTCTGTCTTCCCAATGAAAAACCGGAACTGATTGATGAATACCATGTTACCTCCTATCCTTGGGTGGATAGAATCGTTTCCTTAAAGAAATATTCCGGTAAAGAATTTATACTGCGCGTTGAGACGTCCCCCGGCCCTAAAAACGATACGAACTGCGATAGTTGTTGTTTGAACGGATTATTAATTAATCCAGCCAGAACGGAGACGGAACGAAATGTATTGGAATCGTCCCATAAATATATATTCAATTTGAACAACGGACATAAAGCGATTGTACAGCCGGGAAAATATGGGATTATCGACGCGAAGATTACACTCAAAAACGATAAAGCGCAAATTACCTATAACGGTATTCAACTTGCAATTGGTACACAGCGTCTCGACGATCCATCGACCTCGTTTATCGGTGTTCCCGAATATCGATGGGACGAACAGACGGCGAAATTGGTTTGTCGCCTTAACGTACTTGTAGAAGATAAAATCATTCCGGTTACCATGGTCATTTATTCCCTGGCAGGAATGCTGGTTATCGAACTACCGGAAGATAATCCGGAAAAAATCGGGCAGTTAATGATGAAAGAGGTGGACGTCGAGCCGAAACGTCTTTATTATGGCCACGGATACGTTCTTGAAAAACCGACAAAGGATTTTATCGCGGAAGGAGGGGGATTCAATCTTTCAACGAGTCATATCGGATTCGATTTCGTAAACGGTCTCTCTCTTTTAATGGCTTCGACAATTCCTCCGACCTCGTTCCATATTTCACCGTCCAGAAAGACGTATTCCCTGGAAGTTTCCGGTTATACGAAATTGGGACTTCTTCCTTCAGATCATAGTGCGTTTGCGGCGGCCATTGAATACAGGAAGACATCGCCCTGGGTCGGAAAACCGGCAAGCGGAGTCGTTCGAAAACGTGGTCGTCTCGTCTTCGATGTTTGGGGGGATTCCTCGGCCAATCTGATCAAGAAAATGAATACGATTTTTAAATACGGAGTTACAGATTCCCTTTTCTTCCAACATGCCTGGCAACGTTGGGGATATGATGTCCGTCTTCCCGATATTTGGGCTCCCAACAGTCAAAATGTTGTTTCCGGTTCTCTTGAGGATCTTCGGAAACTCGCTGAACTCTGTGCGGAATACAAGGTCCCCTTCGGTTTGCATGATAATTACATTGATTATTATCCGGACGCCGATCAGTTTACCTATGACAGTATCGTTTTTCACGAGACCGGAATTCCCTGTAAAGCCTGGATCAATCCGGGAGTCGAGGCCCAGAGTTATCGCTGGCGGCCTGATCGATTTATGCCATTTCTGGAAAATAATATGAAATGGGGAAATTATTATCTTCCCACAATGGATGCCTATTTCGTTGATGTTTTCGCATCTAAAAATATATTTGACTTCTATTCCCGGGAAGGGACGTTCTTCCCTCGAACCGTTACCTTGAATTATTGGAAAAAGTCGTTTGAAATAATCGATCGATATCTGTCCCATAAAGGTACTGATGGAAAAATACAGTCGGGAATAACCGCTAGTGAATCGGGTCATGATTTCCTAATCGGTTCCCTCGACGGAGCCGATGCCCAATGGTCGGAATTGGTCAATATTGGGCGCGATCATTCCATTTATGCGCCTTGTGAACGCTGGTCGAGAACACCCTGGTTTACCGCCGTCAATCATACAAATTTTTCCCGTCATGGAGCCGGGTACAGTGTTCGTTACGAGGCAATGCGAAGTCGTGATGCACACGGTATTTTGAGTGACGATTATATTTCTTCCGAAATCCTCGGTGGGGTTGATTTCATGGTTGATCTGCATTCTCTATATCCGGGCAGTATCATCAAACATTATTTGGGGCAGCATGTCGTTCGACGTCTGGCCGACAAGGAGATTGAATCTGTCACCTTTACCAAAGACGCAGGAGGCCAGGAAGATATTACCCGTCAAACCGTTACATGGTCGGATGGAACGAAGGTTTTCGTTAATCGTTCCGAAAACGACTGGACTATCGGCCAATGGACCCTTCCCATGTTCGGATATGTCGTATTTGACAAGAAGGGAGAATTATTATCGGCGATTGTTCGCAATCCCGAATATCAGGAGGACGTCGTTGAAATATCACAGCGTCCCGATTCCTTTTATATTAATGGCCGGGGATATTCGAAAACGTCAACATTACAGATTGAACCTAAACTAGCGAATTTTATCGATTTGGGCAATGGAAAATTTAAGGTTCTTGTCGATTGGAATTGTACCGGTCCCGCGCCAAAAGATCTGGCAATTTTCCTTCATATCTTTTCACGTGGCAGTAACTATCATAAAGGCTGGTTTGCGGGAGGAGAAAGGCCGGAATTGGGGACTTCGCGTTGGGGCACCGTTGCCGGAAATGAAGATTTTCGTATTGTTCGATCCGGGAAGGATCAGATTCTAACTGTTCCTGATTCGGTTGAAGACGGAACCTATTCCATTCTGGTCGGACTTTATGATTCCCAAGGCGGAGGAGAGCGATATCGATTGATTGGAAGTGAAACGGAGGAGTCTCGATACGTAATTGCCGAATTGGAAATAAAAAGGGAAAACGGGAAAATTGTCCTGAAGCAGAAACCCTTCGAAAAACTGATATCCTGGGATCATCCAAATATTCTTCCTCGACTGCTTCCAAATAAAAAACCGGTTGCCTGGCATGGAATCGAAACAACAGGAGCTGTTTCTGTTCAGGCGAATGGTAATGTCTGGAAGATTCTCCCCATTCCTGTCATGGAACATTTTTCCATTACCATTCGGGAAAAAGAACTATGCCGCCATGTTATTAAGGTATTATCCGATGGAAAAGAGATTCCAATTCATCGGGAAAACGGACAACTCTTCTTTAGTGTTACCGCTAAAGACGCAAAAGAATATCAGGTTCATTTTCAATAACCCAATATACAATATCCAATAGATACAACAGATATAATATCTGTATCTATTTGTTCCTGATTTCCTGAAGTTATCCTTTTTCATGGTATGCATTGTAATGTATACTCAAGATATGTACTCAAGGCCATTTTAAAATTCTTTTTTTCAAAACAGGCGTAACGTCTGTTTTGGATAATACGACGAGACATCTGTACTCCCGGAAAAGGCAGTATTGTAACATTCTGGAGTATAGATAAAAAGAAGTAAAGGAAGTGGAGACTTGACAATTTATGGGGAGAGAGGATAATACAATAAATTTTATAGCATTTTTAATTCGTCCATGGACGGAGTTATCCGAAAGTGCGACGGAACATCAACACAATATTTTCCAACAGGAGAAGATTAATATGTTTAAACCCCATTGGTTCAGAGCACTCCAGGGAGTAGCGGCGGTTATGCTGCTGGCCTTTGGTCTGGCAATGACAGTGAACTGTTTCGCGGAGGATAACAAACCGGCAACTCCGGCTCCGGCATCTACAGTGAAGGCGGAAGCTCCTAAAGCTGAAGCCCCTAAAGCTGAAGCTCCTAAAGCCGAAGCTCCTAAAGCTGAAGCTCCCAAGGCGGAAGCACCTAAAAAGGAAGAGGCTAAAGCCGCTCCTAAAGTAGAAGAAAAAGCTGCCGCTCCTAAAGCCGAAGCCCCCAAGGCGGAAGCACCTAAAAAGGAAGAGGCTAAAGTTGCTCCTAAAGTAGAAGAAAAAGCTGCTGCTCCCAAGGTCGAAGCTCCCAAGGCGGAAGCTCCCAAGAAGGAAGAGGCTAAAGCAGCTCCTACTGAAGCTCAAAAGGAAACCTCTGTTAAGGTAGACGAAACCAAACGTCAGCCGTTTTTTGGCAAGTATGGTTTCATTTGGTTTCTAGCCCTTTTAGGATCTATAGCTGCACTTTGTTTCGCGCGCTACTTTTATGTGAAGATGATGAAAGCGGACGAAGGTACGGAAGAAATGATTTCCATTGCTTCGGCAGTTCGAGAAGGAGCCAATGCCTATCTATGGCAGCAGTATAAAGTTGTTTTCATTTTCTTCGTTGTTATTTGTATTTTCCTGGCCTTCCTGGCTTGGGGCCTTGGCGTACAGAACAAGATTGTTCCGTTCGCATTCCTGACGGGAGGTTTCTTCTCCGGTTTGGCTGGCTGGTGTGGAATGAAGACCGCGACCTGGGCTTCTTCCCGTACAGCCGCTGGAGCCCAAAAATCCTTGAATCAGGGACTTCAAGTTGCCTTCCGTTCCGGTGCCGTTATGGGTTTAACCGTTGTCGGTCTTGGCCTTTTGGATATTGTTCTCTGGTTTGGTGCTCTCTATTGGATGGTTCCATGTCTGCCGGCTCCATTTACTGCCCATATGAGTCTGGTTGAAATTACAGTCGTTATGTTATGTTTCGGAATGGGTGCCTCTTCCCAAGCGTTGTTCGCACGTGTCGGCGGTGGTATCTATACAAAGGCCGCAGATGTCGGAGCTGACCTTGTCGGTAAAGTTGAAGCTGGAATTCCGGAAGACGATAAACGTAACCCTGCAACGATTGCGGATAACGTTGGTGATAATGTTGGTGACGTTGCCGGTATGGGTGCCGACCTGTATGAATCCTATTGCGGATCCATTCTGTCGACCGCCGCGCTTGGTGTTGCCGCCTACGCCGCAATGGATGGAACTATCAGTCAGCAGTTGAATGCGCTCTTCCTGCCCATTCTGCTCGCTGCCGTTGGTATCGTTCTTTCTATCGTTGGTATCTTCCTCGTTAAGACCGATGAAAAGGCCGATCAGGGAACCCTCCTGAAAGCACTGGCCAAGGGCGTTAATATTCCATCTATCGTTATTGGTATTCTGTCTATTATTATTGCCTACTTCTTCGTTCCCGAATTTAAGTGGGTTGGTTTTTCCGTCGTTACCGGCCTTCTGGCTGGCTGGTTGATTGGAAAATGGACCGAATATCGTACCTCCTATGAATATCAGCCAACCCAGGCTATTGCCAATCAGGGCAAAACAGGTCCTGCTACAGTTATTATCGCTGGTATTGCCGAAGGTATGTTCAGTACTTGGGCTCCCGTTGTGATTGTTGGTATCGCGACCCTGCTCTCTTTTGGTTTTGCTACCGGTTTCAATTTTGCCGATGTTAAAATCTTCAGTTTCGGGCTTTATGGTATTGGTATTGCAGCTGTTGGTATGTTGTCCACCCTGGGTGTTACACTCGCTACAGATGCCTATGGCCCAATTGCCGATAACGCTGGTGGAAATGCCGAAATGTCCGGTTTGGATCCTGAAGTTCGTGAACGAACCGATGCCCTGGACAGCCTTGGAAATACCACGGCCGCTACTGGTAAAGGATTCGCTATTGGATCGGCCGCTTTAACGGCATTAGCTCTTTTGGCCGCCTATATCGAAGAAGTCCGTGTCGGTTTCGAACGCTGGGGAGTTTCCGCCGTTCAAGTTCTGGATAAAAATGATACCAATAAACCAGGTTTCTATAAAGTTACCAATCAGTTCGTCTTAAAATATGATGGTAAAGAAGCAACCAAAAAGCAACGAGATGAATTCAAGGCTGCCGGTCGTGAATGGTTCCCGGAAACCTATTTGGTTATGCCGAGTCAGGCCAATAATCCCAACGAATCCGCTTTGATTTATCGTGGGGCTAAAACCGATTGGAAGCTATCGAACGAAACTTGGAAGAAAATGTCCAATTCATATGGACCTCGATTCATTACTCCTGAAGAAGCCGATTTCCTTCCATTTATCAGTTATGAAGAAGACGCAAAAGGTAGCTTTAAGAAATTAGACAATTTAGTTGAAGTTAAATCTGCCAATATGATGGACTGGATGAACTACTATTCCTGTAATCTTCTTAACCCGAAGGTTCTGGTTGGTATCTTCCTTGGCGCTATGAGTGTCTTTGTCTTCGGAGCCTTGACAATGCTGGCTGTTGGTCGTGCTGCATCCGGTATGGTGGAAGAAGTTCGCCGTCAGTTCAGAGAAAATCCCGGTATTATGGATTATAAAGTAAAGCCGGATTACAAGCGCCCAGTTGCTATTTCTACACAAGCAGCCCAAAAGGAAATGGTTGTTCCATCGTTACTTGGTTTAATCATGCCGGTTATCGTCGGTTTGATTTTGGGTGTTACCGGAGTTATTGGTCTGCTGGTCGGAACATTAACCTGTGGGTTCTGCGTTGCCGTTTATATGGCCAATGCAGGTGGTGCCTGGGATAATGCGAAGAAGTATATCGAAACCGGAAAACTCGGCGGTAAAAAGTCTGAAGTTCATAAAGCCACCGTTGTCGGTGATACCGTTGGTGACCCCTTCAAAGACACAACTGGCCCCTCCTTGAACATCTTGATTAAGTTAATGAGTATGGTCTCCGTTGTTGCCGCTGGTTTGATTGTCAAGTACAGTCTCGATGCGCTCGGTATATTCTAATTTTTGAATAATATCGAAGTTATACTCTATGACGTTATAAATATGACGTTATAAATATGTCTTTGTGGGAAGTGCGGTCGTTCTTGTCCGCACACTCCAAAACTGGCGAGATGCTTGTTTTGAAAAGAAGGAATACAAAAAGTCCTTGAGTATAAACAAAAAAACACCGGTGAACAGCCGGTGTTTTTTTTATGAATCTAAATAGTTATTTCAAGCTCAAAAACAGTATGAATCGGGGAGGAACGGAGTTTTCATTTAAGACATCCACAAAATACATCTTTAGACCCTGTGTAATGGAGTTCATCGAATCCATACCGACGTAAAATAACAATAACCAAGTAAAGTCTGGATAAAATAGAGTCTGGATAAAATAAAGTCTGGATAAAATAAAGTCTGGATAAAATAAAGTCTGG